>JAAWLO010000004.1 GCA_022797935.1 Oscillibacter sp. | reverse complement strand
GGGGGAATGCTCAAGGGGGGACCGCAGTCCCCTCTTGATTGGCAGCGGAGGAAATGGAACGGAATGGATGCCGCCGCAGCGCGGCGGCGTAATGGAGTGCAATTTTCGACGCTGCGGCTGCGGACGCTATTTTTTCTCTTGCTTTTTCTGAGCAATTATGCTATAAGTAATACTTGTCATCAGCTATGAACGGGAAAATAACGCTTCCACTTCTCTAAGAGAGGACGGGTCACCGGCTGTAAGCCTGTCCGCGAAGCCGCGTTTCGTTCGCCCGGGAGCCGCTATGGAGACATAGCCGGTCTTGCCCTCCGTTACCAGGGCCGCAAGTGCGCGCCTCCGGTGCGAATTTGGGTGGTACCGCGGAAGTTTTGCCTTTCGTCCCAGTTTTTTGGGGCGGAGGGTCTTTTTTCTTTCCCTCCTCCATCATCCCCAACTTCTCCCCCCACTTCTTTCCGCCCTCGAAAGGATTTGATCCATTATGAATTCCCTGGCCGCAGCCCTCTCCCTCTCCTTCCTCCTCTCTGCCGCCGCTCCCTTTTCGGCCCTCCCTTCCCCACTGGAACCGCCATCCATTATGATAGACCCCCCTGCCCCCGCCGCCGTTACAATTACCCCCTCCTCCAAAGATGGGGAACCGGTGACCTACCCTGCCCGCCTGCCGGTACTGATGTATCACCATGTAGTCCCCGATGGAGAGCCCTGCAACGAAATGACCGTCACCGCCGGACGTCTGGAACAGGACCTCCAATGGCTGGAGAAAAATGGCTACCAGACCATCCTGCCCCGAGAACTGGCGGCGGGAGAAGCCCTGCCGGAAAAGCCGGTCCTCATCACCTTTGACGATGGCTACCGCAGCAACTACGATCTGGCCTTTCCGCTCCTCCAAAAATATCAGGCCAAAGCCGCCATTGCCGTCATGGTCTTCATGCCGGACAACTGGGCCAGTCAATTTCTCTCCTGGGACATGTGCCGGGAGTTGACCGCCTCCGGACTGGTGGAAATCGGTTCCCATGGGTATGCCATTCACAACCTGGACGGAAGAAACGGAAACTTTATCCCCGGACAGGCCAACGGCGTTCAGCGGCAGCCAGGCGAGGATGACGCCGCTTTTCAGACCCGGGTCTTGGAGGACCTTCAGAAAAGCTATGACCGTATTGCCGCCGAAACCGGCGCAACCCCAAGCTTTTTCGCCTATCCCTTCGGCAAGACCGACCCGGATGCCAGCGCCTTTTTACAGACCCTTTTCCCCGTAACCGTAGTGACCGGCCCGGGAAAACAGTCCGCCAATCTCGCCGGAGGCCTGTGGAACCTGCCCCGGTTTACCATCACCATGCACCGTCCGCCCTGGACGTTTTTGAAAAATACCTGAGTACCACCATCCAAGAAAAGGAGTACCGCAATATGATGAAAGAACAACTGGAATCCATTCGCAAAGGGGCCCTGGAGGCAATCGGCGGAGCCCAGGAACCCGCCGGCCTGGAGGCTCTGCGGGTCAAGTATCTGGGCAAAAAGGGAGAGCTCACCGCCGTGCTGAAGCAGATGGGCGGCCTCTCCGCAGAACTGCGGCCCATTATGGGCCAACTGGCCAACGACGTCCGCGCCAGCCTGGAAAAGGCAATTGAGGCCCAATCCGGCCTTCTCTCCCGAAAGGCCCTGGAGGCCCGGCTGGAGCTGGAGGCCGTGGACGTGACCATCCCCGGCAAAAAGCCCCCTCTGGGCCACAAGCACCCTATGTATTCCGTACTGGACGAAATGAAGGAAATTTTCCTGAACATGGGCTTTGAAATCATGGACGGTCCGGAAATCGAGCAGGCGGATTACAACTTCACCAAGCTCAACGCGCCGGAGAACCACCCCTCCCGGGACTGGACCGATACCTTTTATTTAAAGGAGGACTCCTCCGTCCTTCTCCGGTCCCAGACCTCTCCCATGCAGATTCGGGCTATGGAGGACTGCGGCGTGCCCATCCGCATGATTTCCGCCGGGCGGGTCTACCGCAAGGACGAGGTAGACGCCACTCACTCCCCCATGTTCCACCAAATCGAAGGTCTCGTTGTGGATAAAAACATCACCATGGCAGACCTGAAGGGAACGCTGAACGCGGTTATCCGGGAGATTTACGGTCCCGAGACCGTTACCCGCTTCCGGCCCCACCACTTCCCCTTCACGGAACCCAGCTGCGAGGTGGACATTCAGTGCTACAAGTGCGGCGGCAAGGGCTGCCCCACCTGCAAAGGCGAGGGCTGGATCGAAATTCTGGGCGCGGGCATGGTTCACCCCAAGGTGCTGCGGAACTGCGGCATTGACCCGGAGGAGTATTCCGGCTTCGCCTTCGGCATGGGCCTGGAACGGCTGGCCCTGGGCCGGTACAAGATCTCCGACATGCGGCTCATCTTCGAAAACGACATCCGCTTCCTGGAGCAGTTCTGACAAAACGGAGAGTTTGACATGGAAGATTATGTATCGGTGTTCACCTATAAAAACAACGTGAGCCTTATGCTCCAGGCCAGTGACAAAACGGTGATGGCCCTGGGGGAAAAGCTGTACGCCCTCTGCCCGGAGGCCTACATGAACGGCTACAACTGGGAGGCCCTGCTCCGGTACTACCTGGAGAAAAACGCCCCGGATATTCTGGAGGGACTGGACCCAGACCCGGAGGCGGACACGTACGCGGCCCACTGGCCCCTGACCCCGGAAAACGAGGCAAAGGCCAAACGCTTTGCGGAAATCATCCGCTCCCTGGCGGAGGATGCGGAAACGCTCTGCCGCTTCGTCCAGGAGAACGGCGGAGAAATCGAGTGGGACTGACCGCTCACTTTCACAGGAAAGAGGAGTTAAGAATATGAAATTATCCCGTAAATGGTTACAAGAATTTGTTGACGTGGAGTCCGTAAACGACCGGGACTTCGCCGAGGCCATGACCATCTCCGGCTCCAAGGTGGAGGTCACTGAGGACCTGGGAGCGGAAATCCAGAACGTAGTCGCCGGCCGCATTGAGAAGATGGAGCGCCACCCCGACAGCGACCACATGTGGGTCTGCCAGCTGGACGTGGGGCGGGAGGAACCGGTCCAGATTGTCACCGGGGCCTGGAACATCCACGAGGGGGACCTGGTACCTGTGGCCCTCCACAACTCCACCCTCCCCGGCGGCAAAAAAATTACCAAGGGCAAGCTCCGGGGCATCCTCTCCAACGGTATGCTCTGCTCTTTGAAGGAGCTGAACCTGGACGAGCGGGACTTCCCCTACGGCGTGATTACCGCCGCTGCCCTGCTGAACGACTACAAGCCCATTGACCCGGAAAAGCCCTCCATTCCGGCCGATATCCAGCCAGGGCATCCGATTTTTGGCTCTGTGGTTGCCGCCCAGGTGCTGGAGTGCATGCCTCTGGGTGACGGAAGCTATCACACCTGCATGATGGTAAAGGACGCCACGGTCTGCCCGGATATCCGCTGCGATAATGTTCATGTGGGCGATATGGTCGCCTACAACGAAAAGACGGACCGTATCTGCACCCTGGAAGACCTTCATGCGGAACAGAAGGAGTTCCCCCACTGCATCCCCGACGGCATCTTTGTCCTCCGGGAGGACTGCAAGCCCGGTGATGATATCAGACCTGTCATCGGCGCGGATGACCGCGTGGTGGAATTTGAAATCACCCCCAACCGGCCCGACTGCCTCAGCGTCATTGGTCTGGCCCGGGAGGTATCCGCCACCTTTGACAAACCCTGCCGGTTCCATCAGCCGGAGGTAAAGGGCGGCGCGGAGGGCTCCCTCCCCGACCTCCTGGACGTGGAGACCCCGGACCCGGACCTCTGCCCCCGGTACACCGCCCGGATGGTGCGCGGCGTGAAAATCGGCCCCTCCCCCAAATGGATGCGGGAACGGCTCCGCGCCAGCGGCGTCCGGCCCATCAACAACATTGTGGACATCACCAACTATGTCATGCTGGAATACGGCCAGCCCATGCACGCCTTTGATTACCGCTACGTGAAAGGTGGAAAAATCGTAGTCCGCCGGGCGAAAGAGCACGAAGAACTCACCACCCTGGACGGAAACGTCCGGAAGCTGACGCCGGACATGCTGGTCATAGCCGACGATACCCGGGCCGTGGGTCTCGCCGGCGTCATGGGCGGACTGAACAGCGAGATTGTGGAAGACACCATAGACGTGGTCTTTGAGTCCGCCAATTTCGACGGGGCCTGCATCCGGAAAACCGCCCTGGCTCTGGGTATGCGGACCGAGGCTTCCGCCAAGTTCGAAAAGGGGCTGGATATCTTGAATACCCTTCCCGCCGTCAACCGGGCCTGCGAGCTGGTGGAGCTGCTGGGGGCCGGTGAGGTCGTGGACGGCGCCATAGATATTTTGAACTACGTCCCTCAGCCTACCGTCCTGAAGATTGAGCCGGACAAGATCAACGCCCTGCTGGGCACGGACATTTCCGAGAACGTGATGTACACCATTCTCCAGCGGCTGGGCTTTGAGACCACCGCAGAACGGGGCATGATAAAGGTCCCCTCCTGGCGGGGCGACGTGGAAGGTATGGCGGACCTGGCCGAGGAAGTGGCCCGGTTCTATGGCTACAACAACATCCCCAACACCCTCTCCTCCGGCCTGAACCCGCGCCGGGGTTGGAACCCCGTCCAGCAGGCGGAGAACACCGCCGGAGCCCTTTGCCGGGGCCTGGGCTACAGCGAAATCATCACCTACTCTTTCATCAGCCCCGCCTATTACGACAAAATCAACCTCCCGGCGGACTCTCCCCTCCGGGACTCCATGAAGATTCTGAATCCCCTGGGAGAAGACAGCTCCATCATGCGGACCACGACCCTGCCCTCCATGCTGGAAATCCTGGCCAGAAACAGTCACTACCGGAACAAGGCCGTCCGGCTCTACGAGCTGGGCCGGACCTACTTCGCCAAAAACGACGGCTCCGGCATGGCCAGTGAACCCAAGGTGCTGTCCCTGGGCGCCTACGGCGGCGGCATGGACTTCTTTGCGATGAAGGGCGCTGTCGAAGCCGTGCTGGAGGGCCTGCGCACGGAAAACGTCCGCTTTGAGGCGGAGCGGGAAAATCCCTCCTACCACCCGGGCCGCTGCGCCAAGGTTTACAGCGGGGACCGTCTTCTGGGCGTTTTGGGCCAGATTCATCCCTCCGTGGCCGTCAATTATGACGTGGACTGCGAGCTCTATGCTGCGGAGCTCCACTTCGACGCCCTCTTCCAGAGCATGGCTGGCGCACCCATCTACCAGCCCCTGCCCCGCTTTCCCGCCGTCACGCGGGACATCGCCCTAGTCTGTGACCGGAACCTGCCTGTGGGAACCCTGGAGGACTGCATCCGCCGGGGCGCCAAGGGCCTGCTGAAAGCCGTCAGCCTCTTCGACGTCTACACCGGCAAGGGCATTCCCGATGGGAAAAAGAGCGTGGCCTTCAGTCTGGAACTCCGCTCCGACGAGCGCAGCCTCACCGCCCAGGAGGCCGACGAGGACGTGACGGGCATTCTGGAACTGCTGAAAAACGAACTGGACGCCGTTCTGCGCTGAATTCAATCCTCTTAAATCCCGGTTTTTCCGTTTCTTACAGGCCGTTTTGGGAAGATTCCTGCCGGATTTGGCGAATCTCCCGGCCGGGAGGGAAACGCGGTTTCGCTTACTAAAGTAAAAATCTTTCGTGAATTTCCTGAGGAACCCCTTTACAGTTGGAGGAAAAACGAGTATACTAAAGAGGAACGCGGAAAGGAAGGTGGTGTTCAAATGGACGATTTTACCAGAAAGTTCAGCCTCGCGCTGGAAAAGGACGCGGAGATTCATCAGATTCTCTCTTCTGTTTACAAGTCTCTGGAGGAAAAGGGCTACAATCCCATCAATCAGATCGTGGGCTATATCCTGTCCGAGGACCCCACCTATATTACAAACCACAACAATGCCCGCACACTGATCCGCAAAATCGATCGGGATGAGCTGCTGCAGGTGTTGGTTCGGAAGTACCTCGGACAGTGAAAGCGTAACAAAAAGAGTTACAATTTGTCATTTTCTCTGACGCAAAATCCCCGGAAAGGAGCGGTCTGCCGGATCCGGCAGCGCCTCTCCTCCGGGGGCTTTGTCATTTTTGTGCGTTTCGGCAAAAATCAGCCGGGATTTTCCATATATTTGACCAACGGAGAGCGTTGACAAAACGGAAAAAAGATGTTACAATTTGGTTACAAAATTTCAAGGAGGGTTTTCATGGCAGGAGGGAAGAACAGCAAAACCGAAGGTCTTGTGTACAAAGGCCATCCGCTTCGCCGGGCAGGCAACCTGATCTACTACGGCACGATGGCTGAAAAATATATCATCATGATGCAGGTTTTGGAGACCAAGAAAGAACAGGACTTGGACCTTGCTACCCGGGTTTCCATCCAGCTCCAGCTGACAGACCCGGATTTGAAATCACGGGACCGGGTCGTCAAGAAAAGCGAGAAGAACAGCCTGTATGCCGCCATGGACATTGCGGCGGTGTGGCTGAACCGGGCCCTGGCGGGAAGAGAGAAGTAACTGGTTTTCCCCATCCCTCTCTTACCCGGTCTGAGGCGGCGTGACCGTCCGGACCTTTACGAACGAAACGAAAGGATTTGAATTCCCATGAATCACTTTGTAGAAAAGGCCGCCAAGGTTCTGGCGCTCTCCGCAATCACCGCTGCGTTCCTGGCCGTCTCGGTCTTCGCCGCGGAAGACGCTCTGGCCACGGGAGTCGGCGTTACCACCGGCAGCGGCCTCAATCTCCGTTCCGAGCCCTCCACGGAGGCCTCCATTGTCACCACCCTGGAAAAGGACCTGACCGTAGCCATTCTGGACAGCGCCGAAGAGGGCTGGTACCGGGTTGCCTACAACGGCAAGAGCGGCTATGTCTCCTCCGAGTTCCTGGTGCAGGCCGACAACAGCGCGTTTGAGACCTATGGCCGGGTGAACGCCTCCGGCGTGAATGTGCGGGATATGGCCTCTCTGGACGGCGAGGTTCTGAACAACCTGGGTCTGGGCAGCGGCGTCACCGTCATCGGCCTGGAAAACGGCTGGTACAGCATCACCAGCACCTATGGCGACGGCTACATCCGCAGCGACTACATCAGCCTCACCAACAGCGAGCCCGCCGCCCCTGGTTCCTCCAGCGGTGTGGTGGATTTTGCCCGGCAGTTCCTGGGAACCCGCTACAGCTACGGCGGCGCCTCCCCCAGCGGCTTTGACTGCTCTGGTTTTACCATGTATGTGTACAAGCAGTTCGGTTTCTCCCTGCCCCACACGGCCACCGGCCAGTGGCAGAGCGGCCTGGGCACCCGGGTTTACAGCCTGGGCGAGCTCCAGCCCGGTGACCTGGTGTTCTTCAATGACCCCAGCCGCAACGCCGGAAAGGCTTGTTCTCACGCAGGCATCTACATCGGCGGAGGCCAGATGATTCATTCTTCTTCCTCCCGCAGCGGCGGCGTGATTTACAGCGATCTGACCAGCGGCTACTACAATACATACTTCGTGGGCGGAATCCACGTTTGATCTTGGACAAGCATAAGCGGCACGGAAAACTCCGTGCCGCTTTTCTGCGCCTTCAGCCCAGGGGAATCTCTGCCGTGCCCCAACGGACAGCCACCGCCTTGTCCAGGTCAATGGGAGTCTCGAAAGGACCATATTCCTCATTCCAGTTCTCCCCGCAGCTGCCTACGGTATTTTCCAGGGCAACCTCGCTGCCGTCCTCCATGACTACGGAGAGCGGCGCGCCGGGAAGGATGCCCTCCCTGGGCTCCGACCAGCTGTGGCGAATCCGCATTCCCAAGGGAGACAATCGCAGGTACTCCATGGTCATGGTCCCGCAGTCCGCGTCTTCCACGGTAACTCCGGCTACGTCCGGCGTCAGGCTCTCAACGCCGCCGGAATGGGTCCCGATATGGAAATCCCAGCTGCCGGTGAGGACGGGCGTGTAGATCTTGTCCGGGCTCTGAACCCAGAGACCGGGTATGCGGAGCACCTTGTCTGTTCCGTCGCAAAGATTCGTGTCCTCCATGGACCAGAGGCGAATCACGGCGGTGAGAAGATTGTCTCCGGGGTCATCGTTGATCCAGCTGTAATCCAGGGTGCAGAGCACATCCTGTCCCGCCGCGTCCGTCAGCGTAACCGACTCCTCCAGGGTGTCGCCGAAGAGCTGGTAACAGCCCTCCTCCTCACGATAATCCGGGAGGACTGTGCCCTCTGGGGCGCGGATTTCCAGCATGAGGTAATAGAAATCCTGGTCGCCGAAGGCCGCCAGAGGCGTCATAGTGGTCCCGTTGGACTCCGCCGCCGGAAGCGTCTGGCTGAGGGTTTCCATGATTTCCTGCTGTTCACGGTCCAGCTGTCCGAAATAGCGGCTCCACAAGGGGCCTGCCGCCGCTACGGCGGAACCTACCAGCACTGCGGCGGCCACGGCAGCCGCTATGCCCCGCCGGACCCAGCTCCCGGAATGCCGGACCGGCTCTCCCCGCATCAGGGCCTCTGTGAGGGCTTTCCGGCCTTCCGGGGTGAAGCGCACATGCTCCAATTCAGTCTGTAAAACACGTTTTTCCATAGCCGCCTCCCAACATGATCTTCAGTTTTGCCTTGCCCCGGTAAAGATAGGTGCTGACCTGAGCGGCCTTGCAGCCCATCAGCGAGGCAATTTCATTGACGCTGTATTCCTCATAATAACGCAGATACACTGCCTGCCGGTACTTCTCCGGCAGAGCCAGAACCGCTTTCAGCACAGGGCTCTCCTCCGGCTCCGGCAGATGGACCGCCGTCTCCGCCGCCGCATCCAGGGAGGTCCGTTTCCGCATCCAGGCGGACTTTTTCAGGTCCTTGCAGCAGTTGACCGTGACCCGCAGAAGCCAAGCCCGTTCCCGGTCCGGGTCCGGAAAGCGATGCGGCTGGGTCAGCAGCTTCAGAAGCACCGTCTGACAGACGTCCTGAGCGTCCTGGATATTGCCGGTCCAGGTGTAGGCAATCCGGAGGATGGTATCCGCCCAACGCTCCACCAGAGCCTCCGCCTCCTGGCGGGTATAGGTGATTTGTTCCGTAGTATCATCTCCTTCTTGAACGGCCATTCTGTCTATAAAACGAATCAGAACCGGGAAATCTGGCGGTATCCATGAAAATTCTCCGCGCAACCGGGCTGGTTGCGGGCCAAGTTGGTGGACGCAACCGGCGCAACCTGCTATACTGAGGCCTGCGAAACCGGTTTCGACTTACTTGAGGAGGATATACAAATGACGATAGCGGAAATCATCAAGCAGGCCCGGGAGAATTTGGGCATGACCCAGGAGGATTTGGCGGAAAAGCTGGAGGTCAGCCGCCAGGCCGTCAGCAAATGGGAGCTGGAAGCCTCCGTCCCCAGCCCGGAGAATCTGGAGCTTCTGGGGGAGGTGCTGGGCATCACGTTCCCTGCACCGGAGGAGACTGCGCCAGAGGAGACCCCTCCGTCAAGCTCTCAGCCGCCCTTTTGGAACTGGAAGCGGCTGGTGCTCCTGGTCCTGGGGGTGCTGATTGTGTCAGCCCTGCTGTCCATTGTCATGTTCAAGGCCCTCCGGGCGGATACCCCGCAGTATGCGGAACCACATATCACCGGCATCTATTTCTTCAACGAGGACGCCGCGCTCCTCCGGCCAGACCTGGGAGACGGGTGGAACAGCTTTACCGCCGGAGAACGGGTTCTGCTGATGGTGGCGTTTGAGGACGGCGGTGAACATTCCGTCAACGCCGTCTCTCTATTCCTGACCCCCTCAGGAACCGGAACCTTGGAATATCGGAAACAGGTGGCGGTTCAGGCGGCGGGAGAGGGCCGGGACTTCGCCCTCTTTGCCTGGGATATCCCGGAGGATCTGATGGGGCATCTGGACATCGTGCTGGAGTGCGGTGATGACTGCCGGATTACGGAGACGCTGAATGTCACTGCGCCGCGCTTCCCCAGGCCCGCAGACATACCGGGAATCCTTGCCGTCAGCCCCGGAGAGATCGAGACAGCAGCAGGCGATATCGGCCAGTATGTATTAGAGGTTTTCGGGGTCCCCTCGGAGGAGGTGGCGTGGACTTCCTCGAATCCCGATGCGGCCCAGGTGGACAGCGGCGGACGGGTCTCCATCGAGGGCGCGGGCGAGGCGGTCATCACCGCCAGCTGGGAGGACCAGACCGCGGTGTGCCTTGTCCGGGTCCTTCCCGAAATCGCGGGCACAGAGGGATCCATGGACCTGCCGGAGGACGAACCGAGGGGAACGAGTGAACCCATTCCCCCGTCCTATGAATCCCGAAAAATCCAGTGAGGAAAAAAAATCAGGGCCTTAACGGCCCTGATTTTTCGCGTCTCAGCACAGCAGGTTAACCTTCTTCGGCCAGCTTGCGGCCCATGAGCACGCCCATGGCGGAGGACATCATCAGTCCCCGGGTCCAGCCGGAGGAATCCCCCAGGCAGTGGAGGCCCTGGAGGCTGGTGTTGAAGTCCGTGTCCATCTTCACCCGGTTGGAATAGAATTTCAGCTCGGGAGAATACAGCAGGGTTTCGTAGGAAGCGAAGCCCGGCACCACATAGTCCATGGCCTGGATGAAGTTGATGATGTTCATCATGGCCCGGTAAGGCATGGCGGCCGTGATATCTCCCGCAACCACGTCCGGCAGCGTGGGCCGGATGTTGGACTGGGCCAGCTCCTTCTGCCAGGTCCGTTTGCCGTCCAGAATGTCGCCGAAGCGCTGAACCAGAATCTGGCCGTTGGCCAGCATGTTGGTCAGCTCGCCCACCTTCTGGGCATAGGCAATGGGCTGGTTGAAGGGAACGCTGAAGTTATGGGAGCAGAGGATCGAAAGATTCGTGTTGTCGCTCTTGAACTCCTTGTAGGAATGGCCATTCACCACCGCCAGATCGTTGTCATAGTTCTCCTGGCTGACGAAGCCGCCGGGATTCTGGCAGAAGGTCCGGACCTTGTTCTTGAAGGGCTTGGGCCAGCCCACCAGCTTGGATTCATAGAGAACCCGGTTCACCATCTCCATGACCTCGTTCCGGACCTCTACCCGCACGCCGATGTCCACCGTACCCGGCGCGTGGGCAATGCCATGCTCGGAACAGAGCCGCTCCAGCCAGTCCGCCCCCCGGCGGCCCGTAGCCACGATCGTGTGCTTGGCGTAAATCTCAAAGTCCTTCTGCCGGTCTGAGACGGTGACGCCCTTGCAGATGCTGTTTTCCAGAATCAGGTTCTGGCACTCACAGCCGAAGAAGATCTCCACCCCGTTCTCCTGGAGATAGCGCTCAATGCCTAAGTAGATGTCGTGGGCCTTCTCAGTGCCCATGTGGCGGATGGGGCAGTCTACCAGCTTTAATCCCGCCTGAATGGCCCGCTTGCGGATTTCCTTCCGCTCCTCCTCATGCTCCAGCCCCTCAATGTGAGTGTCCGCACCGAAGTCCAGGTAGATTTGGTCGGCATAATGAATGGTCTCCTGGGCCAGCTCCGGCGTAATCAGAGCCGGCAGGTCGCCGCCCACCTCATAGCTCAGGGACAGTTTTCCGTCGGAGAAGGCCCCCGCGCCGGAAAAGCCGGTGGTGATGTGGCAGTAAGGCTTGCAGTTCATGCACTTCTTGGTCTGGCTCTTGGGGCAGCGGCGGTTTTCCACGCTCTGTCCCTTTTCCACCATGACAATTTTTTGATGGCTTCCCTTTTTCACCATCTCCAGGGCAGTGAAGATACCGGCTGGTCCGGCTCCCACAATGACGACATCTGCGTTCATACGGCTCCTCCTTTTAATTGCTTGTATCCTTGGCGGACAGATTCACGGCCCGGCGGACCAGCGTCCAGGGCGGAACGGGCCGGGGCAGCTTCATGTGAAAGACGCTCTGGGGCGTCCGGGGCTCCAAGAGGGGCAGGCCATCGGCGTCCGTCATTTCCGGCACGGTGACGGAGAAGGGACGCAGGCCCGGTCCCACCAGCTCCACCTCATCCCCCGCTCGGAATTTGTTCCGCAGGGACAGCGTGGCCTGGCCGGTCTCGCCGCAGTCCGTCACCACGGCGGCAACCTGCCACTGGCGGACATAGCGGGCGTCCTCGTAATACTGCCCCGGTGGCCCATAGTAAAAGCCGGTGGAATAAGGCCGGTGGCTGACGCGCTCCACCTCCTCCCGCCAGACAGGGTCCAGGGGTTCCCCGGCAAAGGCGGCGTCCACTCCGTGACGGTAGGCGGCAGTAATGACGGCGGCATAGTAGGCGGACTTTGCCCGTCCTTCTATTTTCAGACTGCTCAGAAACAGCAGATCTTCCAGGTGGTCAATCATGCACATATCCCGGGAATTCATGATGTAGCTGCCCTCGCCGTCCTCTTCAATGGGAAAATACTCCCTGGGCCGTTTTTCCTCCACCAGGGCGTATTTGTAGCGGCAGGGCTGGGCGCAGGCTCCCCGGCTGGAGTCCCGGCCCGTCATATAATTGCTGAGAAGGCAGCGCCCGGAATAACTGACGCACATAGCCCCGTGGACAAAGGCCTCCACCTCCAGCTCCGGCGGGGTCTTGTCCCGGATTGTGCGGACCTCCTCCAGGCTCAGCTCCCGGGCCAGAATCACCCGGCGGGCCCCCAGGTCGTGCCAGGCCCGGGCGGCCTCGTAATTGGTGACGCCCGCCTGGGTGGAAACGTGGCGGGCCACATGGGGCGCATACCGCCCCGCCAGCTGGAAGGCCCCCAGGTCCGCCAGAATGACGGCGTCCACCCCCAGCGCCTCCAGCTGTTCCAGATGGGCGGGAAGGCGGTCCATCTCGCCGTTTCGGGGCATGGTGTTGACGGTGCAGTGAACCCGGACGCCGTGGGCGTGGGCGAAGCGCACCGCCTCTGCCAGGTCCTCGGGGGAGAAGTTCCCCGCGAAGGCCCGCATACCGAAATCCGTGCCCGCCAGATAGACGGCGTCCGCGCCGTAGAGAACGGCCATGCGCAGCCGCTCCAGGTCCCCTGCCGGGGCCAGCAGTTCCGGTTTCTTACCCGCCATACTCACCACTGCTGACGAAGGCCACATGGTCATTGTAATTGGTAAAGAAGCGGTGACGGCCATCTGTGCCCAGGGCGTAATAGTAATAGTCGGTGTTCTCCGGCTCCAGCGCCGCCAGAATGGAAGCAAGACCGGGGTTGGCAATGGGTGTGGGGGGCAGGCCCGGGTATTTATAGAGGTTATAGGGGGAATCCGTCTGCATGTCGGACTGGGTGATGGCCCCCTGGTGCCCCGAGAGCACGTAGAGCAGGGAGGCGTCCACCTGAAGCATGCCATAGGTGCCAGCCTTGTCGCCGGGACCGTCCAGGCGGTTGTAGATGACGGAGGCGATTTTGCCGTAATCCGTGCCGTCGGTCTCCTTCTCAATGAGCGAGGCAACGGTGATGATTTTGTGGAGGTCATAGCCCCTCTCGGCAGCGACGGCCAGAAGGTCGTCATCCATCTTGCTGTTGAAGTTGCGGATGAGGCGGTTCAGCGCGTCGGCAGGCTTTTCATTGATATAGAATTCGTAGGTGTCCGGGAAAAGGTAGCCCTCCAGGCGGCTGATGTTAGTGGATTCGTTGTCAATGAAGTCATAGTTGAAATCCGCGTTTTGGGCGGCGTCGATGAGGGCCTCTTCGGTGTTGACGCCCTTTTCCGCCAGAATGGCAATGGTCTGGGAGACAGTGCGTCCCTCGGGGATGGTGACTTGGACGGTATCGGCGTTGGCGTAGCTCCGGGTTCCCCGCATACCCGCCACCAGGGCGTGGTAGTCCATATCGGTGTTCAGGCTGTGGGACCCAATGCTGATCTCCTCCTCCGCGCCGGTGAAGCCGGCGTAGAGCCGGAAAAACCACTTGTACTCGATAAAGCCCGCGTCCGCCAGCTTATCGGCAATGGTGTCCAGGGTGTCCTCGGAGGAGACCTCAACGGTGGCCGTCACCGTGGGAACGCCGGAACGGTTGAAGGAGCAGAAGTCGCTGAAGAGCAGCCAGCCGCCGCAGCCCAGCAGTCCGGAGACCAGGGCCACAAAGAGCAGGTGCAGCAGAAGGAAGAGAAGCGGGTGCAGTCTGCGTTTTCTCCGGCGGCGTTTGCGCGGCGCCGGCTGAGGACGCTCCCGCCGGACCTGTTCCCGGTCCCAGTTGGCAGCGTCATCCTTGCGGTAATCGGCCATAAAAAAACCTCCTTGCGGGTGTGTGAATAGCATAAGCAGGGCCTGTCCCCCTGTTCTTTGAAAAAAGGACAGGACAATTTTAAAAAGGTCAGGCTCCCGGAAGCGCCCGGAAGCATAGAATGGTTCAAATCCAAGAGAGGTGTGAAGACTATGTGTTTTAACAACGGAAACGACAACGGCTGCCTGTGGATCATCCTCATCATCGTCCTGGTGTGCTGCTGCGGCTGGGGCGGCAGCAGCAACGGCTGCTGGGGCGGCGGCGGCAACTGGGGCGGTGGCTGCTGGGGCGGCGGCTGGAACAATGGCTGCGGCTGCTGGAACAACGGCGGCTGCGGCTGCAATGGCGGCTGCAACTGCGGCTGCGGGTGCAACTGCAATTGCAGCTGCGGATGCAGCAACGACACCTGCTGCTGAACTGCCGGGAAAACGGGGCGCACGGCGTCCCGTTTTCGCCGTTTCTCAGCGGGACAGGCATTCCGCCGCCCGGGCGGCCACCTCCCGGTGAATGTCCTCCGGCGTCCGGGGACTGTCTCCGGCGGCGCAGCGGACCACCGTCCAGCCCAGGGTCTCCGCAATCTCCCGGGCATTCTCCTGGCAGCGGCGGAGATAGGCAGCGTCCTGCTCGTGAATATCGGCCTGGGTGCTGGTTTGCCGCTCCCGCCGCCGCAGGAGACGGTTCGCCGCCTCGGTGGGCATGTCCAGATACAGCACCAGATCCGGTTCCGGAAGCCCCAGACGGCGGTATTCCAAATCAAAGAGCCAGTCCAGAAAGGCCCTCCGCTCCCCGCCGGAGAGCTTGGAGGCCTGGTGGACCGCGTTGGAGGTGGTGTAGCGGTTGGCAATCACCACGCCGCCGGCCTCGTAGAACCCGCCCCAGTCCTCCTGATAAGAGGCAAAGCGGTCCACGGCAAACATGGTGGACGCGGCATAGGCGTTGACGTCGCCGGGCTTGTCCCCCAGAGCCCCCCGGAGATAACGCGTCACCGGCTCGGCAAAGGGATTGCCGTACCGGGGAAAATCAATCTCCCGGCAGGACAGGCCCTGCCGCCGCAGATGCTCCAGCAGGAGCTTGGCCTGGGTGGCCTTGCCGGAGCCGTCCGTCCCCTCCAGTACAATCAGTGTTCCTTTCATCTCCGGCGCTTCTCCCGCTGCACATGGACCAGAAACAGAGGCAGCTTCATCATCCGTCCCGCCCGGCGGGGGTCTTTGCACAGGCGGTAAAACCACTCCAGACCGTGGTCCGACCAGAATTTCGGGGCACGCTCCACCACACCGGCAAAGACGTCCAGACTTCCGCCCAGGCCGCAGAGGAGGCGCGCGCCGGTCTCCGCGCCGTGCTTCGCCATCCAGAGCTCCTGCTTGGGCGCGCCCAGACAGACGAAGACACAGTCTGCCCCGCTGGTTCGGATTGCTTCCGCCACAGGACCATCCTCCTGAAAATAACCATCGTGGGTTCCGGCGATGTTCAGTCCGGGATACTGCTCCGCCAGCCGCCGTCCCGCCAGCTCCGCCACGCCGGGTTTCGCTCCCAGCAGGTAGAGGGACCGGCCCTCCCGGGCCATGCGGGCCATAAGCCCGGCGGCAAACTCAATGCCGGGAACCTTGGCCTTCAGCGGAGTGCCCAGCATCCGGGCCCCCTTTACCACGCCAATACCATCCGCCAAAACCAGGTCTGCGCCGTTCACCGCCTGCCGGGCGGCCAGATTTTCCCGGCAGATCTCCACGATTTCCGGATTGGGCGTCACGACAGAATGAGGCCCGGGGGTGCGGAGAAGTTCCATTCCCCGCTCCACGGCCTCGTCCATGGTCAGGTTGTCGAAGCCGACGCCGAGCACGTTGATTCGCATAGGATCACCTCATTGCTTTCACAGGCTGCGGACCGGGAAGTCCTCCCCGGCCATCTCAATTTCATTACTATACCACATCTGCCGCCGCTTGTCCAACGCATTTCGCCGGAAAAACGGGAAATCCGGAACCATATTCCTCCGCGGCGGACATCCGGGGGAATCCCGTCCTTCCATTACGCACGGGCGAAAAACCTGAATTCTCAGCCGCAGAACGCTGCCGGAAGGGTCTTTTTCCCGCCGCGCCGCCTTCCCCCTGCAATCCGCCGGACTGCACGCGGAACCGCTCTTTGCCTGATGGGAAAAATTCCCATCCTCCCAGCGCCCCCCTGGTTATGAACACAGGAGCTTCAGCCCTCCTCCCGAAGCGGAACGGCCTTCCGGTCCGGCAGCTGGGCCAGCAGCACCGCCGCCAGCATCAGCCCGCAGCCAATATACTCCCGGCCCGTCATGCGGCTGCCCAGAATCAGGGCCCCCGCAATGGCGGCAAAGACCGATTCCATACTCATCAGCAGGGACACTACCGCCGGGTCGGAGTCCTTCTGCGCCAGAATCTGCAGGGTGTAGGCCACGCCGCTGGAAAACACCCCCACATACAGCACCGGTCCCAGACAGGCGGGAAGCAGCTCCAGCGGCGGCAGGGTCTCCCCGGTCATGCCAATGGCGGAAATCACGGTCATCACCAAAAACTGGGCGCAGGACAGGGCCACGCCGTCCACCCGGCTGGAGAAGTGGTCCACCGTCAGAATCTGCACGGTGAAGCAGAAGGCGCAGACCAGCACGTAGAAATCCCCACCGGTGATGGAAAAGGCCTCGGTGACACACAGGCAGTACAAACCCGCCACCGCCAGCACAACGCCCAGCCACACCGCCCGGGGCGGCTTCCGCCGGAAGAGCAGGCCGCACAGGGGCACCAGAACAATATACAGCGCCGTGATGAATCCCGCCTTGCCGGGGGTGGTGGTCTCCAGTCCCTTTTGCTGGAAATAGCTGGCCACCGCCAGGGCCGTGCCGCAGGCCAATCCCCCCAGGGCCAGGTCCCGCCGGGACCCCAGAGAGCGGGGCATTCCCGCCCGCCGCTGGACCGCAGACCGGATACCGCACAGGGCCAGCAGGAAAAAAAACGCAATCACTGCCCGGGCCGTGTTGAAGGTGAAGGCGCCCATGTAATCCGCCCCCATGCTCTGGGCTACAAAGGCGGTGCCCCAAATCAGGGCCGTAAGAAGCGGCAGAACGTTTTGCCGGACTCGGTTTACTCTCATTTTTCTTGCTCCATTTTCTCTTCCGTGTTATACTATAGCCAGCGCAGTTGAAAACGCAAATGCGCTCCGCGCATCGGCGGCCCCTGGGTCCGCCGGTTGAAAAGGCGTTGTAACTCCTTTTCAACTGCGTTGACTATATAGAAAAATCCCGTGGGGTCCCAAGGAACCGCACAGGTTTGTATTTTAGCACCGAGGTGAGAAAATGGCAAGGCTTTCCCGTGAATTCTACAACCAGGATACCGTCGCGGCCGCCCGGGCCCTGCTGGGAACCTATCTGGTCCGCCGCCTGGGGGATGAAGCCCTCGTGGGCCGCATTACGGAGACAGAGGCCTATATCGGCCGCTGCGACAAGGCCTGTCACGCCTACCAATACCGCCGGACTGCCCGCACCGCCCCTCTCTACCTCCCTCCGGGCCATGCCTACATCTATTTGATCTACGGCATGTACCACTGCCTGAACCTGGTGACCGAGCCGGAGGGCGAACCTGCCGCCGTGCTCATCCGGGCTATCGAGCCTGTGGCCGGGACAGAGGGCATGCGGCTCCGCCGTTTTGGGCCGGACAAGCCCCTGACCCCATACCGGCGGAAACATTTTCTCAACGGTCCCGGCAAGCTCTGTCAGGCCCTGGGGCTGACCCGGCGGGAAAACGGCCTGGATCTGACGGGAGACACCCTGTTTGTCTGCGGCACGCCGGAGGACGCGGGGCTTCCCGCCCCCGGTCCGCTTCCGGCGGAGCGGATGCTGTGCGGCCCCCGCATTGGCGTGGACTACGCGGAGGAGGCCCGGGATTTCCCCTGGCGCTTCTGGCTGGAAAAGGAGGCTTGATGGATGCTGTTTTTTGACATGGACGGAGTCCTGACCGACTCCAATGGCATCTGGAAGAAAGTAGACCGGGAATTTTTGGCCCGCCGGGGCCTGTCCTATACCCATGCGTATTACGAGGGCGTGGCCCATGTTCCGCTGCCTATGGCGGCGGTGTTTACGAAGAAGTTCTGCCATCTGGAGGAGTCCTGCGAAGCCATTATGGCGGAGTGGATGGACCTGGCGCAGGACTCCTATGCCCGCACGGCGGTGAAGCCCGGCGTCCGGGCCTACCTGAAGCAGTGCCGGAAACAGGGGCGGCGGATGGCGGTGGTGACCTCCAGCGTGCCGGAGCACTGCCACACGGCTCTGGAGACCCTGGACCTGGCAAAGTTTTTCGAGCGGGTGACCTTTGCCCAGGAGCTGGGGATGGAAAAACGAAAGCCGGATATCTGGCTGGCCGCCGCCAGGGCCGCCGGGGCGGACCCCCGGGCCTGCACCGTGTTTGACGACAGTCTGGCCGCCTGCCAGGGAGCCCGGGCCGCGGGAATGCGCGTGGTGGGCGTGTACGACAGCCTGTTTGCCCAGGATGAGACGGAAATGCGGAGCTGCTGCGACATTTATATCCGGAGTTTCGAGGAACTGCTCCTCTGAATTCCCCACCGCCCGCAGGCAAAAAAGCGCGCCGCCTGCGGGAGCAAATCCCGGCAGGCGGCGCACTGAATACCTCAGCGCTTCTGCTTGTCCTCTGTGCCCAGCATCAACCGGTCTGCAATCATGGCGATGAACTCCGAATTGGTGGGCTTGCCCTTGGCGTTGGAGACTGTGTAACCGAAATACTGCTGCAAAACTTCCAGGTCACCCCGGTCCCAGGCCACCTCAATGGCATGGCGAATGGCCCGTTCCACACGGGAGGGCGTGGTGCCGAACCGCTTGGCCACCGCCGGATAGAGCACCTTCGTCACCGCGTTGATGACCTCCATATCGCCCACGGCAATGATAATGGCCTCCCGCAGATATTGGTAGCCCTTGATGTGGGCGGGAACACCCACTTCGTGCAGCACGGCGGTCACCAGATTTTTGAGGCTGGCGGGATGGGTCTCCGGCGCAACAGGCTGGTCGAAGATGGAACGCATCCGGTCCAGGAGGGAATTGGGCTCGCAGGGCTTCGGCAAATAGAAGCTAACGCCCAGCTTTTCCGCCTCCGCCAGGACCTGATTGCCGCAGAAGGCAGAGACAATCACCGTTTTCGGCACGCCGGTTTCCTGTGTCTTCAGGGTCTGCAGCAGCCCCAGGCCATCCAGTCCCGGCAGAGCAACATCCATCAGCAGCAGGTCAGGACGGTGGGTCTCGATCAGACGCAGGGCCTCCCGTCCGTCTCCTGTGGCGGCGGCGACATCGAATTCACCGCCCTGTTCAATGACCTCTTTCATGGCTGTTCGGAAGTCTTCGTTGGCATCCGCCAACAGCACGGTTCGTTTCTTGTCCATCATGATTTGTAATTACCCTTCTTCAAATATTTCATTGTCCGGGCACGGGAAAAAGCCCCGGCTCGTTTTCTATAAAATAACATATATTTCCAGAATTTTCAAGAATAGATTGCAAAATAGCCAAAGAATTTATCGACAAATTTCACGGTTTTTGTGAAAAACACTATATATTGTGGAAGAAAAGAGAAATCCTGGTGTTTTTGTCAAGACCTGGGGGAGGCGGTCCTTTTGACCGGACCAGACCGGCGTTTTCACGGAAAACAGCTTTTTTTCAGCATATCATAGTTTCTCTCCTGTTTCAATGATTTCCTTTCTCCAGCCCATCTGTTTTGCCCATACAAAGCGGTCGGTTCCGCCGGGACGGTATGGTCCCTGCCGGCGGGGACTTCCTTTTTTCCGAAAACGATGCTATCATTTAACAGAGAACAGGAGGAAATCCATCATGACACTGCAAAATCAGCTCCAAATCTTCCGTCCCTGGAACGAACAGGAGGAACAGGACCGGGCCGAACTCCTCCGGCAGACAGCGGACTCCTATGGCCGGGAGAACCCGGGACACTGGACGGCCTCCGCTTGGGTGGTCAGCCCAGACCGGAAGCAGGTACTGCTGGCCTATCACAAGCTCTACGACTCCTGGTCCTGGCTGGGCGGACACGCCGATGGGGAACGGGATCTGCTTTCCACCGCCCTGCGGGAGGTCCGGGAGGAGAGCGGCCTGGAACAAGTCCGGCCCGTGTCCCGGGAAATTTACTCCTTGGAAATTCTGACGGTGGACGGACACGAAAAGCGGGGACAATACGTCTCCTCTCATCTCCACTGGAACGTCACCTTTCTGCTGGAGGCCAGTCCCGCCGCGCCGGTCCGCTGCAAGCCGGATGAGAACAGCCAGGTAGGCTGGTTCGGCCTGGAGGAGGCCATTGCCGCCTCCACAGAGCCCTGGTTCCAAAAGCGCATCTACCGCAAGCTCAACGCCAAGCTGGCGGACTTTCCGCCCCAGGTCCTGTGATGGAGCACTGGGAGACCCTGCGGCCCGGGGGACTGCGGTTCGTCTGGACCGGGGAACTGTTTCCGCCGGGACTGGACAGTTTTCTGCTCTCCGCCCTGCCGGGACTGAAACCAGGACTGCGGGTGTGTGACCTGGGCTGCGGCACCGGGCTTCTGTGTCTGCTGCTGCTCCAGCGGCAGCGGGAACTGCGGGTGACGGGTCTGGACATCCAGCCGGAAGCCATTCGCCTGGCAAACCGGGCGGCGGCGGAAAACGCCCTGACCGGCCAGCTGGACTTCCGTCTGGAGGACCTGCGGCAAACGGCCCTCCCCGCCGGGACCTTTGACCTGGTTGTGTGCAATCCCCCCTATTTCCCCGCCGGAAGCGGCCTCCCTCCACGGGACTCCGCCCGCCGGACCGCCCGGATGGAGGAGACCTGCACCCTGGAAGACGTATGCCGGACGGCAGCCCGGCTGCTGCGCTGGGGCGGCGCGTTCGCTCTGGTCCACAAGCCAGAACGGCTAACCGACCTACTCTGCGCCCTCCGCGAAAACGGCTTGGAGCCCAAACGGCTGCGCACGGTCTGCCGCCGTCCGGACCGGGCCCCCTCTCTGGTCCTGCTGGAGAGCCGCCGGGGCGGACGGCCGGGGCTGGCGGTGGAAGCGCCTTTGATTTTAGAGAGTCCGGAGGGCCTGGCGGAGCTGGACCGGATATACTTTCGAGGAGATGAATCATGAGCGGAACCTTATATCTGGTCGCCACCCCAATCGGCAACCTGGGGGATTTCTCACCCCGGGCTCTGGAGACCCTGGGGGCGGTGGACTTCGTGGCGGCGGAGGACACGCGGGTGTCCTTGAAGCTGCTGAACCATTTCGGCGTGAAAAAACCCCTGGTCAGCTATCACGAGCACAACCATGTCTCCGCCGGGCAGAGCGTTCTGACCCGTCTGCTGGCGGGAGAGAGCTGCGCCCTGGTCACCGACGCGGGCACCCCCGCCATCTCGGACCCGGGAGAGGACCTGGTGCGCCTGTGCGCGGAAAACGGCGTGGAGGTCCTTGCCGTCCCCGGCTGCTGCGCCGCCGTCAATGCTCTGGCGGTCAGCGGACTGCCCACGGGGCGCTTCACCTTCGAGGGCTTTCTCTCCGTCAGCAAAAAGAGCCGCCGGGAACATCTGGAAAGCCTGCGGCAGGAGGCCCGGACCATGATTTTCCACGAGGCCCCTCACAAACTCCGGGCCACCCTGGCAGACCTTCGCGATGCCTTCGGGCCGGAACGGCGGATTGCCCTCTGCCGGGAGATGACCAAGCTCCATGAGGAGACCCGCCGCTGCACCCTGGGCGAGGCTGCAGCCTATTACGCGGAAAATACGCCCCGGGGGGAATACGTCCTGGTAGTGGCCGGGGCGGAGCCCTCCTCTGCCGCCGCCGTCACGCTGGAGGAGGGTGTCCGGCAGGTACGGGCCCTCCGGGAGACCGGCCTCCGGCTGAAGGATGCCGTCCGGGAGGTGGCGGAACACACGGGCCTGTCCAAAAACGAGCTGTACGCTGCCGCGCTGGAGGAAGACTGAGCGCCGGATTTCTTTTCCGTCCGTTTCCAATTTTAAGGTATAATTTCCGAAGGGTCCGTCCATACTTCCCTCAGACTTGATTGTGAGGGAGGAACTCTCGATGGAAAACAAACTGAAATCCGTATTCAGCAGCGTGGCCTTTTATGCTCTGCTGGCCGTCTGCCTGGCGGCGGTGGGCGTGTGCGGGTACTTCCTGCTCCTGGGCAGAGAGGCGGAGGAGCCTTCTCTTTCCCAGCCCCAGGCGCCCGCGTCATCCTCGGTGACGGACCTGTACGTCCCGGAACAGCCGGAACCGGAGCCCGAGCCGGAACTGCCGGAACAGCCGGTGGAGACGGCGGCCCCGGAGCCGGTGGAGGTGGCGATTGTGCCCACTATGCCAGAAGCGGACGTGGATGACACGCCGGTGGAGGCGGTGGCGCCCCAGCTGATCGTCTCACCTCTGAACGGCGAGGTGCTGATGGCCTTCTCCGTGGAGCAGCTGGTCTACAGCCCTACGCTGGCCGACTGGCGGACCCACGACGGCGTGGACATCTCGGCCAAGCCGGGAACCACGGTTCTGGCCGCCAGCGCGGGCACCGTGGCGGCGGTGGAGGACGACCCTCTGATGGGTACCACCGTGACCATTGAGCACGAGGGAGGCTATACCACCATCTATGCCAACCTTCAGACCACGCCCACGGTGGAGCCGGGAGATTTCGTCACCGCCGGGCAGATTATCGGGGCGGTGGGCGCCACGGCGGCGGTGGAGGCGGCCCAGAGCCCCCATCTGCACTTTGCCGTGACAAAGGACGGAGAGGCCGTGGACCCCGGCCAGTTCCTGAAGCAGTGAAAAAAAGACCTGCCGTACTGCGGCAGGTCTTTTGCGTTTCTCAGTCCAAAAATCCGGGAGTGGAAAGATAGCGGTCCCCGGCGTCGGGCAGCAGGGCCACAATGGTCTTACCCCGGTTTTCGGACCGCCGGGCCAGGGTGATAGCCGCCCAGAGTGCCGCGCCGGAGGAGATGCCCGCCAGCACGCCCTCCGTCCGGCCAAGCAGCCGCCCAGCGGCATAGGCATCCTCGTCCCGCACCGGGAGGACCTCGTCATAGACATGGACATCCAGCACCTCCGGCACAAAGCCCGCGCCAATGCCCTGAAGGCCGTGCCGCCCGGCGCTCCCCCCGCTGAGAACGGGAGAACCGGTGGGTTCCACCGCCACGACCCGCACCGCCGGATTCTTCTCCTTCAGATAGGAACCCACGCCGGTAATCGTACCGCCGGTCCCCACGCCCGCCACGAAGAGATCCACCTCTCCGGCGGTGTCCTCCCAGATTTCCGGGCCGGTGGACGCCCTGTGGGCGGCGGGATTGGCCGGATTCACAAACTGCCCGGGAAGGAAGCTGCCGGGAATCTCCCGGGCCAGGGCCTCCGCCTTCTCAATGGCCCCCGTCATGCCCCGGGCCCCCTCGGTGAGGACCAGCTCCGCGCCGAATGCTTTCATCAGCTGGCGGCGCTCCAAACTCATGGTCTCCGGCATGACAATGATGACCCGGTAGCCCCGGGCGGCGGCCACGGAGGCCAGACCAATGCCGGTGTTGCCGGAGGTGGGCTCAATGATGACGGACCCGGCCTTCAGCAGGCCCCGGGCCTCCCCGTCCTCAATCATGGCCTTGGCCACACGGTCTTTGGCGCTGCCCGCGGGATTTAAATATTCCAGCTTCGCCAGAATCCGGGCCTCCAGACCCTCCCTTTGCCGGATGCGGGCCAGCTCCAGCAGCGGGGTGCGGCCAATCAGCTGGCTGGCGGATGTATAGATTTTAGGCATAAGCAGATTCCTCCCCCTCAATTTGTTCCTTCGCCCGGGGACTTCAGCGGGACTCGTCCCGGCGGGTCTCCGGAATATAGGACTTCTGGTCGTTGAGAATGTGCAGAGGGTCCAGGGCATTCTTGATCTGGTTCATGACCGCCAGATTCTCCGCCCGGCTCTCCCGCAGGAAATACCGCCGCTTGGAAACGCCAATGCCGTGCTCCCCGGAGGCCACGCCTCCCAGCCGGTAGGCCTCGGCGTAGGCCTGGTCCATGACGGCGTGGAGCTCCCGCTCCCAGGTCTCCTCATCCCGGTCTCCCCGAACCACGCAGAGATGGACATTGCCGTCTCCGGCGTGGCCGAAGCTAACCATCCGGACGCCGGAGGAGGCCTCCAGCTCATTGACAAAGCGGATAAACTCCGCCGTGCGGCTGATGGGCACCACAATGTCTACCGGCTCCTGTTCCGACACGGCCTCCACCGCCTTTACCAGAGCGCCCCGGACCCGCCAGATGTCCGCCGCCTGCTCCGGGTCCCGCAGGACCGTATAGTCCAGGGCCCCATTTTCCAGAGCCAGGGTCCGGACCCGCTCCAGGTTGGCTTCCACCTCGTTTTCCCGGCCGTCAAAGGTCAGCAGGATGTAGCTTCCCGCCTCCGGGCAGGGATAGCGGACGCCGGAGAATGCCTCGCCCAGGGCCACCACCTTCCGCTCCATAAACTCCACCGCCGTGGGGTTGGCGTCGGCCTGGAGAATGGTCAGGACGCTGCGGATACCCGTGTTCAGGTCTGCATAGGGCACCAGCACGCTGACGGAGGCCTCCGGCTTGGGCAGCAGCCGCAGCACACATCGGGTAATAACCGCCAGGGTCCCCTCGGAACCGATCAGCAGATGTTTGAGACTCAGGCCGCTGGCGTCCTTCACCTGCTTGCCGCCCACATTCAGAATCGTGCCGTCCGGCAGAACCGCCTCCAGCCCCCGGACGTAGTCCCGGGTGACGCCGTATTTCACCGCCCGCATGCCTCCGGCATTGGTGCTGATGTTGCCGCCGATACTGGAGGCCTTCTCGCCGGGGTCCGGCGGGTAGAAAAGGCCCTCGCTCTCTACATAGGCCTGGAGATCCTGGAGCAGGATGCCCGGCTCCACGGTGACGGTCATGGTGTCCCGGTCCAGCTCCAGAATCCGGTTCATCCGGCTCAGGTCCAGGATGATGCCCCCCTGGAGCGGCACGGTGGAACCCACCAGGTTGGTGCCCGCGCCCCGGGGCGTCACGGGAATGCGGTGCGCGTGGGCATAGGCCAGAATGCCGCTGACCTCCTGGGCGGAGAGGGGAAACGCCAGGGCCCCGGCCTCGCCGCGGAGGCGGCCCAGGGCGTCCGTCTGGTATTCCGGCGGAATGGGACGGAAAAGCAGGCGGTCCTCATCCGAAATGAGCGCCCGCAGAGCCTGCTGGTCAATCTGCATGATACATCCTCCTGTCTGCAATGGGGTCCCCGCTCCCGGCACGGCGGGCCGGAGACCCGGCGGCTGCCGCTTACTGCGCCAGCAGGTCCTGGTCCCAGCCCACGGCGATGAAATACCCGCCGTAGTCCTCGCTGAAAACCTTCTCGGTCCCCTCGCTCTGGAAGGCCTGCACAACCTTGTGATAGATCTCCTTCTTGGCAGGGTCCTCCAGGTCCGCACTCCGGGCGGCCACCAGGCACCAGTACTCCTCCACGTCCAGCACGGAATCCTTGTAAATGGCCTCCTCGGTCTTCAGGCCGAAATCCAGGGCGTAGTTGCCGTTGACCACGGCGGCGGCCACGTCGGGCAGGATGGAGGGAATGACGTTGGCCTTCAGCTCCTCAATCTCAATGGCGGTGTTGTAGGCCGTGATGTCGTCCAGGGTGGGGCTGAAGCCCGCCGAGGCGTCCAGGGTGATGAGTCCCGCCGCCTCCAGAACCTTCAGGGCCCGGCCGCCGTTGGTAAGGTCGTCGGGGATGGCCACCACGTCGCCGTCCTTCAGCTCCTCCACGGCAGATACCTTGTCGGAATAGATGTTCAGGGGAATGATGAAGGTGTTGCCCACGGTCTCGATTTCATAGCCGTAGCTGTCCAGCTCGCTTTGCAGGTAAATGCGGTGCTGGAAGGCGTTGAGGTCAATCTCGTTGTTGGCCAGGGCGTTATTGGGGGTGACATAGTCGGAAAACTGGACAAATTCCAGATTGATGTTCTCCGCCTTCAGAGCCTCCTGAGCCGGGGTCCAGAGATCCTCGTAGATGCCGCCTACCACGCCCAGCTTGATGGTGACAGGCTCAGCGGCGGAACCGGAACTGCCGGAATCCCCGCTGCCGCCGGAACCGCCGCAGGCGGCGAGGGTCAGGGTGAGGGCGGCGGCAATGGCCAGGGTGAGAAGTTTTTTGAAATTCATATCAATTCCTCCTAAAAATCAAATCAGGCATTGGTCAAAGCGTCAGCGCAAGCCGGAAATTTTCCCGCATGGTTTTACAGGAGGCGGCAAACTGGGCCTGCTCCTCCTCCGTGAGAGTCAATTCCAGAATTTCGGCCACGCCGTGACGGTTCAGGCGGGCGGGAACACTGGCGTAAACCCCCTGCTGGCCATACTGGCCCTCCAGCAGGACGGACACCGGAAGAATCCGGTCCTCGTCGTGGAAGATGGCCCGCACCACCTCTGCAATAGACGCCCCGATTCCGAATTCCGTGGACCCCTTGCCGCCCAGAATGACCCAGCCTCCGGCGCGGCCATTGGCGGCAATGGCGTCCAGGTCCAGCTGTCCATAGGTATCGGGCTGTTCCGCCCGAAGCTGCGGCAGGGGCTTTCCGGCAATGCTGGCCGCAGACCAGGGAACCATCTGACTCTCTCCGTGTTCCCCCAGGGCGTAAGCGGTGACGGATTTCTGATCCACACCTATGGCCTGAGCCAATGCCCGGCGGAGGCGGGCCGAATCCAGGGTCGTGCTGGTGGAGAGGACACGGCGGGGCTCCCAGTTCAGCTGGTGCTGAATGTAATGGGCCACCACGTCGGCGGGATTGGAAATGCTCAGAATGATGCCGCTGAACCCGGAGGTCCGGATGGACGCCGTCACATCCTTCATGATCGCAATGGTCTGGCGCAGGGTATCCATGCGGGTCTGGCCCTTGCTCATATCCGGCAGCGGCCCCGCCGCGACAATCAGAAGCTGCGCATCCGCTGCGTCCTGATAGTCTCCCGCCCGGACAAGGGTCCGGCTGGGAAGATAAAGGGTGGCGTCAAACAGGTCCAGCGCCTGGGCCTCGGCCTTTTTCCGGTCAATGTCGATTAGAACGATCTCCTCGGCAAGCCCCTGGGAAATCAGGGCATAGCCCGCGTGGGAGCCCACGTGTCCCGCGCCAATGATGACAATCTTACGCGCTTGCAGGTCCATTTCATACCTCCTCAATGACTGGTTTTTTTGACGACGCGTCCGCCGGTAAATTCAATGACGCACACAATGATAACCAGCAGCAGCACCGTCACATTGGTGACGTCGCCCCAGTTCCGGTCGTGGCCGTAGCGGACGGCGAAATCACCCAGTCCCCCGGCGCCCACCACACCGGCCATAGCCGTCAGGTTCAGCAGGCTCACCAGGGTGATGGTAGCGCCCCGGGCAATGGAGGCAACGCTCTCCCGAAGATAGACCCGGAAAATGATCTCCCAGGGACTGGAGCCCATGGAGAGGGCGGCCTCAATCAGGCCCCGGTCCAGCTCCGCCAGCGCACTTTCCACCTGCCGGGAGAAGAAGGGCACCGACCCGAACACCAGCGGCACAATCGCGCCCCGGACATAGAGGGTGGTTCCGGCAATGGCCCGGGACAGGGGCATCACCCAGGTCAGCAGAATGATGAAGGGAATGGAGCGGAAGAGGCTGATTACCTTGTCCGCCAGATGATAAAAGGGCTTGTTCTCCAGGATTGCCCCGGGCCTGGTCACCGTCAGCAGCACGCCCAGGAAAAGGCCCAGCAGAAAGGAGATGGCCCCGGACCACAGCACCATCAGCAGGGTGTCCGCCAGGGCCTCCCAGAGGTCCGGAAGGTTGTCCATCACATGGGGCAGCAGCTCAAACAGCATCTCTTGCATCTTTCAGCACCTCCACGCCAACATTTCGCTCAATCATGTACGCCACCGCCGCCGTGACCTTCTCCCGCTCGCCGCCGATAATGGCCACCGTGCCGCCGATGGGTGCGCCCTGGATGATCTCTATGTCGGCAAAGATGATATTCAGCACCACGCCGTAGCGCAGGGAGGCCTCGGAGATGATGGGCTCCGCCGGGTTCCGCTCCACGTAGGTCAGCCGGACAATCAGTTCGCCGGGCCGGAGGCGGGCAATGGGGGAATCCTGGGCAATCAGCTCCTCAATTTTCTGGAGGTTGGAGGTGGTGCGGATGAAGCTCTGGGTGATGGGCTCCTTGGGCGCGGCGAAGATGGAGAACACCTCCCCCTCCTCCGCCACCCGGCCGCCCTCCATCACCGCCACCCGGCCGCAGATTTCCTTGACGACCGCCATCTCGTGGGTGATGACCACCACGGTGATGCCCATGGTCTCATTGAGCTGCCGCAGGAGGTGCAGAATGGATTTGGTAGTCTGCGGGTCCAGCGCGGAGGTGGCCTCGTCGCAGAGGAGGACGCTGGGGTCGTTGGCCAGAGCCCGGGCAATGGCTACCCGCTGCTTCTGTCCGCCGGAGAGCTGCCGGGGATACGCGCCGGCCTTGTCTCCGATTTCCACCAGGTCCAGCAGCCGCTGTACCTTCTCCCGAATCTCCTGCTTGCTCAGGCCGCTGCCCCGGAGGGGATAGGCCACGTTGCCGAAGACCGTACGGGAGGGCATGAGGTTGAAATGCTGGAAAATCATGCCGATTTTCTTCCGGGCCTGGCGCAGCTCCCTGGCGGGGAGGGCGGTGAGCTCCTGCCCGTCCACCGTCACCGTCCCGGCGGTGGGCCGCTCCAGCAGGTTCATGCACCGCACCAGGGTGGACTTTCCCGCGCCGGAGAAGCCGATAATGCCGAAAATCTCTCCCTTCGCAATGGAGAGGGAAACATCCCGGACGGCGTGGACCTGCTGGGAGCCGCTTCCAAAATCCTTGGATACCTGTCTGAGTTCAATCAAGCCAATTCCTCCTTTGCCTATAAACGCGAAAAAGCGGAGAGCTCAAAGCTCCCCGCTTCAGGACGATCACAAACCTGAGACGGCGCACAGCGCCAAGTCAAGAAATCCCCTGTATGTTCCGGGCAGGCAGCAAATGAGCGCAAGAAATCCTGGGCATCGGCATCGCCATGTCCATGCACATGCTGCTCTGCATTCGGCAAGCCCAATGGAACATCTCAATCGCTCCTTCCCTCTGTGTAAATCTAACTTATCCGTTATGATAGCACCCCCGGCGCCGCTTGTCAACAAAGAATTTACCCACGGCAGAAAACACACCGAAGAACTGTGTATTACAACGGAAACAGCACCGCAGTTTCAAATATTTAAGGGCGTTATGCACAAAGACTGTCCGGCAGGCCCTCTTCCGCTTGAGCCGGGAATCCGGGGGACGCCCCCCTATTCCGGCAACTGGAGACATCTTGGAAAAATGACCCAAAATAATAAAAATTATGTCGGATACATTCATGTATCAAATCAGATTTTCAGTTTGGCATTAAAAATGGCGCTTTTTCCTTATCTGCGCTCCAATTCAGATATGATTGTACAGCAAAAGAAACCGTCTTCTGTACCAGGAATAAAATGGGAGTTTTGTCTTCTTATGTCGTTAGTCTGGCAATTGCAGAAAATTGCCATATGATTGGGAAGTATTCTATGAGAATCTTTTAGAAGGAAATTAGGTGATAAAATGGAGCCTTCAGAATGCCTGATTCGTTTCACTGTCGGTGATACCCGAGCCAGCATCCACCCGCTCACCTGCGCGTCCGAAATCATTGGCGGTCTCTTTTTTGTCGAACACACCCCTTTGGAGAGCATCCGGGCCAAAGAAGTCTATCCCTCTGTGGCCAAGCTGATGGGTCTGTCCTGCTGCGCCGCCACCCGGCGGGTCCAGCGCTTATCCCTTCTCTGCTGGGAGTGTATGCGCGAAAAGGATCTCGTCTGCCAGTACATTGGCCGGCCCCTGCAATGCAGCCCGGATGCCTGCCGTCTGATTGGCTACCTCACAGTTTACGCTTACCTCCGAGTTCCCTTTTTCGAGATCATCAAAAACAATATATGGCTGTCCGCACCGCCCTTCGATTTTTCCGGCCAGACGGATTGCGGCATCACTTCGGATTCTGTCCGCCGCACCGTCTGTCCCAAATGCGGTCTTACAACCAGCGGAGAGCTCCTGAACTTCTGCAGCAGCTGCGGGCATCCCCTGTGCGGCATTCAGCTCACCGGCAACCCGCCTTTCTTCTCCAAGAAGCAGCCGCTGTAACCAGACTTTCCCGGCGGGATGAGGACTGAAACCGGGATACAACATCACGCGGAGGGAATACAGGCTTTGCGGTACTGGCCCTCAAGAAAGGCACGGGCGTCCGCCACCGAGCGCTTCGGGTCCTGCCCCTGCTGATACCACATCTCCAGCATGTACGGCCCCCGGTAGCCCAGGGCCTCCAGCTGCCCCAGGGCGGCGGCAAAGTCCACACAGCCCGCCCCGAAGGGCACGCACTTGAACTTCCCCGGAAAATCCGCCGTTACCGCCAGGGTATCCTTCAGGTGGATGGACACCATCTGCCGCCCTCCCAGCAGCAATTCCGCCGGTACGTCGTTTCCCCAGGCGGTGAGGTTTCCTATGTCCGGATAAACCAGGAACCAGGGGGAGGGCAGGCGCTCCTTGAACGCCATGTAGCGGCTGATAGAGCTGAGCAGCGGCGTATCCATAATCTCCACGGCCAGCATGACCTGATACTTCTCCGCCAGACAGCAGGCCCGCTCCAGGCCCTGCAGAAACCGCTCCCGGCTCTCCGGTGTGGAGGGCTCGTAATACACGTCGTATCCCGCCAGCTGAATCACGCGGATGCCGAACTCCCGGGCAAAGAGAAGGGCCTTTTCCATAATTTCCCCCGCCCGCTCCCGGACCGCCGGACCGGCGCTTCCGAAGGGAAACCGCCGGTGGGCGGAGAGGCACATGGACTGGAAGTACATCCCGCTGTCTTCCAGAGCCTGATGCAGGGCCCGCCGTTCCGCCCGGCCCCAGTCCAGGCGGGCCAGACGCCGGTCCGTCTCGTCTATGGAGAGCTCCACAAAGTCAAAGCCCAGCTCCTTGGCGGCGGAGAGCCGGGCGTTCCAGTCCCACTCCGGCGGCAGGGCCTTTTCATACAGGCCCAAGAGATGATTTCCAAGCATTTCTGCGAACCTCACTTTCCTGAATGTTGTGCATGTTGTGCAGCTGCGGCTTCCACCGTCCGGCGGCAGAAAACTGAAATTGACTTTTTCCATTTGGTGTGCTAATGTAATAGAAAATTTGCCGGAAGGCAGCGCGGAGGCAGCGTATGAATTGTTTGGCTTTGGACATGGGTACAACCAGTATGCGGGGCATCCTCTTCGACGCGGCGGGGACCGTTTTGACGTCTGTCAGCCGCCGGACGCCCCTGTGCTGCCGGGGGGATTGGATCGAGCAGTCCCCCCAGCGGCTGACGGACTGCCTGACGGACATCTGCAAAACCGTGGCCCAGGCATATCCGGTTGACGCGGTGTCGCTCACCGCCTTCCGCTCCACGCCCACGCTGGTGGACCGGGAGGGGCGGCCCCTGTGCGACTTCATCATGTGGCAGGACACCCGGAACCGGGAAATCTGCGAGGAGCTCCAGCCCTTCAGCCGGGAAATCTTCCGCCGGAGCGGCGCGGCGGTGAACACGGTCTTCACGGGGCCGAAGCTCACCTGGATCCGGCGGAACCGGCCGGAGCTCTACGGCAAGGCCTACAAGGCTGTGATCGCACCGGACTACCTCCTCTGGTTCATGACCGGCAGCTTAGCCACCGACCGGACTTACGGAAGCCGGACCCTGCTGATGAACCTCTCCACACTGGAGTGGGATGAAGAGCTGTGCCGCCTGTTTGCCCTGGACCCGGAAAAACTGTGCCCCCTGATTCCCCAGGGCTCCGTCACGGGCCGGATTACCCGGGACTTCCAGCGGCTGACTGGGATCCCCGCGGGAGTCCCGGTAATTTCTGCCGGAGGGGACCAGCAGTGCGGCGCGCTGGGTCTGGGCGTGCTGGACAGCCGGACCGCCATGGTCAACAGCGGTACGGGCTCCTTCATCCTCAGCCTGACGGACCAGCCGGAGCTGGAAAATCCCGCTATGATCTGCAATGTCTCCGCCATTCCGGGCAAGTACACAGCAGAGGCCAACGTATTCGCCAGCGCCTCTGCCCTGAACTGGCTGGCGGAGCAGGTTTTCCCCGAGTACGGCGGGGACCTGGAGCGTCTGAACCGGCTGGCGGAGGGGGTTCCGCCGGGCGCCAACGGCGTCTTCTGCCTGCCGCACTTCCAGGGCTGCGGAACCCGGGACTGGAATCCGGACGCCCGGGCGGCCTTCTGCGGCCTGTCCCTGCGGAACACAAAGGCGGACCTGGCCCGGGCGCTCTACGAGGGACTGGCGGCGGAAATCGCCAAAAGTCTGGCGGTCCTGCCCGCCTGCTGCCAGGACGCGGAGACGGTGTATCTCTCCGGCGGCCTGTCCAACAGCGGTGTGTTCAACCGGATTCTGTGCGGGATGCTGAACCGGCCCCTGGTCCGCTACCAGGACCCCCAGGCCACGGCCATCGGCGCCTTCGCCTCGGCGGCGGTGACCTTGGGCTGGCGCCCCGGCTATGAGGAGGCCGTCCGGGCCGCCCGCAGCCAAGACCAGCGGGAAGTTTTCCAGCCGGAAGCAAGTACTTATTACGAAGCCTACCGCCGCCGCAGCGAGGCGCTCTACCGGGCGCTGGCCGCTGTTCCGGCGGAAGACTGAAGGCGTGGAGCCGTCCTGTTTTCGGGGCGGCTCTTACCTTTGCCCGCCGGAGGCCCGGCTCCTGCGCGCCTCATAGATCCACTTGACGGCGGCGATGTCCTCGTTGGCTATGCCCAGGGACTCAAAAATGGTGATGTCCTCCGGGCTTGTCCGGCCCTGGAAGCCGCCCACCAGGTCGCTCAAGTCGCCCAGCAGGTGCTCCGGCCGGATGCTGCCCTCCTGCAGGGGGATGAGGAAGTCCCCGGGCTCGCTGAGAACAGCCTCCCGGCAGTCGCCGAAAAAACGGCTGGCGCAGACCAGGTCGGTGGACAACTCCCGGAAGATGGGGGCGCAGGCTCCCAAGGCATTGATGTGGACGCCGGGCCGGACGTGGGCGCGGAACAGAATGGGCTCCCCTGCCGTGGTGGCGGTGGTGATGACATCCGCCTCCCGGACGGCGGCGGGGAGGTCTGGGGCCGCCTCCGCCTCTATGCCGTAGGTCTCCCGGGCAAACTGGGCAAACCGAAGGGTCCGCTCCCGGTTGAGGTCGAAGACGGCAACCCGGGCGAAGGGCCGCACCAGCATCAGGGCCTTCAGATGGGCATAGGCCAGAGGGCCTGCCCCCACAAAAGCGGCGGAGGCGGCCTCCGGCCGGGCCAGAAGCCGGGTGGCCAGGGCCGTGGCGGCGGCCGTCCGCAGCTCCGTGACGGCGTTGGCGTCGGCACAGGCCAGGAGAGAGCCGTTCTGGGCGTCAAAGAGCAGCACCAGTCCCTGATGGGTGGGCAGGTCCGTGCCGCTGTTGTCGGGAAAGACCGTGAAGACCTTGGCCCCGCAGTAATGCTGGTCGTAATACGCGGGCATCAGGCTCATCAGGTTCCCCCAGGCAATGGAGCCGCCGGGGAGAGAGACGCGCTTGCGGAGGATATGCCGGCCGGTCTTCCGGTGGAGAAGACGGAACGCCTCCTCCATTGCCTGGATGCACGCCTCCATGGGCAGTTCCTGGCGTATCAGGTCCGCAGAGAAGAATTCCATGGATGGTATCACTCCTTTATGAGCAGAATTTCTTATCAGGACAGAGCTTCGCCGTCATTCGACGGTAAATTCTTTTTTATGATATAATATATCCGTATAATTGTCAATAAAAGAAAAATTTATGTCATTTTGCAAAAAAAATTACGGAATATTTTTTAATAAATCAACAAATATACACGGATTTCCACAGAAAACCTTGACAAATTCTGCGTATTTCTATACAATATAGACGATACACGCCTTATATACGGCAGTCAAACTGAAAAATACGTCAAAACTTTAAGACATTCCCTCGATTTTATGATTCATTTTATAAATAACCGCTTCCGGCGGTTATCAATAAAACAAGAGGAGGATTTCATATGAAGAAGTTTTTTGTGCTTTTGCTGACCCTGCTGCTGGTACTGAGCCTTGCTGCCTGCGGCGGCCAGGACGCCGGAGCCCCTCCCGTTTCCGACGGGACAGAACCCCCTTCCGGAGGGACGGAAGCGACCGGCGGCATTGTCCGGGGCGGCACCCTGACCCTCCGCCGGGTGGGCGTGACCCCCATCAACCCCACGCAGACCATTGCCACCGCCGGTGACATGATGAGCTACTGTCTGTTCTTTGAAACCCTCACCTGGCTGAACGAAGAGGACTTCACCGCACAGCCCAATCTGGCCGAAAGCTGGACCTGGTCCGACGACAACCTCCAGCTGGACATGACCCTGACCGCCGGAGCATCGTTCTTCGATGGCAGCCCCGTAGACGCCAACGCCGTGAAGGCCACCTTTGACTACTACATGGACCCGGACACCCTCCACACCCAGGCCAGCTACATTGCCAGCCTGGAGAGCGTGGAGGCAGTCAGCGACACCGTGGTCCGCTTCCACTTCAAGGAGCCGGACTCCAGCTTCCTCAACGTCATGTCCCAGCCGATCGGCATCATCCTCTCCCCTGCCTCCATTGAGGAGTTCAAGGCCACCAACGACCCCGAGGTCTTTGCCCGGAAGGGCGGCTGCGGCCCCTTCATTCTGGAGGAATTCCTGGACGGCGAGAGCCTGACCGCCGTGCGGAACGAGAACTATCACCGCGCCGGTGAGGACGGCCAGCCCCTGCCCTATCTGGACAGCGTGGTGGTGCAGATCATTGCCGACGAGGCCGTCATGGCGGCCAACATGGAGAGCGGCGACATTGACGTGGTGGACTTCTTCTTCGAGCCCAACTACATTGAGGACTTCGAAAACAGCCCCGACATCACCCTCTACACCATTGCCCCCAAAACCCAGTACATTCTCTACATGAACACCACCAAGGCTCCCTTCGACGACATCCGCGTCCGGGAAGCCCTCAGCTACACCTTTGACCGCCAGGAACTCATTGACGTTCTGGCCGGCGGCAATGGCTATACCACCCCCACCATTGTGCTCCCCACCCAGACCTTCTTCCGGGACGGGAAGGACTACGGCTTCGACCCCGCGGCCTCCAAGCAGCTGCTGGCGGACGCCGGTTACGCGGATGGCGTGGACATTGACCTCTACTTCGGTACCTACGGCACCATGCAGGACGTCTGCGAGCTCCTCCAGGCCCAGGCCGGTGAAGCGGGCTTCCGCATCACCCTCAAGCCCACCGACGGCGCCACCGTTAAGACCCTCTGGGCCTCCTACGACCCCGAAGCCCCGGCAGGCCTGCGCATCAACGACCTGGGCCACCCCAAGGCCTCCCCCTACATCCAGATGGACTACACCTTCGGCCCCGAGGCCCTTCAAAACTGCTCCAAGTACTTCGACCCAGAATTCCAGGAGCTGCTGAGCCAGGTCCGCGTCACCACGGACACCGCCGAACAGGACCAGCTCCTCATCCAGATGCAGGAGCTCCTTGAGCGGGACATCCCCATTGTAGACCTGTACACCGCCAACCGGCAGAGCGCCTTCCGCAGCTGGGTCCAGGGCCTGCGCTACAACGGCGACGGCACCATGGTCTTCACCGAGGCCTGGCTGAACAAATAACCCGCTTCTCCGGCGGGAGTCCCTCCCGCTGGAGCGCGCCCAAGGCGGAATGCACGCGGAGCAAACGGAGGCGGGACCGCCGTCCCGGCTCCTTCCGCAGACGGGAGGTGTTGTATGCTGCATTCCATTTTACGAAAGATTTTACTGACCATCCCGCTGCTGCTTCTGGTCAGCGTGATGATGTTCACCATGATAAACCTGCTGCCCGGCAACGCGGCTATGGTAATTCTGGGCGACGCCGGCGGTTCCGTGGAGCAGCTGGAACAGCTGGAGGAAAAACTGGGCCTGGACCAGCCCCTTCACGTCCAGTACCTCAGCTGGCTCAAGCGCTTTGTCTCCGGGGACATGGGCACGTCCTACCTGACCAATCAGCCGGTGCTCAAGCGCATTCAAGAGCGTCTGCCGGTGACGCTGGAGCTGATTCTCCTCTCCACCCTGCTGGCCGTGCTGATCGGCATACCGGCGGGCATCCTCTGCGCGGTGCGGCGCAACCAGCCCATTGACTACCTCATCAGCACCCTGTCCATGATCGGCGTGGCCATTCCCCAGTTCTGGCTGGGCATTCTGTTCATTCTGCTGTTCTCCGTCACCCTGGGCTGGATTCCCGCGTCGGGCTTCGAGAAGTTCAGCGTGGACGCGGCCAGAAATCTCCAGGCCATGCTGATGCCGTCGGTGGTGTTGGCTCTGTCCCTGTCGGCCCCCATTGCCCGGCAGACCCGCAGCGCCATGCTGGACACACTGAACCAGGATTACATCATGACCGCCCGGGCCAAGGGCCAGCGGGACCTGAACATCTTTCTGGTCCACGCCCTGCGCAACGCCCTGGTACCGGTCATCACGGCCATCACCTCCCAGATCAACAGCATGATCGGCGGCGTGTTTGTCATTGAGACGCTGTTTCTCCTGCCGGGCATGGGGAAGTCCATGGTGGACGCGATTTTTCAGCAGGACTACCCCATTGTCATGGGCATTGCCATGGTGGTGGTGAGCTGTATTGTTCTCATCAACCTGATAACTGATGTCATTTACATCTTCATTGACCCGCGCATCAGCCTCAGCAAGCGCTGACGGGAGAACGGCCATCCGGCAGAAAGGCATGAGATCATGAAAACAAGCCCTATCCGCTCCCCCCTTCTTCAGAGCCTACAGAAGCTGCGGCGGCGGAAAACCGCGTTCGCCAGCCTGATTGTGCTGGGAATCATTCTGGTGCTGGCGCTCTCCGGCAGCGTCCTCTACCCCTACGACCCCTTTGTCAAGGACACCGCCAACCGGCAGATGGCCCCCTGTCTGCTCCATCTCTTCGGCACCGACAACCTGGGCCGGGACCTGCTGGCCCGGGTGCTCTACGGGATGAAAATCTCCCTTTCCATCAGCCTGGCGTCGGTACTCTTCGCTTTGGCTGCGGGTACGGCCCTGGGCGTTACCGCCGGATACGCCGGGGGAAAGACCGACGCGCTGCTCTCCCTGATTATCGACGCCATCTGCGCCTTCCCCACCATTCTGCTGGGCCTGCTGCTGGCCACAGCCCTGGGTTCCGGCGCCCGGAACATCATGCTGGCCATCGGCATCGCCAACGTGCCCTACTTCGCGCGGCTGGCCCGGAGTATGGCCATTACCATCCGGGAACGGGAGTACGTGGAGAGCGCCGTCACCACCGGCCTGAACCATTTCGAAATCATCCTGCGCTATCTCCTGCCCAACATGAGTTCCGTCATCATTGTCCAGACCTCTCTGAGCGCCGCCTCCGCCATCATCACGGAGTCCACTCTCAGCTTTATCGGCGTGGGCGTCCAGCCGCCCGCCGCCAGCCTGGGCTCCCTGCTGCGGGACGGCTACGACTACATCTCCCGGGCTCCCTGGCTGAGCCTGTTCCCGGGCATTGCGATTCTGATCGCCGTGATTGCCCTGAACTTCCTGGGAGACGGCCTGCGGGACGCCCTGGACGTGAAAATCCGCGTGGATGGCTGAGGGAAAGGAGGACCTCTGTGAGCGACCATTTGATTGATGTGCGGAATCTGCGCGTCTCCTACTTTCAGGAGGGCGTGCCGGCCGACGTGGTGCGGGACGTCTCCTTCCACATCCGCCGGCAGGAGACCCTGGGTCTGGTGGGGGAGTCCGGCTCCGGAAAAAGCGTGACCTCCAAGTCCATCATGCGCCTCATTGCGGACCCGCCGGGGCGGATTCGCGGCGGCAGCGTGTGGATGGACGGCAAGGACCTCCTCCGCCTCAGCGAGGGGGAGATGCGAAGCATCCGGGGCGGCCGCATCGCTATGATTTTCCAGGAACCCCTCACCTCCCTGAACCCCCTCTTCACCTGCGGCGCCCAGATTGCTGAGGCGGTGCGCCTCCACACCCGGTGCACCAAAAAAGAGGCCCTGGCCCGGGCGGCGGAAATGCTGGCGCTGGTGGGGGTGCCCAGCCCGGAGAAGCGGGTCCGCTGCTATCCCCACGAGCTCTCCGGCGGCATGCGCCAGCGGGTGATGATCGCCATGGCCCTGTGCTGCAAGCCGGACCTGCTCATTGCCGACGAGCCCACCACGGCCCTGGACCCTACCATCCAGGCTCAGATTTTGAAGCTGATTCACGACATCCAGCGGGAAAACGGCATGTCCGTCCTACTGATTACCCACGACATGGGCATTGTGGCCGGGCACTGCGACCGGGTGGCGGTGATGTACGCGGGCCAGATTGTGGAGATTGCGGACGTCCGCTCCATCTTCCAAAAACCGGCCCATCCCTACACCCGGGGCCTGCTGAAGGCCATTCCCAGGCTGAACCGGCAGGTGGACCGGCTGTACAACATCCAGGGGACGGTTCCCCGCTTCCACCAGCTGCCGGCGGGCTGCGCCTTCGCGCCCCGCTGTCCTTACCGCCGTCCGGAGTGCGCGGAAACCCCGCCGGAGCTGCGGCCCCTGACGGAGGACCACAGCGTCCGCTGCCCCTTTGACATGGGAGATTGGGAGGAGGGTCTGTAATGGAAAACCTGCTGGAAATCCGGCATCTGCAAAAGCGCTTTCCGGTGAAGGCAGGCCCGCTGAAGAGAACCGTTGCCCAGGTGCACGCCGTGGAGGACGTATCCTTTTCCATTGGCCAGGGGGAGACCTTCGGCCTGGTGGGGGAATCCGGCTGCGGCAAGACTACCATTGGCAAGCTGATTCTGCAGCTCCAGCGAGCGGACAGCGGCGAAATCCTCTACCGGGGCGAAAATCTGAACGCCCTCCCCAAGCAGGCGCTTCAGAGACGCCGCCGGGAAATTCAGATGGTCTTTCAGGACCCCTACGGCTCTCTGAATCCCAAGATGCGGGTGCGGACCATCCTGTCGGAGGGCATCCGCAAGCACCGCCTGCTTCCCCGAGAGGAGATTCCCGCCCGGGTGGCGGAGCTGCTGAATCTGGTGGGGCTCCACGAGGGCGACGGAGAGAAGTACCCCCACGAGTTCTCCGGCGGCCAGCGCCAGCGCGTCGTGGTGGCCCGGGCCCTGTCCTTCAGCCCCAGGCTGATCGTCTGCGACGAGCCGGTGTCCGCTCTGGACGTCTCCGTCCAGGCCCAGGTCCTCAACCTGCTGGCAGATCTTCAGGAACGTCTGGGCGTCTCCTATCTCTTCATTGCCCACGGCATGGCGGCGGTGAAGCACATCTCGAAACGGGTGGGCGTGATGTACCTGGGCAAGCTGGTGGAGGCGGCGCCTACGGAGTCCCTCTTTCAGAACTTTGCCCATCCTTACACCCAGGCGCTGCTCTCCTCCGTGCCGGAGGCGGACCCTCTGTGCCGCAAGGAGCAGATCATTCTGGAGGGGGAGGTTCCCAGCCCCATCAGCCCGCCCGGCGGCTGCCGCTTCCACCCCCGCTGCCGCTACGCCTGCCCCCGCTGCCGGACCGAGGAGCCCCAGCCCCAGGCGTGGCAGGAGGACCATTGGGTGGCCTGCCATTTCCCGGCGGTGTTCCGCACCGGCGAATCCGCACCGGCGCAGTGAGGCCGGATACAGCAAGAAAGGATGATCCAACATGAGCAAGATTAGCGAGATGACCCGGGAGTCTTGGATTCTCAGCACCTTTCCGGAGTGGGGCACCTGGCTGAACGAGGAGATCGAGTCCGAGCCCGTGGCCCCCGGCACGGTGGCCATGTGGTGGCTGGGCTGTACGGGCCTGTGGCTGAAGACCCCCGGCGGGGCCAACATCACCATAGACCTCTGGTGCGGCAACGGAAAGCGGACCCACGGGGACGGCCAGATGAAGGCGGGACACCAGATGGCCAACATGTGCGGCGGACGGCGGATGCAGCCCAACCTCCGGGCGGTGCCCTTCGTCTTCGACCCCTTCGGCTTTCACCAGGCGGACGCCGTCCTGGCCACCCATTACCACCAGGACCACATGAGCGCCGAGTGGGCGGCCCACGTGATTCAAAGCGGCATGACCACCCAGGACGCCGAAGGCCGGGAAATCCCTGTACCCTTCATTGGCCCCCGGAAGTCCGTGGAAACCTGGGTGAAGTGGGGCGTGCCCCCGGAGCGCTGCATCACTGTCCGGCCCGGGGACTCCGTCCGGGTGAAGGACCTGGAGATCCTCGCCCTGGACTCCTTTGACCGCACCTGTCTGGTGACCACGGATTCCACCGGACCGGACCGGGAGGAGCTCACCGGCGTCTGCCCCTCCGACATGGACGAAAAAGCCGTCAACTACCTCATCCGGACCCCCGGGGGCAGCATCTACCACTCCGGCGACTCCCACTACTCCATCTATTTTGCCAAGCACGGCAAGGACTATGATATCGACGTGGCCTTCGGCTCCTACGGCGAGAATCCCGTGGGCATGGCGGACAAAATGACCTCCTGTGATATTCTCCGCATGGCAGAGGCCCTCCGCTGCAAGGTGGTCATTCCCATTCACCACGACGTCTGGACCAACTTCCAGGCGGACGTTCAGGAGATCAAGCTGCTCTACGACCTGAAAAAAGACCGCCTGAACTACCAGTTCCACCCCTTCTTCTGGGAGGTGGGCGGAAAATACGTCTATCCCACGGACCGGGACCGGCGGGCTTATCACCACCGCCGGGGATTCGAGGACTGCTTTGAGGCGCCCCAGAACATCCCCTTCCGCTCCATGCTGTAAGCCGGGCGGCGAAAGGAAGAGGATATGCGGGTTGAAAAAACAGTCATTGGCCAGCTGAACAAGTGCTACTGCACAGCCCCGCTGCACTACCGCGGCAGGCAGCATTTCCTGGTGGCGGCGGAGAAGGACGATCCCTGCCTGCTCTTTGACCAGGACGGGGTGCTGCAGGAAACCATTTGGGAGCGCCCCGGCGGCGTGATGAGTATCGTCCAGCTCCCCGGCGGAGACGGCGCGTTCCTGACCACCCGGAAATTTTACTCCCCCAACGATTCCACGGAGGCCCGGATTGAGCTGGTAACCCCCCGCCCGGAGGGGGGCTGGGAGGTACGGACCCTGGCGGACCTGCCCTTTGTCCACCGGTTCGACATTCTGACCCGGAACGGACGGCACTATCTTCTGGCCTGCACCCTGAAATCCGGCCACGAGACCCGGGACGACTGGTCCCAGCCGGGCCAGGTATTCGCCGGGGAGCTGCCCGAAGACCTGAGCGTTTTCCGTGAGGGAGCCCAGCTGCCCCTGACGGTGCTGAAGGACCAGATGCTGAAAAATCACGGCTACAGCCGGTATCTGGACGGCGGCACGGAAACCGGTCTGGCGGCCTGGGAGGGCGGCGTCTGCCAGTTTGTCCCCCCAGAGGAAGCGGGTGGCGCCTGGGACATCCGGCAGCTTCTGGACGAGCCCGCCAGCGACGCGGTCCTGGCAGACCTGGACGGAGACGGCCAGCCGGAGCTGGCGGCCATCAGCCCCTTCCACGGGGACCGCTTCCGGATCTACAAACAGCAGGCGGGTACTTACCGGCTGGTCTACGAATACGGGGAGCCCATGGAATTCCTTCACGCCATGTACGGCGGAATCTTCTGCGGAAGGCCCACGGTCATAGTGGGACACCGGGCGGGAAAGCAGGAGCTGGCCGCCTTCACCTGGGACGCAGCCGGAAAAACCTATGTCCGGCGGGTGCTGGACAGCGGGCGGGGCCCCGCCAATATCCTGCGGCTGGAGAGCCGGGGGCGGGATGTGCTGATTGCCGCCAACCGGGAGACCAATGAGATCGCCATGTACCATATAGAGGACTTTTAACGGGTTTTGTTTGGAAAAAAAGATCCCCTGTCTTGAGTTTTATGGAAAAGGTTGTTATACTGGCTTTATATAATCAACGCAGTTGAAATGGAGTCATAATTCCTTTTCAACCGGCGGACCATGGGTCCGCCGATGCGCGGAGCGCATTTGCGCTTTCCAGGAAGTCATGCGCAGGCAGCCGCTTTGCGGCTCGAACCGCCGCCTGGGCGGCGGTTTGTTAAAAAGAATCCTTTGGATTCTTTTCAACTGCGCTGGCTATAAAAGCGCGTTTCAGACGCATCAATTTCCATAAAATAAATGAGGGCAGGGAACAGCCATGAAAAGCAGCAGAGCAACCATCATGAAGCGGCAGAAGGAGATTCTGCTCTATCTCGAAAAACAGAACTATGTCAAGCTCACGGAGCTGGCCGGGGCCTTTCAGGTCTCTCTGGCCACCATGCGGCGGGACGTGGCGGCGCTGGAGCGGACGGGAAAAATCACCGTCCGGCTGGGCGCGGTGGAGCTGTCCTCCCCCTACGGCAGCCTGCCCAACTTTGACAGTGAGCCGCTTTTCATGCTCAACGGCCCGGAAAAAGAGGCCATTGCGAAATGCGCCGCCGGACTGCTGGAGAGCGGGGACTCCGTGTTCCTGAACTCCAGCTCCACCGCCCAGCGGATTTTTCAGTACCTGGACGGCAAGCCGCTGACCATCATCACCAACAACGGCCGCAGTCTGAACATCCGGCGCGGCCCGGGGACAGAGCTGGTGCTCATCGGCGGACAGGTGGGAAACTCGGACCCGAACGGCACCCTGATGAAGACCTCCATGACGGGGGATTTCGCGGTGGATATGATCTCAAAAATCAGCGCCACGAAGTGCGTCCTGGGGGTCAGCGGCATCAGCGTCCGGGGCGGGCTGACCTCCCTGGCGATTCAGGACCCGGCGGTGAACAAGGCCATGATTCAGCACTGCGGCGGACCGGTGATTGTTGTGGCCGATCACCGGAAAATCGGCGTACGCCACAATTTCTATTTCGGCTCCATTCACGACGTCACCCATCTGGTCACGGACTCCAAAAGCGACCCGGAGGAGCTTCAGCGCATTCGGGACGCAGGAATCACCGTCTGTGTGGTGGACGCGGAGGATGGCGCCCGCTGAAAAGGAGTGACTTCCTATGGGGAAGAGTTCCGAACTGATGCCGGTTATTGACCGGACTTCCATTTTCGAGCGGAACCGCGAATTTGAGGAGCTGGCCTTCGAGACCCGCTGCATTGACGTGGGCAACTACACGGGGCGGTCCACCGTGCCCATTTATGCCTCGGTGACCGGCGAGAGCTACCAGCGCCACGGGGATCCCTCCCGGGACGCGGTGTCCGCCTGCGTGGCCTCGCTGGAGGGAGCGGCCTATACGCTGGTGACCGCCAGCGGCGTCTCCTCCATAACCCTGCCGCTGCTGGCGCTGCTGCAAAACGGCGACCGGATTGTCTGCAACCGGGACCTGTATATCTGGACCTACTTCTTCGTCCGGGAGGACCTGCCCCGGCTGCTGAACGCCCAGGTAGACCTGGCGGACCTGACGGACCTGGACGCCCTGGAAGCCTGCCTGAAGCAGGGCAATGTCCGGCTGGTGTGCCTGGAGACCATTGCCAATCCCCTGCTGAACGTGCCGGATATCGCGGCCTGCTGCCGTCTGGCCCACCAGTACGGCGCGAAGGTGCTGGTGGACAACACCTTCGCTTCTCCCTACCTCTGCCGCCCTCTGGAGCTGGGCGCGGATCTCTGCAGCGAGAGCATGACCAAGTATATGAACGGCCACGGAGACGCCCTGGCGGGCTCCATCTCCACCAACGACCACGAAATTTATTACCAGCTGCAGCGGATGATGGGAGTCCTGGGCTGCTGCCTCAGCCCCTTCAACTCCTTCCTGGTCTCCCGGGGCCTTCAGACCCTGCCCATGCGGATGGAGCGGCACTGCGACAACGCGGAGCGGCTGGTGGAGTACCTGGCGGAAAAGCCCTTTGTCAAGGACCTGACGTATCCCGGCCTGCCGTCGCATCCCCAGCACGCCATTGCCTCCCGGCAGCTGAAGCGCTATGGCGGCGTGCTGTGCTTCCGGCTGGACACCAGCCACGAGAAGCTGTACAATGAATTTCTGCCGGAGCTGAAACTGCTGCGGCACTGGGTCAGCCTGGGGGAACCCCATTCCCTCATCAGCCCCAAGGGGGAGGACCCGGAAAAGGGTATCCCGGCGGATTTCATCCGGGTGGCCGTGGGACTGGAGGACTGCGGGGACCTGATACAGGACCTGGAGCGGGGTTTCCGGAAGCTCTTCTGACGCCGGGACTTCCGCAGCGGACCTGCGCGTTCCGGGGCGGAAGGATCCCGGAAGAACAGAGGACCGGCTGCAGCCCCCTGACACGGAAACCCGGACCGCGTCAGGGGGCTGCTGAAATGGATATGGATTCTGTTTTTTGCCATCAAACGTCTTGGCGCAAATAAAGCTGGACACATCAAAGAACATGTGTTATGCTGAAAGATGACAAATGATTTGTCAGGCGGTTGCAAAAAGCCATGGGCATTCATGACCGGTACAGTCTATGAAAATAAAAGGAGCGTTCGCTATGACCAAGAGATGGACAGAAAACGGACATAAGTTCGTACAAATCGGCAATAACGTCTTCACAGCCGATAACTTATCCGAACGTGCAATCCGTGCGATGGAAATCACAAAGCAGCTCAGCTCAGGAACATATAACAGCGATGCAGGTTTAAAGCCTGGCGTATACACCAAGACCATCCGCGGCACGGTAAACTACGTAACGAACACTGCCAACAAGTTCTATGAAGTCATGGGTCGTGACTATGCAGAGTTTCAGGTCATCTCCACCAACATGGTGTCCTTGCCTGACAGCGTATGCATGACCATCACCTACAGGGTATAACAGTGCCTGGGGCTGCAGAAAAGCCGCCCGGGCGCATTGTAACCAAGCCAACCGGCCTATTCAAAAGGCATTTCCTATAATCCGGATTAAGGCCGTCCCTTCGGGAACGGCCTATTTTTCTTATCCTTTCCGCATTTTAAGCCCTTTTAAGAGTCTTCCAGCCTCTGTCCCCCCGCCTGTACCCAAGAAACGCATTCTATGTCCCTTAAAAGGCCAACCAGGAGGTTTCCAGGACATTTGGATGTTTAACAGGAACACGTTTGGGGACCGTTTCAAGGGCGGTTTTGGGTGCATATTCCGGGTCATTGGCAGGGACACTCTCCGGAGGTCCTTTTTCCTGCAAAAACCAGCAAAAAAAAGACGCCGCGGGGCTTTTCCGCAGCGTCTTTTCTTTCTGCAAAAGCGGTCCGTGCTCAGACCGTGGCATACTCGCCGTCCCAGAGGACCTTCCGGAATTTCAGAGGGTCGGTGTTTCCCTCGGTGGAGAACAGCAGCACCTGGCTGTAGCGGTCCAGGCCCACGGCCTCCCGCAGCTCCCGATACGCATCCGTCTCCATCAGGGCGGCAATCAGGCCCATGCCCACCGCGCCGCTCTCGCCGGAGATGACCACCGGGTCTCCCTTCACCGGCACCCCCAGCATCCGCATGCCCCGGGCGCTGACCCAGTCAGGGCAGGACACGAAGGCGGAGACATGGTTGCGCAGAATGTCCCAGGATATGGTGTTGGGTTCCCCGCAGGCCAGTCCCGCCATAATGGTCTTCAGATCGCCGTCCACGGACCGGGGACGGCCGTCTCCCGCCAGAGCGCCCTGGTAGAGGCAGTCCGCCGCCTGGGCCTCCATGACGATAAACTTCGGGGGATCCTCGGGAAACAGGTTCGTGTAATAGCCTACCACGGCTCCTGCCAGGCTGCCCACGCCCGCCTGCACAAACACGTGGGTGGGCCGGTTTACCCCCAGCTGCCGCAGCTGGTCTGCCGATTCTCCGGCCATGGTGCCGTAGCCCTGCATAATCCAGGAGGGAATCTCCTCATAGCCGTCCCAGGCGGTATCCTGGACAATGACGCCGTGTTCCGTCTGGGCGGCCTCGGCGGCGGCCATGCGGACGCAGTCGTCGTAGTTGACCTCCTCAATAGTCACCTGCGCCCCCTCTTTGGCAATGTTGTCAAACCGGGGCTTGCTGCTGCCCTTGGGCATGTGGACCACGGCCTTCTGGCCCAGCTTGTTGGCCGCCCAGGCCACGCCGCGGCCATGATTTCCGTCGGTGGCGGTGAAGAAGGTGGCGTGCCCGAACTCCTGGCGGAAGGCCTGGCTGGTCAGGTAGTCATAGGACATTTCGGACACGTCCCGGCCCATCTCCTTGGCGATATAGCGGCCCATGGCGAAGGAGCCGCCCAGCACCTTGAAGGCGTTGAGACCGAAGCGGTGGGCCTCGTTCTTCACGAACAGCCCTCCCAGGCCCAGATAGCTGGCCATGCCGGTGAGCTCCGCCAGGGGCGTGACGGAATACTGGGGGAAGGTGCTGTGGAAGAAACGGGCCTTCGCCACGTTGGACAGGGACATCACGGAGAGCTGCTTGTCCTCGCTCTTGGGCATACGGTTCAGGGTCCACTTGATGGGCTCTTTCATAGCAGGGTCGCCTCCAAAAATATGTTGATAATTGGGTAACGGGGGAACCTCATACCCGTATCATAGCACAAAAAACCGAAAGGTCAATAGAAAAACTAAAAAATTTTTTGGACAGCTGAAAAAATATTAGAACCTGTATTCATAACCGGGGGATACCGGATGGGCGCGGATATTTCCCGCCAGACAAGGAAATTTTTCGCAGGAATCCTGACGGATTTCAAGGGAAATTGACGCGGTATGGCGGGAAAAAGACCGCTCATACGGCGGCCAATGGTTGTGAATACAGGTTCTTAGACCGCCCCCGGGACCGGCTCCCGCACCCCCGGAGTCCCCGCCGCATAGGATGGCTCACCACCAGCGGAAAGGAGGGAGCCGGAAGCCCTGACTTCCGGTTCGCGATATATGAATCAAAACGCTTTTTCCTCATTCGTCCCGCCTGCCCAGCAGGCCGGGCGCGTCATCCATGAGCCCACGATTCCCCTGCCCAACCCCGGGGAAGGCGGTCCCGTCTACCCCGGCAATGACGCCGGCGGCGGAGCCGTCATCCCCCTGCCCAATCCCGGTGAAGGCGGCCCGGTCTATCCCGGCGACGACGGCATGACCGTGGAGCCCGTCATTCCCCTGCCCAACCCCGGGGAGGGCGGTCCCGTCTATCCCGGCAACAACAATAACACCCCCGGCGGCTGGGTCTGCCCCGGCGGCGGCTGCGGCAGCATCACCATTCTGCCCGGCGTGATCGGCACGGTCTGGCCCGGCTCGTCCCGGACGCGGTTCCTCAACGCGGCCTACGGCTACTCCGCCTTCCGGATTTTCGTCAGCAACCGCCGGTATGTGAACCTGCTGAACTACGCCTCCGTCACCCATTACGGCCAGGTGCCCTCGGGCTATCAGACCGTCACCGTCACCGGCACGGACGGCTATGTCTACATTCAAAAAACCATGCCCTTCCAGGCCAACGGCATCACCACCATTGCCATCATCAACACCGCCGGCGGCCTGGACCTGCTCCAGATCACCGACAGCTGCTGCCCGCCCTCCAACGGCTATTCCAGCTTCCGGGTGGGCAACCTGGCCTTCAACACCACGCCTCTGGACGTCCTCATGAGTGACGGCCGGGTGGTCTACAGCGACCTGCGCTTCAAGGAGGTGGCGGCCTTCAAGCGCATCATGCCGGGCACCTACCAGTTCTTCTACGCGGACACCAACCTCACCGCCATGCCCGCCCATCTGGATATCGAGACCCTGGACTCCGCCTGGCTGGGCGTCTACCCGCCCCACGAGACCTTCGGCTCCCTGTACCTCAACGTGGTCAGCAACGCGATTTACACCGTCTACCTGCTCCAGAGCGGCAGCGGGCGCAACAACATTCAGAACCTGATTCTCATGGACCGCTGACCTCCGCGTCAAGACCTCCCAGACCCGCTTCCGGCGTCTGGGAGGTTTTGCCGTTCAGGCTTCCGGCGGGGAGGCGGGACAGGCCTCCTGCAGGACCCGTTCCAGCTCCCGGGCAGCTATGCTCAGGAGGCTGGATTTCCGTTTCAGCAGGCAGATGGACCGCTTGGGAATGGGCGGGTCCAGGGGGATGGGGCGGATGCCCTCCGGATTGTCAAAATTCTCCGGCAGGAAGCCAATGCCCAGACCGGCCCGCACCAGAGGCGGAACCTGGTCCGCCGTGCCCGCCTCGATCTCCGGCCGGAAGAGCAGGCCCCGCTCCAGAAACAGGCCGCTGAAGAAGGAGAAGGACAGGGTGCGGGAACCCAGGCCGATCAGGGGATAGGCGGTCAGGTCCTCCAGGGTCCGGGTTTCCGAGGCCAGGAAGGACAGGTCCCCGCCGCAGAAGGGAACTTCCTGGATGTCCGCCAGGGTCCGGCAGTCCAGCGCCCCAGGCAGCTCCGGCGGGGCGGTGACGGCGGCGAAGTCCGCCAGCCCGTTCTTCAGTGCCTCCAGAGCCTGGGGCGTGGTGTGGTTGGCAATTTGCAGCCGCACGCCGGGGTGCTGCTTCCGGAAGCGCTGGAGAACCGGCAGCAGGCAGCAGCGCAGGGCGATTTCGCTGGAGGCAATGCGGACCAGGCCGCCCTCGAGACGCCGGGCCGCCGCCAGCTCCTCCTCGCCGGCCCGGATGTGCTCCATAGCCTGGGCGATGTGGCTGTAGAGCCCTTCGCCCTCCGGCGTCAAAACGACGCCCCGGTTGGAGCGGAGGAAGAGGCGGCAGCCCAGGGCGTCCTCCAGGCCTTTGATGGTGCGGGTGAGGTTGGATTGGTTGCACAGGAGGAACTGCGCGGCCCGGGTGATGTTTTGGTATTTGGCGGCGTAGTAGAAGGCCCGGTAGCTGTCGTAACGGATGTCCATAGATTTCTCCATTCAAAATTGATATAACCAACAGGCAAAATTGACATTTTACAGATGGCGGCAGGGCGATTATAATGGGGGGCAATCCAGAAGTCAAGAACGCGAGGTGATTCCCATGAACCGGGATTTGACCGTGGGAAGACCGGAGACGGTCCTGCGGCAGTTCTGCCTGCCCCTGTTTGGCAGCGTGGTGTTCCAGCAGCTCTATAATTTGGCCGACAGCCTGGCCGCCGGAAAGTTTATCGGCGAGACGGCGCTGGCGGCGGTGGGCAGCAGCTATGAGGTGACGCTGATTTTCATAGCCTTCGCCTTCGGGTGCGGTATGGGCTGCTCCGTGACGGTCTCCCGTTTTTTCGGGGCCCGGGATTACGGAGGGGTGAAGACGGCGGTGTCCACCGCCTGCCTGGCCGGAGGCGTCCTCTGCGCCCTGCTGATGGCGGCGGGGATTCTGGGCTGCGGCTGGCTGCTTCAGGCCATCCGCACACCGGCGGAGGCTATGGCGGATTCCCAGCTGTACCTGGACATTTACATCTGGAGCCTGCCCTTCGTCTTTTTCTACAACCTCGCCTCCGGAGTGTTTTCCGCCCTGGGGGATTCCCGGACGCCCTTTCTGTTTCTGGCGGCGTCGTCCACCTCCAACATTGCGGCGGACATCCTCTTTGTCACCGCCTTTGACATGGGGGTAGCGGGGATAGCCTGGGCCACGTTCCTCTGCCAGGGGGTCAGCTGCCTTCTGGCGTCGGCGGCCGTTTTCCGGCGCCTGCGGGCCTTGGAGACGCCGGAGAAAGCGCCGCTGTTTTCCCCCTCCATCCTCGGGAAGATTGCCGCCGTGGCCGTGCCCACCATTCTTCAGCAAAGCTTCATCTCCGTGGGAAATCTCTTCATTCAGGGGGTCATCAACGGCTTCGGCACCGGCGTCATGGCGGGCTATTCCGCGGCGGTGAAGCTGAACAATCTGGTCATCACCTCCTTCACCACCCTGGGCAGCGGCGTCTCCAACTACACGGCCCAGAATGTAGGCGCACAGAAGCTGGCCCGGGTGCGGGCGGGCTTCCGGGGCGGCCGGAAGCTGGTGTGGCTGCTGAGCCTGCCCCTGAGCCTGCTGTACTTCTTCGCCGGACGGGCGCTGCTGTTTCTCTTTCTGGACGCGCCCTCGGAAACGGCCCTGCGGACCGGCGTAGAATTTCTCCGGATTCTCGCGCCCTTTTACTTCGTGGTCTCCGCCAAGCTGGTGGCCGACGGCGTCCTGCGGGGGGCCGGACGGATGGCTCAGTTTCTGACGGCCACCTTCACGGATTTGATTCTCCGGGCGGCGCTGTCCGCCCTGCTGGCCCAGACCGCTCTGGGGGCGGCGGGCATCTGGTGCTCCTGGCCGGTAGGCTGGAGCGTAGCCGCTGCGCTGTCCCTGCTGTTTTACCGGGCGGGTCCCTGGAAAAACGCCCCGGAGAAGGACGCCTCCGGAGAAGAAACGAAAGATCGTTTCGCCGAATAAAAAACCGGGATGCCGCAGTATGGGCGTCCCGGTTTTTTCTCTGTCCGCGTATAGCATTCCGCCCTGCCGGTCACCTTATGCCCATGCGCAGCAGAGACGGAGGGAGGCGGTCCGGATAGAGACCCTGTTTGAAAGCGCGCTGGTCCGGCACTGTGCGCCGACCCTGGCGGGATGGAAGGCGGGAAGCCTCTTCCGCGCCCGGGGCCAACGGGCGGAAATCCGCCGGACGGTCTCCCGCTGGAACCAGCGTCTGGCGGCGGCGGGGGTGACCCTGCGGATTCTGCGGGAAGAGCCGGACGGAGCCCTGGTGTTTGTCTTCCGGCGGGAGGGGCTGGAGCGGGTTTTATCCGCGCCGGAGAGCCGCCGCTTTCTGGCGGAGCGGGGCTATGGCGGCGGCGGTGCGGACACGCTTCTGGAGGAGCTGTCCCGGCGGCTGGCGGGCGGGGAATTTCCCCATGAGCTGGGGCTGTTTCTGGGCTATCCCCTGGAGGACGTGGCGGGGTTTATCGCCCACCGGGGAAAGGGGTACACCTGCCAGGGACTTTGGAAGTCCTACGGAGGTCCCGACGAGGCGCGGCGGCGCTTCGCCCTTCTCCGGCGCTGCACCCGGATTTATGTCCGCCGGTTTCAGCGGGGCGTGCCCCTGGAGCGGCTGGCGGTTCCCCTACTTCCACAGGTCCGGAAACAGGAGCTCGCTGCCCACCTTGACCGTCAGCAGAAGCAGGACCACCAGCACCGCCGGACGGACCAATCTGCCGCCATTCCGGATGGCCAGGCCCGACCCCCAGTAATGCCCCGCCACGGAGGCGATGGAGGCGGCCAGACCCACCCCCAGAAAGACCTGTCCGTAGAGCAGCTGGGTCACCAGACTGCCCACGTTGGAAGAGAGGTTGATGACCTTCACGCCGCCTGCGGCCTGACGGATGTCCAGCCTGGCGGCCCGGATGAAAACCAGCATCAGGAAGGTGCCGGTGCCAGGGCCGTAATAGCCGTCGTAGCCGCCGATCAGGAAGGAGGCGGCCCAGACGGTCAGACGCTGTGTCCGGGGCTCGATTTCCCCGGGTCCGTCGGGCCATTCCCGGTCCCGGAGGGTGAGGAAGGCCACCACGGGAAGCACAGCCAGCAGAAGGTATTTCAGCACCGTGTCCGGCGTGAGATGCTGGAGCTTGGTTCCGATGAAGGAGCCCGCCAGCGCGAAGGCAATCGCGGGCCCGAAGAGCCGCCAGCGGACGCAGCCGGTCCGGATAAAACGGGCAGTGGAACAAGCGGTTCCGATAGCGGCGGAAACCTTGTTGGTGCCCAGGGCATAGGAGGCCGGAAGGTCCCCGAAGGCAAGCAGATGGGCGGGGACGGAAATGATGCCGCCGCCCCCTGCAATAGCGTCCAGAAAAGAGGCCAGAAATACGCCTGCGCAGAGGGGCAGCAGAACCAGAAGAGAAAAGCCGTCCAGACAGGGTGCGGATAAAAAAGAAAGCATGAACGAAGGACCTCCCGGATTGAAAAATCAAGGGCGGAAAAAAGGGAGAGGCAGAAGCGTTTTTTCCGTCCCCAACTATACCAGTCCGCCAGGAGAAACGCAAGCGGCGCGGCATGTGTTTTTTGAAAAGCAGTTGGATAAAAATCGAAGGAATGCTGGTTTCTTTTGCCCATTCTGCCAAAGGTAACCCGAAAAAATTGTGGAACTGACAAGGAATTTGGGGGAACGTACTAAAAGACGGACGGTTTTTTCGACAGGACCGTCCTTGACGCTATTTTTCAAAAGACGTATAATAAACAAAAATAACCAGGCGCTGTTCCGGTGGAGCAGACCGCCGCAAACCTGCAGCGGAAGCCGTCCCCCGGGGACGGAAAATCGGCGGGCCGCTCGCCCAAAAGCGGCAGCCCCGGGAACGGAGCCGCATCCGTTTTTTCCGGCGGTTTATGCACGGAGGTTGACTATGGCAAGAATCAATCAGGCGGAGCGCTTCCACAGCGGCGCTATGACCGACGGCTGGCGCTGGTTCGGCGCGCACCCGGAGGTGAAAAAGGGCCAGCCGGGCTGGCGCTTCCGCGTATGGGCTCCCCATGGACAGGCGGTTTCTGTGGTCGGCGATTTCAACGATTGGAAGCCCGGCGTCCACCGTCTCACCCGCAAGGGCGAGGTGTGGGAGGGCTTCATTCCCGGCCTGCCGGAGTACACGGCTTACAAGTACGCCATCACCGGTCCCGACGGGGAAATCCGCCTCAAGACGGACCCCTACGCCTTCCACTGCGAGACCCGGCCCGCCACCGCCGGAAAGCTCTACGATATCACCGGCTTCAAATGGACCGACGCCGCCTTCCAGGCCCGGCAGGCCAAGAAGCAGGTTTACGATTCCCCCCTGAATATTTACGAGGTCCACCTGGGCTCCTGGAGGAAGCGGGAGAACGGCGATTTTTACGACTACCGGGACATGGCCAGAGAGCTGGCGGCCTACGTCAAGGAAATGGGCTACACCGCCATTGAGCTGCTGCCCGTGCTGGAGCATCCCTTCGACGGGTCCTGGGGTTATCAGTGCACCGGCTACTTCGCTCCCACCTCCCGCTACGGCGCCCCCAAGGATTTCCTCTGGTTCGTGAACCACATGCACAAAAACGGGATCGCCGTCATCCTGGACTGGGTTCCCGCCCACTTCTGCAAGGACTCCCACGGCCTCTATGAGTTCGACGGCGGCTGCTGTTACGAGTACAGCGACCCCAACAAGTGGGAGCACGCCTCCTGGGGCACCCGGGTCTTCGACTATGGCCGCCCCGAGGTAAAGAGCTTTCTGTTTTCCTCCGCCCGCTTCTGGCTGGAGGAGTGCCACATTGACGGCCTGCGGGTAGACGCCGTGGCCTCCATGCTGTATCTGGACTACAGCCGCCAGGGCGGGTCCTGGACCCCAAACAAGTACGGCGGGCACGAAAATCTGGAGGCCATTGACTTCCTCCGGGAGCTGAACACCATGGCCTTCCAGGTCAATCCCGGTGTGATGATGATCGCCGAGGAATCCACCGCCTGGCCCCTGGTCAGCCGTCCCGCCGACATAGGCGGTTTGGGCTTTAACCTCAAGTGGAACATGGGCTGGATGAATGACATGTGCCACTATCTGAAGCTGGACCCCTGGTTCCGCCAGGATCACCATAAAGACATCACCTTCTCCATGATGTACGCCTTCTCCGAGAACTTCGTGCTGCCCATCTCCCACGACGAGGTGGTCCACATGAAGGGCTCCCTGGTGGGCAAGATGCCCGGCGACTATACCAACCAGCTGCGCTGCACCCGCGGCTTCTACGCGTACTTCCTGGCGCATCCCGGCAAGAAGCTCCTGTTCATGGGCGCGGAGCTGGGCCAGTGGCACGAGTGGAACGACAAGGAGTCTCTGGACTGGTATCTGCTGGACAACGAGGAGAACCAGAAGCTCCACCGCTTCTTCATGGAGGCCAACGCCTTCTACAAGAAGGAGCCCGCCCTGTGGGAGGTCGACTTCAGCCAGGAGGGCTTTGAGTGGCTGGTGGTGGACGACAATCACAACAACGTGGTGGTCTTTCTCCGGAAGGACAAGAAGGGCCGGGACCTTCTCTGCGCGGTGAACTTTTCGCCCAATACTTACGAAGGCTACCGGATGGGCGTCCCCGCTCACCGGCAGTACAGCCCGGTCTTCAGCACCGACGACCCCGCCTACGGCGGCGACGGCTTTGAAGACACGGTCCCGGTGCCGGTGGAGGCCATTCCCTCCCACGGCAAGGATTACTCCGCCGCCATCCGCATTCCGGCGTTCGGCGCGGTGTTCCTGCGGGGAGAGGGCGTGTTCCCCAAGCCCAGAGGGCGGAAAAAGACCGGGGCTGCCGGTTCCCAGACGGGAGAATCCCCAGCGTCAAATAACGAGGCAAAGGAGCTGAAAGAGACATGAAGAAAGAATGTATCGCCATGCTGCTGGCGGGGGGCCAGGGAAGCCGCCTGTACGTCCTCACCGGAGACATGGCGAAGCCCGCCGTCCCCTTCGGCGGCAAGTACCGCATCATTGACTTCCCCCTCTCCAACTGCACCAACTCCGGCATTGACACCGTGGGTGTGCTGACCCAGTACCGCCCGCTGGAGCTGAACAGCTATATCGGCAGCGGCCAGCCCTGGGACCTGGACGGGTCCGCAGGCGGCGTCCACATCCTGCCCCCCTACCAGGGCAGCAAGGGCGGCACCTGGTACAAGGGCACCGCCAACGCCATCTACCAGAACATTGGCTTTATCGACATGTATGAGCCGGAGTACGTGGTCATCCTCTCCGGCGACCACATCTACAAGATGGACTACTCCGACATGCTCAAGCGCCACAAGGAGGCGGGCGCTGCCTGCACCATCTCCGTCATGGAAGTGCCCTGGGCGGAAGCGTCCCGGTTCGGCATCATGAGCGTGGACGAGGCGGACATGATTACCGAGTTTGCCGAGAAGCCCAAGGAACCCAAGAGCAACCTGGCCTCCATGGGCATCTACGTCTTCTCCTGGCAGGCCCTGCGGAAGTACCTGGTCAACGACGAGGCCGACCCCCACTCGGAAAACGATTTCGGCAAAAACATCATCCCCAACATGCTGGGCGACGGCCAGCGCATGGCGGCCTACCGCTTCGCCGGATACTGGAAGGACGTGGGTACCCTGGAGTCCCTCTGGGACGCCAACATGGATATGCTCTCCCCGGAGACCGGCCTGGACCTGCGGGACCAGTCCTGGCCCATCTATGCCCGTTCCATCAGCGCTCCCCCGGCCTTCCTGGGCATGAACTCCTCCGTCAGCCACAGCGCCATCAACCGGGGCAGCGTGCTGGAAGGGGAAGTGGAGAACTCCGTTCTCTCCCCCGGCGTCACCATTGGCGAGGGGGCGGCGGTCCGGTATTCCGTGCTGCTGCCCAACGTGAAGGTAGCCCCCGGCGCGGTGGTGGAATACGCCATTCTGGGAGAAGGCTGTCAAATCGGCGCGGGCTGCCGGGTGGGCGGCACGCCGGAAAACACGCTCCAAGGCTGGGGCCTGACGGTGCTGGCTCCCGGCTGCGTCCTGCCCGAGGGCCAGAACGCCAAAGCCGGCATCATGCTGAACCGCAACGGTGAGGAGGTGTCCAAATGAACGGACTGCATGGAATCATTTTCACCTATGAGCGCCGCGGCAACCTCCAGGAGCTGGGGGCCATCCGCTCTTCCGCCTCCATTCCCTTCGGCGGGCGCTTCCGGGCGGTGGACTTTGCCCTGTCCAACCTGGTCAACGCCGGAACCACCGACGTGGGCATCATCCTCCACGGCCACTACCAGAGCCTGCTGGACCACCTGGGCACCGGAAAGGACTGGGACCTGAGCCGCAAGCGGGGCGGCCTGCGGCTGCTGCCCCCCTTCAACTACAAGGGCGACTGGGGCGCTATGCCCTACCGGGGCCACATGGAGGCCCTGGCCGGTGTGCGGAGCTATCTGGAGGAGATCCGTCAGGACTACGTGGTCATGATGGACGGCGATCTGGTGGTGAACCTGCCTCTGGCCGACATTTACGAAAACCATGTGAAGTCCGGCGCGGATATCACCGTGGTCTGCGGCAGCGACAGCTTCCTGACGGAGGACGGCACCTATTTCCAGATCGGCGAGGAAGGCCGGATTACGGAGGTCTTCTTCAACCTCAACGCGCCCCGGGGCCTCCGGGGTCTGGGGACCTACGTCGTCTCCAAAAAGCTGCTGCTGGAGCTGGTGGACGACTGCACCTCCAAGGACCTGCTCAGCTGGCGGGGAGATGTGCTCCAGACCCGGAAGAATGAGCTGAAAATCCAGAGCTACATCTGGAAGGGCTATGCCGCCCAGATTCGCTCGGTACAGGAGTACTACGACCGCAGCATGCAGCTGCTGGACCCTGCCATCCGGGAGGATTTGTTCCGGGCAGAGCGTCCCATCCGGGCCAAGAACGCGGACCTCAGCTCCACCTATCTGGGCGCGGACGGCCGCTGTGTCAACTCCTTGGTGGGCGACGGGTGCACCATTGAAGGCACGGTGGAAAATTCCATTCTGTTCTCCGGCGTGGTGGTGGAAAAGGGCGCGGTGGTGCGCAACTGCGTGCTGTTCAAGGGCAGCGTTGTCCGCCAGAACGCCCAGCTGTCTTACATCATTACGGACAAGGACGTGGAAGTCCTGGAGGGCCGGACTCTCATGGGTCATGCCACCTACCCGGTGGTGCTGGCCAAAGGCAGCAAGGTTTAAGGGTTTTTCATAAAAGGGGGGCGTCCTCGTCCCCCTTTTATGATTGAAAGGCCGCATTGACCGGAAGCCCTTTTTTTGGTATAATGAAGGGAGGACGCCGAAAGGCGGCATTCCTTCCACCAACCGCCCTGCGGTACCCAAGCGTCCCACGCGGAGGCTGGGGAAGATATGGAAAAGGAGTTCGCTTATGAAAATTTTGTATGTGACCAGTGAAGCAGTCCCCTTCTGCAAAACCGGGGGGCTGGCGGATGTGGCCGGGTCGCTGCCTCCCGCCTTGGCGGAGCAGGGCGCGGAAGTCGCCGTTATCCTGCCGCTCTACGAGCGGGTGCGGAACCAATACGGCAGCCAGCTGAAGTTCGAGTGCTATGACTACGTAGACCTGGCCTGGCGGCACAGCTACTGCGGCCTGTTTTCCCTGGAGAAGGACGGCGTGACCTGGTATTTCTTGGATAACGAACAGTACTTCAACCGGGGGACGCTCTACGGCCAGGCCGACGACGGCGAACGCTTCGCCTTCTTCTCCCGGGCGGTGGTCCGGATGCTGGACCGGCTGAAATTCTGGCCCGAGGTCATCAACTGCAACGATTGGCAGGCCGCCCTGGTGCCTGTTTACCTGAAGGACGACGGCGTCCGGGAGGAGCGCTACCGTTCCATCAAGACCGTGGTCACCATCCATAACATTGAGTATCAGGGCCGGTATAATCCCTACGTTCTGGGCGAGCTCTTCGGCCTGGACGCCGGATGGGTCAAGGACGGCACCCTGCTGATGGACGGCGACGTGAACCTGCTGAAGGGCGCCGTTCTCTGCGCCGACGCGGTGAACACCGTCTCCCCCACCTATGCCAACGAGCTGAAAATGCCCTTCTTCGCCCACCGGATGGAGAGCATCATGCGCCAGTGCTCCGACAAGCTCTGCGGCGTGCTCAACGGCATTGACATGAAGCTCTATGACCCCCGGACCGACCGCCATCTCCATGCCAATTACTCCGCCGCCGACATGGCCGGAAAGGACAGCTGCAAGGCGGAGCTTCAGCGGAGAACCGGCCTGCGGGAAGAGGCCCACACCCCTGTGGTGGCCATTGTCAGCCGTCTGGTGTCCCACAAGGGCCTGGACCTGATCTGCGAGGTTCTCCACGACATGATGGAGCTGCCCATGCAGCTGGTGGTCCTGGGTACCGGCGACCGGCGGTATGAGGATTTCTTCAACTGGGCCGCGCAGCAGTACCCTGGCCGGATGGCCGTCCATCTGGACTACAATGAGGATCTGTCCATGGCTATTTACGCCGGTGCGGACCTGTTCCTGATGCCCTCCAAGAGCGAACCCTGCGGCCTGAGCCAGATGATCGCCATGCGCTACGGCACGGTGCCTATCGTCCGGGAGACCGGCGGCCTGAAGGATACCGTTCAGCCCTGCGAGTCCTGGCGGGACGCCGGAAACGGCTTTAGCTTCGCCAATTATTCCAGCGCCGACATGCTCCACGTCATCCGGGAGGCCGTGTATCTCTACAAGGATTATCCGGACGTGTTTGGCCGCCTGCGCCAGCGGGCCATGAACTGCGACTTCAGCTGGGCCCGGAGCGCCAGAGAGTATCTGCGTATTTACGCCACCATTACCGGCCAGAGCTGGCCCAATCATGAGGATACCGCGCGGGCGGCGGAGGCGGAGCGCCCTTTTGAGGAAGCCGCCTCTGTGACGGAGGCCGTTCCCGCTGTGGAGGAAGCGCCTGTTGAGGAGGCCGCCCCCATTGTGGAAGAAGCTCCCGCCGCGGAGGCTGCACCCTCCGCGGAAGAGGCGCCTGTTGAGAAGGCCGCACCTGTTGTGGAAGAAACCCATGTCGAAGAGGCCGCGCCTGCTGCGGAAGAAGCGCCTGCTGAAGAGGCCGTACCCGTTGTGGAAGAAACCCATGTCGAAGAGGCCGCGCCCGCTGCGGAAGAAGCGCCCGTCGAGGAGGCCGCGCCCGCTGTGGAAGAAGCCCCTGCCAAGGAGGCCGCACCTGCTGTGGAAGAAGCCCCTGCTGAAGAGGCCGTGCCTGCCGCAGAAAAAGCCCCCGCCGCAAAGACCACAGCGAAGAAGACCAGCCGGAAACCGGCCGCCAAGAAGACGGCCGGCAGTTCGAAGAAAGGAGCCGCCAAGAAGAAAAAGAAGGCGGAGTAAACATTCATGACACCTTTAACGACGCAAGCACTGGAGGAGTCCCTCAGCTCCAAGCTGATGACCAACTTCGGCAAAGCCCCCGAGGAGGCGACCGAAGGCGAAATGATGCGGGCCAGCGCCCTGGTTCTCCGGGACATTATGGCCATGCGGGAAGTGGAGACCCGGAAGCGGACCCGGCTGAACAGGAAAAAGCAGGTCCATTACCTGTCCATGGAGTTCCTCATGGGCCGGAGCCTGATGAAGAACGCCTACAACCTGGGGGTGCTCCCGCAGCTGAAGGAGGCTCTGGAGCATCTGGGCTTCAAGTCCGGCGACATCTTTGAGGCCGAGCCCGACGCCGCCCTGGGCAACGGCGGCCTGGGCCGTCTGGCGGCCTGCTACCTGGATTCCATGACCACCCTGGATATTCCCGCCACGGGGTATTCCATCTGCTATGAGCTGGGTCTGTTCAAGCAGAAGATCGTGGAGGGCCAGCAGGTGGAGCTTCCCGACCACTGGAAGGACCTGGGCGCGGCCTGGCTGCTGCCCAAGCCTGCCGAGGCCCAGCGGGTCTCCTTCGGCGGCACCATCCGGGAGTTCTGGAACGACGGGCATCTCCATATTGTCAACGAAAACGCCACCACCGTCACGGCCATTCCCTACGACATGGAAATCGCCGGTTACGGCACCGACCATGTGAACGTCCTGCGCCTGTGGGACGCCCGGCCCGCCAACCCGGTGGACATGAACCTCTTCGGGCGGGGCGAGTACCTGAAGGCCGCCGAGGAACAGGCTATGGCCGAGGCAATCGCGAAAATCCTCTACCCCGAGGACAACCATATGGAGGGCAAATCCCTCCGGCTCAAACAGCAGTATTTCTTCGTCTCCGCCACCATCCAGTCCATCTGCACCAAGCACCTGGACACCTATGGGACGCTGAAGAATTTCCACGAGAAAAACGTCATCCAGATCAACGACACCCACCCGACGCTGGTCATCCCCGAGCTGATGCGGGTCTTCATTGACGACGCCGGTATGAATTGGGACGACGCCTGGAGCATCACTACCCAGTCCGTAGCCTACACCAACCACACCGTTCTGGCGGAGGCCCTGGAGCGCTGGCCCCAGACGCTGATGGAGCGCCGCCTGCCCCGCATCTGGCAGATCATCCTGGAGATTTCCAACCGCTGGCAGAAGCGCATTGAGGACTTCTACCACGACCCCGCCAAGACGGAGAAAATGGCCATCGTCTGGGGCAACGAAGTCCGGATGGCCAACCTGTGCATTGCCGGAGGCATGGCTGTCAACGGCGTCAGCGGCCTCCACTCCGACATCCTGCGGAACGACGTCTTCCGGGACGCCTGCAACATGGAGCCCCAGAAGTTCCAGAACGTCACCAACGGCATTGACCACCGCCGCTGGCTCAGCGAGATCAACCCCGGTCTGGACGGCCTCATCAAGGACCTCACCGGCGGAGACGCCTATCTCTCGGACGCCTCGGTCCTCCAGAAGCTGGACGCCTTTGCGGACGACAAGACGGTGCTGGACCGTCTGGCGGAGATCAAGCGGAAGAACAAAGAGCTCTTCGCGGTCCACGCCAAGCGGAGCCGGGGCGTCCTCCTGAACACGGACGCCATCTTCGACGTGCAGGTGAAGCGCCTCCACGAGTATAAACGGCAGCTGCTGAATGTGCTGCATATCATTGCCCTCTACCAGCGCCTTCAGGACAATCCCAACGCCATCACCCAGCCCCACACCTTCCTCTTCGGCGCGAAGGCGGCCCCGGGCTATGAGGTAGCCAAGCGGATTATCCGCCTCATCAACTCCCTGGCGGACCAGATTGATCACGACCCCATCTGCAGGGATAAGCTCCAGGTGGTCTTCCTGGAGAACTACCGGGTCTCCCTGGCAGAGGTGCTGATGCCCGCCAGCGAGGTCAGCCAGCAGATTTCCACGGCAGGCAAGGAGGCCAGCGGCACCGGCAACATGAAGTTCATGATGAACGGCGCCCTTACCGTAGGCACTCTGGACGGCGCCAACGTGGAAATGCACGACGTGCTGGGCGACGAGAACATGTTCCTCTTCGGCCTCCACGCCGACGAGGTGGCGGCTCTGCGGCAGGAGGGCTATGTTCCCCTGCGGTGGTACAACCGGGACCCCGGCCTCCGGCAGGCCATGGACGCCCTGCGCACGGGCTTCCGGGACGGCGTCAGCTACGACGACCTCTACCAACGCCTGCTCCAGGGCATGGGCGGCAGCCCGGCGGACGAGTACCTGCTTCTGGCGGACTTCGCCTCCTACTGCGAGGCAGAGGACCGGATGACGGCCACCTATGCCGACCCCTACCGCTGGAATCAAATCAGCCTGCACAACATTGCCCGCAGCGGCATTTTCGCCGCTGACCGCGCCATTGCGCAGTACGCGGACAACATCTGGCACGTGCCGCACAAGTAATCTAAGACAGCAAAAGGGACGTATCCGAAGCGGATACGTCCCTCTTTTTTATACGCTCTGTTTAGGAAATGGCCTTGGTATCGGTTTCCGTGCGCAGTCTGGCGGCGAAATCCTCCAGGGACATGGCCCCCAGGTCCTCACCGGAGCGGGTACGGACAGAGACCGTCCGGTTTTCGATATCCCGGTCGCCCACCACCAGCATGTAGGGGGTTTTTTCCAGCGTGGCCTCCCGGATTTTCTTGCCGATCTTCTCGTTGCGCAGGTCGGCTTCCACCCGGAAGCCCTTCTGGTCCAGAGCCTCCCGGACTTCGCTGGCATAGGCGTCGGCCCGCTCGGTGACCGTGAGGATTTTCACCTGCACCGGGGAGAGCCACAGGGGGAACGCGCCGGCAAAGTGTTCTGTGATGACGCCGATAAACCGTTCAATGGAGCCCAGTAAAGCCCGGTGAATCATGATGGGGCGGTGCTTTTCCCCGTCCTCACCGGTGTATTCCAGTTCGAAGCGCTCCGGCATCTGCATATCCAGCTGGATGGTGCCGCACTGCCAGGTCCGGCCCAGGCTGTCCGCCAGATGGAAATCCAGCTTAGGGCCATAGAACGCACCGTCGCCGGGGTTGATGACAAAGTCCTTGCCCAGCTCGGTGATGGCTGTCTGGAGAGTGCTTTCGGCGAAGTGCCAGACCTCCTCGTCGCCCATGTGGTCTTCGGGCATGGTGGACAGTTCAATCTGATAGGTCAGGCCGAAGGTGGAGTAAATCTCGTCAAAGAGCCGCACCACATTCTTGATCTCGTCCTTCATCTGTTCCGGCGTCATAAAGATGTGGGCGTCGTCCTGGGTGAAGCAGCGGACCCGGAACAGGCCGTGAAGCGCGCCGGAGAGCTCGTGCCGGTGGACCAGGCCCAGCTCTGCCGCCCGAATGGGCAGGTCCCGGTAGGAGTGGGGTTCGTTTTTGTACACCAGCATACCGCCGGGGCAGTTCATGGGCTTGACGGCATAATCCTCATCGTCAATCACCGTGGTGTACATGTTGTCCTTATAGTGGTCCCAGTGGCCGGACTGGTGCCATAGGTGCTGGTTGAGGATGATGGGGGTGGAGATTTCCACATAGCCGTAGCGCTTGTGGCACTCCCGCCAGTAGTCGAGAAGGGTGTTTTTCAGCACCATGCCCTTCGGCAGGAAGAAGGGAAAGCCCGGGCCTTCCTCACGCATCATAAACAGCCCCAGTTCCTTGCCCAGCTTCCGGTGGTCCCGCTTCTTGGCCTCCTCAATGCGCTGAAGGTAGGCGTCCAGCTCATCCTTTTTGGGGAAGGCAATGCCGTAAATCCGCTGGAGGGTTTCACGGCTGGAATCTCCCCGCCAGTAGGCGGCATTGCAGGCGGTGAGCTTGATGGCGTTGCCTTTGACGCGGCCGGTGGAATCCAGATGAGGGCCGGCGCAGAGGTCGGTGAATTCACCCTGCTTGTAGAAGCTGATGGCGGCGTCTGCGGGAAGGTCGTTGATGAGCTCCACCTTGAAGGGCTCGCCCTTTTCCTCCATGAATTTGACCGCTTCCTCCCGCGGCAGCTCAAAGCGCTCCAGCTTCAGCTTTTCCTTGCAGATTTTACGCATCTCGCCTTCGATTTTCTCCATGATCTCAGGGGTGAAGGGGAAGGGAGATTCCAGGTCGTAGTAGAAGCCCTCGTCAATGGAGGGACCGATTGCCAGCTTCACTTCGGGATAGAGGCGCTTCACGGCCTGGGCCAGGATGTGGGAGCAGGTATGCCAGTAGGTTTTCCGGTAGGCTTCGTTTTCAAAGGTATACAGGTTGTTTTCTTCGCTCATGATAAATCCTCCTTGTAGTAAGGGGTGAAATGAAAAAATCCCACCCCTGATAAAAAGATCAGGGATGGGATACGAAAAACGTATTCCACGGTTCCACCCTGCTTGCGGTCCGCTGCGGGAACCGCCGCTCGTGTCCTCTATAACGGGAGGGCCCGGCCCGGTCTTCCCGGGCGGCTCCGGAGTGGTACAGCCGCAGGCCTTACGCGGGATGCTTTCAGCCGGGACATCCCTCTCTGCTGCGCGGCGGAAGCGGTTCTTCTCCATCATTGCCAGTATTCCGTGTAGCATTTTATCATTGCTCGGGCGAGATGTCAAGTGGGGAGGGGAGTGGGGGAGCGTCCAAACACGCAGTTAAAGGAAGTCAAAAACAGAAAAGGGGACAGAAGGGCCAGGATGTCTGGAACGATAGAGGTGCTTTTGAGGCCCGAATCGGTTATAGGCCCGTACGAAAACAGCTAAGACAGCTTGAAGGTTTTCCAGCTTTCGAAGAAAACACCTGCTGCGGCTCCCGGCTTACCATCGTCATAATGTAGATATTTTCCCGTGTTTCTGTGCGGGGCTTATAGTCCAGAAACCAGTATAGTTCATCCATTTCCACAGTTTTTACCCTGATTGTGGATATCGTTTCAGCTTTCTCGGTCCGAAGGGCCTTTTTTTGTCCAATTCATCACATTGGATTTGTTCATTCCCAGAATTTTTCCCACACCTCGGCCGCTGGTTTTCAATCTTTCCACATTTCGGGCATTTCTTCTATGCCTCTATTGTTTGTTTTCTCATAGTTCCTCATTATAGCATAATATCTTTTGTTTGGACACTCCCGTCCCTTTTAAAGTAAGTATTGCTGGCGTATCACTCCGGCGATTTCCACAGAGGCACATTGATATGACAGGAGTCATGTGCTATAATTGGCTCAACAAATCCGAATTCGTGGAGGTGGTGTAAATGCGTCCTGTTCAAATGATAACCGGCATTATATTTTTAGCATTCGGTATCGGGGCATTTGTTATCAGCTATCTTCAATTTAAAGAAAAAGGATACCTTTTCAATAACGCTTATATTTGGGCTTCGAAACAGGAACGCAAACAGATGGATGAGAATAAAGAGAGCAAAACGCTTTACTATCGCCAATCCGGCTTTGCATTTATATTGATCGGATTCATTTTCTTGGCGTATGCAGTCTATATCGCTGCTGATTGGATGTGGATGTATGTGGCTTTTTGGGTGCTTGTCTTAATTGCTGTCAGCTATGCAGTGGTATCATCTATTCAAAATGAACGGCATAAGTAATGCAACTTCCAATTTATTGGGCAGCCATCCTCCAATGAATAGCTGTCCGCTTTGGATATTTTGACGATTGGTTTGGCGAAACCACCTTCAGTAACACCAATCTGAAACGGGAGAGCGGGGATTGCTGCCATCCCTTTTAAAGGAAGTGTTGCTGGGATATCACTTCGGCGGTTTCTACAAAGGCATTTTTGAAATAACAGGGTCCTGTGCTATAATCGGTGTTTGAGAGAGAGGTATATTTATGCAATGTCCATTTTGCGGAACAGGGATGGTATGCGGAGAGCTGAGAAACAGCGGCGGAACTTATTTTCTTCCAAAAGGACATCGGGCACCCAGATTGTATTCGGAGAACTCTATGAAAAAAGTTGGAGCATTCATGTTGTCGCCGAGTCCTTTTGACACCTTGCTTCGTCCCCATTTTTTAACGGCTCATTGGTGCGAGACGTGTAATAAAATTATCATAGATTGTGAGCATTAAGCCTTGTTTGAAAAATGGCAAAACGCCGTTTTAGGGTATCTTTTTCTGCCAGGACTGCGTTGATTGGACCGGAGATCCGTCAGGATTCCCTCGTCCAATCGCCTTGCCCGGCAAAAAAATCTGCCCCAATCCAGCATTCCGCCAATTTTCAAACAAGGCCTAAGCGATTACAAATTCCAGTTTATCGGGCAGTCATCCATAAACAGATGGCTGCCCGTTTTTGATATTTTAACGAGTGGTTGGCCGAAGCGGCTTTCAGCAGCACGAATCTGAAAAGGGAGCTGCTGCCGCTTACCATAAAAGCCTGCCAGCCGTCCGGCAGATGCCGAACAGCTGGCAGTTTCACACGATTCGCTTTCCAGGGCCGGACCGCAGCGCCCGGTTTCTGATGCCTGACCCTCTTTGTCAAGCGTGACCAGACGGTGTTCTTCTCCGGGCTCCCGCGGATTCCTCAGGAAAAGTCCATCAGCACCCGCAGCATGGTCTTGTCCGCGCGGGCCTTTTCCATAGCCTCCATGCACTGTTCCATGGGATAAACGGCGGAAATCAGCTTCTCCAGCTGCTGGTCCAGACGGCCCGAGTTGATGATCTTCGCGGCGCACTGCATGCTGGCCATTGTATGATGCCGCACGCCCCGGAGCTCACATTCGCTGTAGATGATCTTATCGATATCCACGCCCATTACCGTCCCCTTCGGCGGCATGCCCACCTGAATCATGACGCCGCCCTTTTTCAGCGCTGACAGGCACATGTCAAAGCCAGCCTGAACAGAGGTGATTTCAAAGGACTTGTCAAAGCCCCGTCCGCTGGTGGCCTCCCCGCACACAGCCTGGAAGGCGGCAGGGTCCGTCGTGTTGGCCACGGTGAAGCCCAGGTCCTGGGCCATCTGAATCCGGACGGGATTCATCTCCCCCAACACCACATGGGCCGCACCCGCCAGCTTGCAGACCATACCGATAATCAGGCCAATAGGGCCCGCTCCGGCAATGAAGACGTCCTCGCCCACCCGCAGGCCGGAACGGTACACGTCGTGCACGCCCACCGTCAAGGGCTCCACCAGCGCCGCCAGCTTCATGTCCACGTCGTCCCGGAAGCGGATCAGGCGGTTGGCGTCCACCAGCATGTACTGGGTGAACACGCCGTCGAAATTCGTGCCCATAATCCGCACGTCCCGGCAGAGGTTCTCCCGGCCAATGGTGCAGGCCTCACAGCCGCCGCAGGGCTTCACCGTGTGGGCGCAGACCTTGTCGCCGGGCTTGAAGGGGCTGTCCGGGTCGTTGACGGCGTAAACCTCGCCGCAGGCCTCGTGGCCCATCACCAGGGGCAGCTTGGCATTGGCGTTCAGGCCGTCCAGCACGTGGAGGTCGGAACCGCAGATGCCGGCATACCGGACGCGGACCACCGCCTGTCCCGGGCCCGGCTCCGGAATGGGGCATTCCACCACGTCAATGTGCTTGTACTCTTTCAGAACCAATTTTTTCATTCCGCAGTCTCCTTCCCCACCATCAATAGCACTTTCTGTAAACGGCCTCCATAGCGGCGAGGTCCAGGGGGAAGTAGGCGTTGGTCATGAGGCGCTGCTGGTTGACCTCCACGGACTGGGGGAACTT
>JAAWLO010000056.1 GCA_022797935.1 Oscillibacter sp. | reverse complement strand
GCATAGCTCATCTGGTAGAGCGCCACCTTGCCAAGGTGGAGGTAGCGAGTTCGAGCCTCGTTGCCCGCTCCAGCTCAGGAATTCCCCTTACCGCTGCGCGTTCCGCCTCCGGCGGAACGCTTCGCCGGACGGGGAATTCCTTCGCTTCCCCACCGCAAACGCGAGGCTGGTTTGCGGTGGGGGCCCCCAAGAGGGCTTGGCTGTGCTCCCGCCCTTCGGGCGGAACGCACAGGCGGAGTCTGGTTTGAAATTTTTTTGAAAATTTGAAAAAAGGTGTGGACTTTTTGGGAGAGTTCGCATATAATAAGACTGTGGATGCGGTGACATAGCCAAGTGGTAAGGCAAGGGTCTGCAAAACCCTGATTCCCCGGTTCAAATCCGGGTGTCACCTCCAGAAGAAATGACGGGCTTTGCCCGTCTTTTCTTTTTGCAATTGGGATGAGAAACGGGACCGCCGGTTTTTTGGCAGTCCCGTTTGCAGGCAATATGTGGTTCAGGATTCCGCCGTGGAAGCGCCGTCCTGCCGGTCGATAAAGGCGCAGATGCGCCCAAAGGTTTCCTCACTGAGGTCGTGTTCCACCTTGCAGGCATCCGCTGCCGCCTGTTCCGGGGAGACGCCCAGAAGCTCGAAGAGCCTGGTAATGGTTTTGTGCCGCCCATACACCCGAGCGGCAATGGTCATGCCGCTGTCCGTGAGGGTAATGCTTCCGTCTGCCGCCATCTGAATGTAACCGCTTTCCCGCAGCTTTTTCATGGCAATGCTGACGCTGGGCTTGGAGAAGCCCAGTTTGTTTACCACATCAATGGACCGGACCTGACCAGTCTGTTCTTGGATGACCAGGATGGACTCCAGATAGTCCTCTGCGGATTCGTGAATAACCAAGGCTGTCTCCTCCTTCTGCCGCCTGCAATCATTTGGCTATAAAATTATGATAGCAAATGTCCCGCCGGATTGCAAGAGAATTTGGACAAAGCTGACAGATTTTAACTTTTTTGCGGATGGATGGAATAACTTTGTGAAAAAAGCCCGCTGTCGGATGACAGCGGGTCTTTTTCGGTTATTCCAGCCGGTTCTGGAGCTCCTGCCAGAATTCCACCAGCTTGCTTTTCAGGATATATCCGCTGGTTTCCTCCAGAATCAGCCCTACCTGGTCCTGGGAGAATCCCGCCGCCAAAGCGGTTTCCGGTACGTCTGCCGCCGCCGCTGCACACAGGGGCGGAAACACAACGCACCACCAATTCTGTCCGGCGGCCTCGCCAATGAGGACCCGCAGGGCCAGGTAGGTTCCGGCAGGCAGAGTGAAGCCATCGTACTCTCGGGTGGGGAAAGCCGTCTCCTCCAGCCGGACGCTGACAGCATAGTCATAGCCGTTGGCCAGGATGACTTCCCGGGCGGCGTCCCGCAGCAGAGGAAGCCGGCGGTGCAGCAGTACTTCCGCCTCCTGACGGTTGACGGTGCGCTCCAGAAGGGGCTCCGTTACCTCCAGCAGGCGGTCCCGGACCAGCAGCTTTAGCTCCTGGTCCTCCTGGGAATCGGAGTTCGCCAGAACGTGGAGGCGGACCACCCGGTCTGCCAGGGCCTCTCCTGTTTGCAGCGCTGCCGCGCCCGACGCCAGAAACAGCGCCAATCCCAGCAGCAAAGCGATTTCCAGAGTTTTGAGCGTATGGTTTTTCATGGGCGGTCCCTTCCTTTCCGTTTCTGGAAGGATGGACAGCGCCGCCGGATTTTATTCCGGTCCCAGGAAATTTTTTTTCGCCCAGGCCTCCGCCGCCTCATTTTCCAGGGGCTCCGGAGGCGCGGCCTCCCCGTGCGTTTCCGAAAGCTGGGAGGTGTCAATGGGCGCGCTTTCCTCGAACAGATCATAGTAGTCCTCGTTCTGGAGGGTGGGCCGGCGCTTGCGTGCGATGGCGGTAATAGTGGGATAGAGGACAATGGCGATCAAACCGCCGGAAAAACCGTTGTTGTAGAGGTTCAGGCCTGCTACAGGCCCGCCGGTCTGGAGTACCAGGGAGGCGTGGATAAACCCGGCCAGTATGCCGTAAGGCCAGCCGAAATGGCCGGAGATGGGGGCCAGCGTGGTGCCGAAAAGTCCCGCCAGCTGAAGGGAGGGATAATCCGGCGTGTGATGCATCCCGTAAGCGCCGATATACACCCCCACCATGACTGGGAGGATGTTCCGGGCGTGCTTGCCGAAGGCGGAAAATCCCATAATGGTGAAAATACCGCCGATAGTAGGGCCGTTGAGGTCTCCCTTTACCAGGAGAACGTAGGCCATACCCAGAAAGCCGTTGACGCCGATGTTCACCATGACCGGTCCATAGCCGAACATACGCAGATAGTCGCTGGGGGCCCGCCCGGTGGTGGAGAGAAGGCGGCGGTAGCCTGCCCAGACGCTCCAGGGCGGAACGCCTGTGGCGAAAAAGCCCAGCAGAATCAGGGAAGAGCACAAAAGACTCAGAACCACAATAAAACCTGTGTTGTGCCCTGTGGCCCAGTAGAGAACGGAGTCCGGGCTGTCGCCGAAGGCCGTCAGTACCGGGACGATCATCATGGCGAAGAGGCCGCAGGCAAAGCCCATGTTGTAGAGGTTCATGCCGTTCTGCACCTTATAGGTGTAGGAGGACAGGGAGGGAAGCAGGAAGCCGATCAGAATGCCTGTAACCACCCCCAGGGGCAGGCTGGCGTGGATGCTGCCCAGGGCCATATAACTCACCAGCGGCGCCAGGGAAGTGGCCAGCAGGGCGACGGAGGCGTGTTTGGAAAAGGGTTCTTTCTGATAGCGGGCATAGAACCAGGTGCCCAGGATAATGGGCCAGATATTGATAAAATTTTTCCCGAAAAGGGAGAAGCCCGCCATCAGCCCCATTTCCACAATGGTGAAGCCGTTGTAAGGGTCGCCGGAAAAGCGGATGAGGCAGATGGAAAGCATGGTTACCAGCCCGGCGTTCACCAGGGCGGCGCCAGGGCCGCCGATGGAGACGTAGTCTGTAATCAGCAGGTCCTGCATGGTGACAATGTGATATAGGCCTCGCAGGATGTCCATGGGCGCCTCCAGGCCCAGGCCCAGCAGCATCAATCCGATGGAGAAAGCCAGAGTGGCGGGGAACAGGTTTTTGTAACGGTTCTGCAAAGAGGTTCCTTCCTTTCCGGGCATTTTGTGGGAAGAGGCCGCCGGAATTTCCCAGAGAAGAACAGGGCGGCGGTATCCCGCTGTATCCCAATTCCATGACGGTCTTGGAGATATTATACCGAAAAAACGTCCCCCGCGCAACCAAAACCTGAATGGATTTGGAAAACAACATGAAGAGAACCGCCCGGAGGGCGGCTCGAAAGAGGTTCTGAAATCTGTTTTAAGCGGCAAAATGCCGGTCTAGGTGGTTTTTGCCGGACATAGCGAGGGAGCGCAGGAATTTTGACGGTTTTCCAGTCACCTGCATATGCCATAGCAGAACCAGACGCCTCGGAGGTTTGCTGGCTTTAAAGCAGACTTTAAAGACTGCGGATGCGGAAGGCTTCTGGCGGCATGGAGTCTGCCAGAGCCAGAAGAATGCGGTTGAAGCCGCCGCTGTAGTCAAAGGACAGGTCCGAGATGGTGGATCCCATCTGCCGGTCCGGCAGAGAGACCGTAAAACGGCTTCCCTTCCCCGGGTGGGATTCCGCAGTGAGGATGCCGCCGTGGCCCCGGGCGATGCGGCTGCATAGGGTCAGCCCCAGGCCCATGCCGTGGTGAGGCGGAAGGGGAGAGCCGGATTGGCGGTAGCTTTCAAAGAGGATTTCCTGCCGCTCCGGCGGAATGCCAGGCCCGCTGTCCTCCACGCTGAGCAGAAGCCGCTGGCCGGACAGGCGCAGTTCCACAGTAATAGAGCCGCCGGAGGGGGTGAACTTGAAGGCGTTGGACAGCAGTTGGCAGAGCAGCTGCTCCATGGCGTCGCCGCAGATGGCGCAGATGTGATGTTCCAGTGGGCAGACCAGGCGAAGCTTCAGCCCCCGAAAGGGCGCCAGGGAGGCGGCCTGCTCGAATACGCCGCATACCAGCTCTACAATGTCCTGGTCCCGCAGCGGCAAGGGACTCTCCAGATAGTGAAGAGCCGTGAGGTTGTTCACCATGTGGAGCAGCTGATAATAGCTCTGGTCCAGCCGGGCTGCCTTGGCGTCCAAGGCGGGGTCAGCCTCTCTTTGGGAGGCGGGGGCCAGCTGGGAGGCGGCAAAGTACAGATTGCTCAATGCGCCCCGGAGATGGGCGGCCACACCGGGGAGAAGAGATAAATCCGGTTCCATAAAGAGAGCTTCCTTTCCGGCGCGTTGACCGGCGGCACCTGGTCCGCAGCCGTCAGACGTAGGCCGTGCTGGAACGGGCGGACGGCGGAGAATCATGCTTTGGACGCGCTTTGGTATAGCATGTACGGTGTGGGCCCGGGCAACCCGAGGAAAAGACTGCCTATCCCGGAATTATCATAGCAAAAAGAAATGGAGAACACAAGAAAAATGTCGAATAGACTCGAATTTTGTCGAATATACACGCAGGAAAAAACCGCCCTTCCCTGGAGGCAGGGCGGTGAGGCGTCATTCGGCCTTTTGCGCGGCGGGTTTTTTCCGGCTTCCCCGGCGGACGCGGGTGGCTTTTTCCGGCTCCGGTTCCGGAGCTTGAAAAATCCGCTTGAGGTGGTTATACAGTCCGCCGCCCTGGACAGCGCCATATTCCCGGACCAGGGCATTGCGCAAGTCCTGGCGGCTGGATGACCGGAGAACAAAGGGCAGATACAGGCAGCTCTCAATGGAGGGCCGGAGGGCCACCTCCTGGAAGGCTCCGGCATAGCGGGTCTGGAGGGCCTCAATGGAGGCGGCATAACCCTTGTCCTGGCTGATGACATAAGCGTAGTCGGCTTCCCGCTTTCCAACCAGGACGCCCAGTTCGGTAATAATCTGGAAGTCAATGGCATTTTTGCCGCTGCGGACGCTCTCGATGTACTGCACATCCGCTGCCGTTCCGGCACAGAGCTTCTGAAGCTTGTTCAGGGCCGGACCTTTTTGGTAAAAGATCAGGACGGTGTCCTGCTCGCAGAGCATGTCAATGCCCTTTAGGCCGGTACCGATGTTATTGTCTCCGTCGACGAGGTAAATGGTTTTCATAATCAAGTTCCTTTATTGAATTTCTGCCTCCAGGCAGGATAGGGTGAAGAGAAAGGTGGACCAATATTAGTATAACAGGTTTTTCAGGGAAATACAAGGTGAAGGCCAGATTTGTGGAAAAGCGGACACAAAGGGGCAAAGAAAGCGGGTGATTTCCGGCAAGACCTTCCGTGGGTCCGCCAGTTTGAACACACTTGTTCTGACTTAAAAAGGGTCTTGCATCTCATTCCTGGGGATGCAGTCCTTTTGGATGATTCAGGATATGGCATGCGGGCCGCAAAAGAATGGAGGAAAACCGCTCTGCTGGCTGATTCAACAGGGCGGTTTCCTTATCTGTTCCAGATGAAAAGCGGGGGACGGGTTTTCACGGGCTCAAGAGTTGAAAGCGTTACGGTTACGCAACAAAGCCTATCATCTATCTGACCATATTTTCCGCCTTTTTGTCCTTGAGATGAACATAAAAAATAAATGAATGATTATGACAGGAAAAAGAGCTGCTGCTCTGGCTGACAAATAATAACCAGAGCAGCAACCCCTTTTGGCACTATGTTTATCAGTGTCATTGATAAGTTCGTTTCTATACTTCCTTATCACCGTAAAACGAAGACTTTCCCGTCCTCTGAACTCATTCCCACTCGATGGTCCCAACCGGCTTCGGGGTCAAGTCATACAGCACCCGGCAGACGCCGGGGACCTCCGCCAGCACCCGGCCGGTGATGGCCTGCAGCACAGCCCAGGGCAGTTCCGGCACCGTGGCCGTCATGGCGTCCACCGTGTTCACCGCCCGGATGATGACCGGCCAGTCATAGGCCCGCTTGCCGTCCCGCACGCCGGTGGAACGGAAATCCGGCACAACCGTGAAATACTGCCACACCTGGCCCGCCAGACCCGCTTTGTCGAACTCCTCCCGCAGAATCGCGTCCGACTCCCGCAGGGCTGCCAGACGGTCCCGGGTAATGGCGCCCAAGCAGCGCACGCCCAGACCCGGTCCCGGGAAGGGCTGGCGCTCCACCATGCTGGCGGGCAGGCCCAGGGCCCGGCCCACTTCCCGCACCTCATCCTTGTACAGCAGCCGCAGGGGCTCCACCAGCTGGAATTCCAGGTCCTCCGGCAGACCGCCTACATTGTGGTGGGCCTTGACGCCGTCGCTTTCCAGAATGTCGGGGTAAATCGTTCCCTGGGCCAGGAAGGTGATGCCCTCCAGCTTCCGGGCCTCCTCGGCAAAGACCTGGATAAATTCTCCGCCAATGATTTTCCGCTTCTGTTCCGGCTCGTCCACGCCCGCCAGCAGGTCCAGGAACCGGTCCGACGCGTCTACGTAAATCAGGTTGGCGTCCAGCTGATTCTTGAAAACCTCAATCACCTGCTCGCTCTCGCCCTTGCGCATGAGGCCGTGGTTCACATGGACGCAGACCAATTGTTTGCCGATGGCCCGGATGAGCAGTGCCGCCACCACCGACGAGTCCACGCCGCCGGAGAGGGCCAGCAGGACCTTCTTGTCTCCCACCTGCTGCCGGACCTGAGCCACCTGTTCCGACAGGAAGGACTCCGCCAGCTGAGGGGTGTTGATGCGCCGCATGTCCGCGGGACGCGTGTTGTTTTCCATAAGCATCCTCCATAGATTGTAAGGTTTCCGGCCGGTTTGGCCGTCTCTTTCCCGCATCATATCACATTTTTTCCCGGGAAGCAACAAAAAAAGCGTGCCGGAACACGCAGGTTCCGGCACGCGGGGAAATTTGCTTCTCAGGGGCGGGGGAGATCAGTTTTTCTTCTTCTTCCGGGCGCTGTCCGCCAGCAGGAAGCCCGCCGCGCCCAGGGAACCGGCGCAGAGCAGGGCCCAAAGGGCTGTCTTGGAGCTGTCGCCGGTGCGGGGACCGTTGTCCAGGGGAATTTCGTCCTCGGGGAGGTAGACCCACTGCTCCGTCTCGGGGTCCCAGACCTTGCGGTAGGTGGTGGGGACGCCCTCGTCCCAGATGGTGATCTCCTCCGGGCTGTTCGGGTCGTTGGGGTCGGGCAGACGGGGCTCCTCGGGTTCCTCCGGCGGGGGCGGGGTGTCGTCGTCTGTATCCGTATCCGTGTCCGTATCGGTGTCTGTGTCGGTATCCGTATCCGTGTCTGTGTCGGTATCCGTATCGGCATCCGCGTCCGCATCCGCGTCGGAATCGGAGTCGCTGTCGGAGTCAGAATCACTGTCAGAGTCGGAATCACTGTCGGAATCGGAGTCGCTGTCAGAGTCACTGTCGCTGTCGTCATCATCATCGTCGTCGTCATCGCCGTCGTCGCGGGTGTTGGAGCAGGTGACGCTGATGAGGGTGTCGCCGCCAATGACGCCTGTGGCGGGCAGGATGACGGTCATGAATCCGTCCTGATTGGCCTCGGCTTCCTCAACCGTAAAGGACGCGCCTTCGGGCAGGCCCGTGGCGGTTTTGGACTCCCCGTCTTTGAGGGTGAAGCTTGCCTTGCCGCCGGTGAACGCCATATCGCCATAGGTCTTGTCAGGAACGTCCTTGCCGGACAGAGTCACGGTGAAGTGGAAATTCCGCTCACGGTCGGCGGGGCCCACATCATTGCCGCTGACACGTTTGCTGACGCTCAGACTGCCGGTTTTGGGGTCGGGAGTGGTGCGCTCATAGCGAAGGATGATAACCTGGCTGCCGTCCGCCGTGGCAATGACGGAAGTCATGGAGCCGTCGGGAGTCCAGGAGGTTCCGTCAGTGGAGCCGTAGGTATCCTCGTAATGGGTGTAGGCAACCCCGTTGGGGCCGGTGGGCTTCCGGGTGACGTCTGCCGCCGTGTAAGCCTTGCCGTCCAGGGGAAGACCGTCCACGGAGACCAGCGTGGTGGTGGTTTCCAGAGTGCGCGTGCCGTCGGGGTTCTTCAGATAGTACTCGTGGACTACCCGGTAGGAGCCTTGCTGGGGCGGCGGGTTATCGGTGCGCACGTAGCGAAGAATGATAATCTGTTTGCCGTCCACGGTAGCGATGACGGAAGTCATGGAACCGTCGGGAGTCCAGGAGGTTCCATCCGCGTTTTCGTTTTCGTCTTTTGCGCCGTAAGCGTCAGCGTTGGGCTGATACTCGTAACGCAGCCCGTTATAGTCGGGCAGCTTCTCGACGTCTGCGGTTGTATACTTCGTTTCGTCGTTCAGCTCCAGGTCGTTGACCTGTACCGGCTCGGTGAAGCCCTCCCGGTTGCCGTCAGCAATGCTGTCCTTGTAGTATTCGTGAACTACCCAGTAGGAGCCAGTGCTGGGAGAAACAGGGGTGTACTCGTTAGTAATGATGAGTGTCTTTGAGTATTTATCCTGGCCTGGGTCTTCCACAAAGAAGTCATCTTCGCCAAGTTCTATGGGCATGGGGTGTTCGATGTCTTCTCCCTCGAATTTCCAAGTGGTAGTTAAGTCATAGCCATCAATCTGGGCGGAATCCTGGTCTTCTTCGATAGTAATGGTACCCTTATGATTATTTTTTGAATCGTACTCATCTTCCGTACAGTCTAGCTTTAGGTCAAGAAAGTACTTCTCTCCAGAGGCGGAACTGCCGTCGGCGGCTGTTATGTAGGGCTGAATTGACTCCGTCATTTCAACTTTGTGGTACTCAGGAAAGTTCGGGTTCAGTTCGACCGTACATTGGCCGCCATTTCTGATCTCGCCTGTAATGTTGAGAGTAATTGTTTTGCCCTTAAAATCGTCCAGGTTCTCCAGTCCCGTGACCTCTTTTTGAATAAAGACGCCATAAGATGTGTCTTTAGGAGATGTTGTGAAATCCAGCTCAAAAGGCCCGTCTGGGTCTGCCGCCAGGGCCATAGTAGCCGCCAGCAGAGCCATTGCTAAGAAGATGCCGATGCGAAGAATCTGGGTCCTGTTTTTCTTGGGTTTCATGTACAAGTTTCCTCCCTTTTTGAAAACTTCGGTTCCCCGGGGAACCGCCAGAAGGGGCATGCCCCTTCTGATATCTATCTGAAATACGCTGCCGTATGAATTTTTTCACTCCGCCGCCAGACGGGCGTTCACCGCCGCGGCAATGTCCTCCATCCGGCTCAGCAGGTAGGGTCCCGGACACTCGGTGTTCGGGTTGAACATCTGGTGTACGGTCAGGCTGCCTTCCGGGCCGCCGGTGTATTCCAGGGAGGGGATGCCGTTGCGCAGGCAGATGTCCGCGCACAGGGCGATCAGCGTGTCAAAAGCGGCGTCGCTGACGTGCCAGTCCCCGCCGGTTTCGTCGTTGGCCACCTCAATGGTGACGGCCTGCTGGTCGTTTTCCCGGCTGGAGGAGGTCCAGGCCCGGTTGTTCTCCTCCACGTACAGGGCGACCCGCCCTTGGGAATCAATGGCGTAATTGGAGGAGGCCCGGCGGTCCTCCTGGGCGAAGGCGGCCCCCAGACCCTCCAGGGACAGGTTCTCCGCCATGTGGTGGATGGTGATTTTGCAGATTTCGCCCCGCCGGGGGAAGTCCGCGTTGGGGGACAGCTGGACGAAGGCCGTCATAGGGCTGTTCCGCTGGATGACTGCCTCTGCCTCCGGACCGGAGAGCGGCAGGCCCACGTTCTCGGGCAGGGCGCTCCGCCGGACCGCGCACAGGGCCAGCACGAAGATTGCCGCCGCCCCGAAGCCCAGGAGCAGCAGCCGGGGCAGGAGGAGGCCGCGTTCTTGTTTTGCCATGGGGGACCTCCTAAGCTGTGAAAATCAGGAAGAGATTGCAGGCGAAGAACACCGACGCCGCGCCGCAGAGGATTTTTAACGTTGTGCCGGAGAGGCGGCGTCCTCCCTCCTGGGGCCGGGCCGCCGTCAGCAGGACCAGGGCGGTGACGCCCAGGTAGAAAAAGCTGGTGTCGATGAGGTTGTGAACCAGAAAGGCGGTACACGCCGCCAGCCGGGGGGCCTCCGGGGCCTTCCGGAAGGTCCGCAGGGCCGCCAGAACCAGGGCCGCCAGGGCCGGCCAGCCCATCTCCACGGCGGTGTGGAGAAAGAGGTTGTGAATGTGCCAGGTGTTGAAATAGGTTCCGCCGTCCTCCAGGTCCAGGAGACGCCAGCGATAGGGGCCCACGCCCAGAAGGGGATTCACCGTCAGGTACTTCCGGGCGCTGGCCATCATCTCCAGCCGCTCGGCGAAGGTGGCCACGGCGCTGGGCCGGGCCAGAATGGCGGCCAGGGCCACCAGGGTTCCGGCGGCAGCCAGGGCGGCGGTGCGGGGGGCGTCCAGAAAGCGGCACAGGGACCGCCAGCCCAGAACGAGGGCCAGGAGGTATGCCGCCACAGGGAGGCAGGCCCAGGATTGGCCGGTGCGGGCGGCGGCCAGATACAGCAGCAGTCCCACGCCGATGCCAAGGGTGCACTTGGCCAGCAGCAGGCAGGCCCGGCGGAATCGTCCCTGCGGTTCCAGAAGAACCAGCGCCAGAATGCCCGCCGCCAGGGCCAGGAAGCTGCCCATGGAAAGGGTCAGTCCCAGGGCGGCCAGCAGCAGGGGCTCCAGGTGCTCCAGCCAAGAGCGGGAACCGCCCAGAAGGGCGAACCAGCCCAGAACCAGGAAAATTCCCATGGCGTTGGGGTTCCCCAGGAAGCCGTCCAGCCGTCCGGTACGGCCCTGGAGGGCCTCCAGTACGAAGCGGACTATGCCATAGGCCGCCGCGCAGCCGGTCCAGAGTGCGCAGAGCCGCCGGAGAAGTCCGGTATCCTCCAGGCTGGCCAGGAGCAGATAGAGCAGGGGAAAGAGCATCTGGGTGGAGGCGTAGCCGTCCACGGTGTTGCGGTAGACCGCCAGGGAGGCGGCCAGACTGAACAGGTTATAGAGAACCAGAGGAATCAGAAAGCGCAGGTCGGCCCGGGCCTCCGGCAGAGTACAGCCCGCGGCGCACAGCAGCAGGCCCAGCATACCGGCGACGGCGGGATTCCCCACTCCGGTCCAGGTGAGGATGACCAGGCTGAGGAACAGACAGCCTGTCACAAACCGGCTGCCGTCCCCCTGAGAGGGCTCTGGGGCCCGGCGCGTCAAAGAAACGTCCAAGGAATCACCGTTCTTCCGTCAGCATCCGCTGCGGGCGGGTCCGTTCCGGCAGGCGCCGATGCTGAGCTGTATTTTCCGGAGGGCTTTCCAGCAGGCCGCTGGCCGGATAATAAAGATCAACTCTATTATATCATTCCTGCCGGGCACTGGCAATAGAAATTTTAGACCTGCAGGGTGGAGTTTCCAGGACGCCGGATTTCCACCAAAAATGCTGTACAGAGAGGGGGCTTTATGGTATACTACTGCTTTATGGCCGGCACACTTGAAAATTGGTAAAGTTCGGCGGGCAAAACGGTACAGGGCGGCGCTGCCGTCTTTGGCGGGCGACGGTCCGCCCGCATCCTCCGCTTTGCCCTGGGCCATGTTCCTTTTTTGCCTCTTCTCAAGTACGCCGGCTATAAACCCGCCTGACCGGCACCGCCGGAGGCGCGAAACGAGGTGTTTGGCGATGATGCGCGACGAGATGCGGACCTTTGGCTATCTCTGCCCCAAGTGCGGAAAAACGGTTATGAAAACCCGGTCCCGCTTTGCCCTGGAGGCCTCCGGCGCGGAGGTGGACTGCGATTGCGGCCAGACGGCCCTGCGGGCGGACTCCGACGGGGAGCGCTACCGGCTGTCTGTGCCCTGCGGCCTGTGCGGCGAAACCCATCTGGCTCTCTGCACAGCGGAACAGGTGCTGGACCGGGCGGCGGCCCTGGCCTGCCCCGCTACGCGGCAGTTCTGTTGCTTCGTGGGCCCGGAGGGGACAGTGGAGCGGCAATTGCAGGATTTGGCCGTTCTGGCGGAGAAGGAGCGGCGGCAGGAGGGGACGGAGGCCTTCCTGGACAATGTGATTATGTATGAGGTGCTCTCTGAGCTGAAGGAGATTGCCTCCCGGCCCGGGGGGATTGCCTGCGGCTGCGGAAGCGGGCGCTATGGTATGGAAATCCGGCGTTCCGCCGTGGACCTGATCTGCCGGGACTGCGGGGCAAAGCTGCGGGTCCCCGCCGCTACGGACCGGGACCTGGATGATTTGTGCTGCCGCATGAAGCTGGTTTTGCCGGGGAAGAAACCGGACTGAACGCCATATCTCCGGAGGCGCAGGCCCCCGACGAAAAGAAGGAGCTGATTGCTTGATTACCATCTTGGCCCGCCTCCTGCTCAGACCGGAGGGAAAGACGGAAGCCCAGCTGCGCAAAGGCTACGGCGTGCTCTGCGGCTGCGTGGGGATGCTGCTGAACCTGCTGCTCTTCCTGGCGAAGCTGCTGGCGGGGCTGTTCTCCGGCTCCATTGCCATCCTTGCCGACGCCGTGAACAACCTCTCCGACGCGGGGTCCTCTTTTGTGACGCTGCTGGGCTTCCTTCTGGCGGGGCAGAAGCCGGACCATCATCATCCCTTCGGCCACGGGCGGATGGAATATCTCTCCGGGCTGGTGGTCTCCATGCTGATTCTGCTGATGGGCTTTGAGCTGGCGCAGTCCTCGGTGGAGAAGATTGTTCGTCCCGCCGCTGTGGACACCGGGGGACCGGTGACGTGGATCCTCTGCGCCGCGATCGGCGTGAAGCTCTACATGGCGTTCTACAACCGCCGGTTGGGCAGGCGTTTTCACTCCACCGCTATGGAGGCCGCCGCCCTGGACTCCCTCAGCGACTGTGCCGCCACGGGGGTGGTGCTGGCGGCGTCCCTGGCAGGGCGGTATACGGCTCTGCCCCTGGACGGCTGGGGAGGCCTGCTGGTGGCGCTGTTTATCCTGGTTTCCGGCGTCCGGGCAGTAAAATCCACCATGGACCCTCTGCTGGGAACCCCGCCGTCGGCGGAGTTCGTGGCGCAGATTCAGGACCTGGTCCTCTCCCATTCGGAGATTCTGGGCCTGCATGACCTGATTGTCCACGACTACGGTCCCGGGCGGCGGATGCTCTCCCTCCACGCCGAGGTGTCCGCCAGTCAGGATATCCTGGAGCTCCATGAGCGGATTGACCACATTGAACGGGAACTGCGGGAGCGCTTGGGCTGTGAGGCGGTGATTCACATGGACCCGGTTGCCGCCGACGGCGGCGTCACGCAGGAAGTCCGCCGCCGGGTGGAGGAGCTGGTGCGGTGCATTGACCCGGAGATTACCATTCACGATTTCCGCATTGTTTCCTCGGATAGCTTTCTGGATTTGGTCTTTGACGCGGCGGTGCCGTTTCATTTCCGTCTCAAGGACCAGGAGGTGGAGGAGACCATTAAAACCGCTGTTCAGGTTCTGGACAGCAGCTACCGGGCCGTGGTGAATGTGGAGCGGTCGTACACCTGAGAAGGAGGCGCGGATTTTGTCGTTGCTGTTTCTGCATGGCCTGGGCCAGACGCCGGAGAGCTGGGAGTCTGTGATGCAGGCGCTGAGCGTTCCCGCCGCCTGCCCGGATTTGCTGGCGCCGCTGCGGACGGGAGCGGCCAGCTATGGGCGCATGTATCAGGCCTTTGCCGCCGGGTGCGCCCGTCTGCCGGGCCCGGTTCACCTGTGCGGCTTGTCGCTGGGCGGCGTGATGGCCCTGCAGTATGGGGCGGAGCATCCAGAGCGGGTGGGCTCCCTGGTGCTGATTGGCGCACAGTACCAGATGCCCAGGACGCTGCTGCGGATGCAGGGGCTGGTTTTTCGCCTGCTGCCGGGGAGCGCGTTCCGGGAGATGGGACTGTCTAAGGCGGCGGTTCTGGAGCTGACGGCCTCCATGGCGGAGCTGGACTTCCGGGAAGAAGTAGGGAAGATCGCCTGTCCGGTTCTGGTGCTCTGCGGCCAAAAGGACCGGGCCAACCGGAAGGCGGCGCAGGGCCTGGAACGGGAAATCCCCGGGGCGGAGCTGGCCTGGGTGGCCGGAGCGGGTCACGAGATCAACCGGGATGCGCCGGAGGCCCTGGCGGAGGAGCTGCGGGGCTTTTACCGGCGGCAGGGACTTTCGGTTTGACAGGCTTTATTCGGATACTGCGCAGAGAAACCGCTCTCTTGAAGGGCGGTTTTTTCTTCTTGACAAACCTCGATTATCTATGTATACTGAACCTAGATGACCGAGGTATTGAATGAGAGGAGGCGCTCTATGAAAATCGACAAGAGCCTGATGAGCGGCAGTACGACCTTGCTGGCCCTCTCCCTGCTGGCAGGGGAGGAGATGTATGGCTATCAGATGATTACAGAGCTGGCCCGGCGGTCCAACAACGTCTTTGCGCTGAAGGAGGGAACCCTCTATCCCATTCTTCACGGACTGGAGGCGGACGGGCTGCTCAGCGTCCGGGAAAAGAAGTCCGAGGAGGGCCGGACGCGGAAGTACTACCGCATCACCCGGAAAGGCCGGAAGACGTTGGACGCCCGGAAAGAGGAGTGGAGGGTCTTCCGGGAGCAGGTGGACGCGGTGGTGAACAGCGCCGCCCCGGCGTGAGGAGGCGGCCATGCGGGATCCATTTCAAATCTGGCTGGAGGCCGTCTGCGAGCAGGTCCGCTTTCGCCCGGACCGGAAAGGGATCGCCAGGGAACTCCGGATTCACTACGAGGACCACTGCCAGGACCTGCTTCGCCTGGGCTGGACCCCGGAGCTGGCGGAACAGCGGGCCCTGGCGGCTATGGGGAATGCCCAGGAGGTGGGCTGGGCCCTGGACCGGGTCCACAAGCCCTGGCTGGGCTGGCTGTGGGAGGGGAGCCGGTGGCTGTTCCGGGCCCTGGCGGTGCTGGCGCTGGTGACGCTGTTTGAGACCATCGGCTGGGACTCCCTGGCGGGGCGCACGCTGAATGAACTCTTCTGGGAAGCGCCGCCCGCCTCTGCGGCGAGGGTGGAGCTGGAGCACGGCGTCCTCTGCGCCGCGCCGGGAGAGGTGACCCCGGAGACCGGCGGCAAGGTGACGGCGGAAATCCAGCTATGGCTTCAAATGCGGGACCCGCTGGGGACGGAGGCCTACTACGGTATGCGAAACTGGTTTTTCACGTACCGGGACGAGTATGGGGAGCTCCCGCTGCTGGAGGCGGACCCCAGTACCATGACGGCGGCAGAAAGCCGGTATTGGCAGAACCGCGGTCCTGGCCGCAATGGCTGGACCCGCTATCGCCAGACGGTGGAGCTGGTGCTGGAGGAACCGCCCCGGTGGGCGGAGGTGTCCTATCCCCTCTCCGGCGGGGACTGGGTCCTGCGGGTGGAATGGGAGGCGGCGTCATGAAGCTGACACGGGGACAAAAGACGGTTCGGAACCTGCTTCTGTGCGCCCTTCTGGCCGTTCTGGTTTACGCTCTGCTGGGCTTCCCGCCCTACACCGTTCGGGGGATGCTGGACCGGGTGGAGCGGCGGTATCTCCTGTCGGACCTGGAGCCGGTGCTGGTGGAGCGGAATGCCTGGCGGTACAGCGGCGACCTCCTCGCCCATCACGCCACCTATCTGATTGCCCGAACGGGAGATACTTATGTCAGCACGAATTTTGTCCGCCACGGTCTGGAGGTCCGGACGGAGTATTGGCGAGCGCCGAACCTGGGCCGGGGGGCCCTGTGCATGGGTCTGAACGGGACGCTGTACGTGGCCGGGGATTTCGCGGAGGCGGCCTCTGCCAGCGCGGAGGTAACAGCCCGGCGGACCACCCGGGTGTACGACCCGGAAACCGGGGAATACCAGCTGACCTTCGGGGAGCAAAGGACCTTCGCCTATTCGGGGGAGAAGGCCAGCGACGCCCTGTTTACCTTTTATTACCGGGAGGATGACCCGGATACCTGGGGCGTCTGGGGACCCGGCACCGGCCTGGAAGGAGCGGCGTACAACTGGTACAGCGGCTACACCAAGGGGGATCAGAGCGGAGGCCGGGGCATTCTCCACGGAGACCTGCCGGTCAAGGTGACGCTGTACGGCACAGAGGACGGCGTGCTGAATACACTGGAGCTGTCCATTGACAACTATGAGCTGTATGGCTGGCGGTAAAAAAGAGGACGGCATCAGAAGATACCGTCCTCTTCTCGTTTCAGCAGTTCCCGGCTGCTGCCGCTCCGGCCTGGTCAAGCGCCAGACAGCCAGAGCCCGCGAAAGCTCTTTTTGGATGCGTTTTCTTTCGCGAAAACGTATCAGCCTTTGAATTCCACGAACAATTCCCGCACGGCGTTGGGGTCTGCCGGGGCAGCCTTTGCGGCCGGAGCGGCGGCGGGCTCGTCGTGGGGACCGTCCCGCCAGGCCAGGAATTTGGGAGCGACCTGGGGGAACAGGGCCAGGGACAGCACGTCCTCATCGCTCTTGGCCACGCCCTTGAACTCCTCCCGGTACTTTTCCACCTCCGGCTGGAGCAGGTCCGCCGGGCGGCAGGTGATGACGTCCTCGGGCTTGATGCCCGCCAGGGCCCGGACTTCCTCGTTGACCTCGCCGGGGACCTGGCCGTACTCGCCCC
>JAAWLO010000055.1 GCA_022797935.1 Oscillibacter sp. | reverse complement strand
CAAATTGTTTCACCTTTATGGTTGCGGAGACAGGACTTGAACCTGCGACCTCCGGGTTATGAGCCCGACGAGCTACCAACTGCTCTACTCCGCGATATTTTATTTTGTGGTGCCGGTGACCGGACTCGAACCGGTACAGTATTGCTACCGGGAGATTTTAAGTCTCCTGTGTCTACCAATTCCACCACACCGGCAACTTGTCGGCAATAATTAAGATACCATAGATAGCCTGCTTTGTCAAGTAGTATTTCAAAAATAATCAATATTTTTTCAAATGACCGGCTGTACATGAGAGCGGAGGATGCAGCTGAACGGGTCAGGTCTCGTGAGCACACAAAACCTAATCGAAACAAGCTGCATCCTCTCTGCGTTACCGATTTCCTTTTTCTCCCAGCACTTTCCTCTTTCACTCCAGCATACCGCCGCAAAATTCCCACGCTATCTCTCTTTGCACTGCTTCAAATTTCTGTATGCCCGGTTTTTCATTCCCGGTAATGTTCATGCTGGAAAATATGGTCCGAACAAAAACAGTGATATCCTGCACAGCGGGAACAATAGCGGAATTCCAGGTCGGGATACTCCGTATCCGTCCGGCCGCAGATGTCGCACTTGTGGCGATAGCCTCGCTGTGCCTCTTTCTTTCGCTGCTGCCGAACCGCCGACTTAAACTGGATGGTTTGATGAGAGTTCCGGTGCCGGGCTAAACCGCGCTTTTGAGACAGCAAATCGGTTAAATCGCACCAGAAAAAAACCAGGAAGTTCAACATGGCCGCCACCGGCAGCAAGGCTGCCAGGAAATTCCCTGCCAGCAGCGCCCCAATCACATCCACAGCAAACAGCGCCGCGTCTGCTATGGCCAGCCATTTGGCCTTCACAGGAATGACATAAAAGAGCATCAGGCGGGCGTCAGGATACAGCGCGGCAAACGCCAGGAACATAGACAGCCCCACATAGTACGTGCTCACGCCGCCGCTGGAACCAAAGGCGTAATAACTGATGATTCCCGTCAGCACCGTCAAGGCCGCACCGGAGAAGTAATAGAGATTAAACTTCGGAGTCCCCCACTCCTGTTCCAGCAGATTTCCCACGAAGTACATGAAGTACAGGGACAGAATGAGCGTAAACGGCTCTGCCGTGCTGGGCATAAAGAGGAACGTTACCAACCGCCACAGTTCACCGCGGAGAATTCGATCCCATTGGAAGCTCAGAAAAGACACGGCAGCATAACTGCTCATGCGCAGCAGGAAAAAGACAATTACATTTCCAATGACAAGATACCGCATCAGGTTCGGGATACCGAAGCGGGGATGCCGCAGAGCAAAACGCTCCAGCGCGGCGTTCAGTTTTCTCAAAAAAGATCCCTCCAAAAATCAGGCGCAATGGTTGTGTGTCAGCAGCGAAGAGTCAATTCTCCGGTTTTGTAAGGTCCACAGGCTTGCCCAGGACCGCCAGGAACTCCTCTCGCTCCATAGTCTCATGTTCCAGAAGGTAATTGGCCACCGCATCCAGAACCTGACGGTTTTCCGTCAAAATGGCCTCACAGCGCTGATAGGCCTCATCCACCACCCGGCGCACCTCTTCGTCAATCCGGGCCGCCACGGATTCAGAATAACTCCGCCCCTGGCTCATCGTGCGGCCGATAAAGACCTCGTCGTGGCTGCCTTCCAGGGATACAGTGCCAATAGCGTCACTCATGCCGTAGACGGCCACCATCTTCCGGGCAATGCCGGTAGCCCGCTGGATATCATTGCTGGCCCCAGTGGAAATGTCGCCCAGGCACAGCTTTTCCGCCACCCGGCCTCCCAACAGCGCCACAATCTGTTCTTCCATGAAGCGCTTAGAGAGATACGAGCGGTCCTCTTCCGGCAGGGCAATGGTCATGCCGCCGGCCTGTCCCCGGGGAACAATGGTAATCTGACTCACCGGGTCATGGTCCGGCAAGGTCTCCATGACCACGGCGTGGCCTGCCTCGTGCCAGGCGGTAAGCTCTCGCTCGTGCTGGGGGATGACCCGGCTCCGTTTCTCCGGTCCGGCAATGACCTTGATTTCCGCGTCATGGAGATCCCCCATAGTGATGAATTCCCGGTCCCGCCGGGCCGCCAGGAGCGCGCCCTCGTTAATCAGATTTTCCAGGTCCGCCCCGGTGAAACCCGCCGTGCCCTGCGCCAGCTTGTGCAGGTCCACGTCCTCTGCCAGGGGCTTGCCCTTGGCATGGACCTGGAGGATTTCCTCACGGCCCTTGATATCCGGGAGGCCAACGTAAATCTGCCGGTCGAACCGCCCGGGCCGCAGCAGCGCCGGGTCCAGAACATCCGCCCGGTTCGTGGCCGCCAGAACCACAACGCCCTCGTTGGCGGCAAAGCCGTCCATCTCCACCAGGAGCTGGTTCAGCGTCTGTTCCCGCTCGTCGTGGCCGCCGCCGACGCCTGTGCCCCTCTGGCGGCCCACGGCGTCAATTTCGTCGATAAACACAATGGCGGGCGACGCCTTCTTGGCCTGCTCGAAGAGGTCCCGCACCCGGCTGGCGCCCACGCCCACATAAAGCTCCACAAAATCCGAACCGGAGATGGAGAGAAAGCCCACACCCGCCTCTCCGGCCACAGCTTTGGCCAGCAGCGTTTTGCCGGTGCCCGGCGGGCCCACCAGCAGCACGCCCTTGGGGATGCGCGCTCCCAAGGAAATGAAGCGCCGGGGGTCTCGGAGGAAGCCCACAATCTCCTGGAGCTCCTCTTTCTCCTCATCCGCTCCAGCCACATCCCGGAAGGAAATTTTCTTATCCTTCTCAGACAGTGTGCGGATACGGGCAGAACCGAACCGGGCCATCCGGTCCCCGGCCCCGCCGCCGCCCTGCCCCCGGAGGAAAAAGAAATACCACATGCCTCCCAGCAGTGCCGCCGACAAAATCCAGGGCAGCAACAGCTCCAGCCAATTGGTAGAATGGTTCTGCTGGTAATCGAAGGACGTCAGGACGCCCTTGGCGGCCTGCTCTTCCACCAGTTCTCCCAGGCTGTCATAAAACAGGTCGAAGTCATACAGCTCGTAGCGCAGCACATCGCCGTCCTTCTCCCCGCTCCGCAGCTTCATAACCAGGGTATGGTCCCGGATGGTGAAGGACTCCACCTTTTCCTGCCGGAAAAGCTGTTCCACCTGATAAAAGCTCAGACTCTCGCTCTGGCCGTTCATCTGCCAAATCCAGCTGAGGCACAGCAGGATTACCAGCCCCAGAGCCAGGAAGCTGAGGTTGGACGTACGGTTTTGCCTAGACAAATGGCATTCCTCCTTCTTTGCTGGGAAACAATTTGCTCACGTTCCGGCGTATACCTCCGGTTTGAGCACGCCGATATAAGGGATATTCCGATACCGCTGGGCATAGTCCAGACCATAGCCCACAACAAACTCGTCCGGCACGGTAAAGCCGGCAAAATCGGCGGAAATGGCTTTGGTCCGGCGGGAGGGCTTATCCAACAGGGTCACAATGGTAATGGACGCCGCCCCCTTTGTCAGGAAATACTCTTTCAGGAAGGCCAAGGTCGTGCCGGAATCCAGAATGTCCTCCACAATGATGACATCCCGTCCGGTAATATCCTGCTGAAGATCGTGGGTAATCTGCACACAGCCAGAGGAGACTGTGGCGTTCTGATAAGAGCTGACGGCGATAAACTCAATATCGCTCTTGAGCTGGCAGGCCCGAACCAAGTCTGTCATGAACATGAAGGACCCTTTCAGCACCCCCAAAAACAGGGGATTTCGGCCCTGAAACCGGTCATATAGCTGGTTACCCAGTTCTGTGATGCGGGTTTTGAGTTCCTCCTCGGTAATCAATACCTTCAGAATATCCTGTTCCATTTCACTGCGCATCATGGTTGTCCTCCTCAACAGATTCCTCAATTTTGATAAACCGGCAGGACACGCCGTTCTTCGGTGCAAAAGCAACATCCACCCCCAGCCGCCACACGGCAGCCAGGCTTTTCCCCACATAAATGGCCGGCAGGCAGTTCCGCTCAGCCAAGGAAATTTTACGGTCCAGACAAAGGCGTTTCACGCTCCGGGCTCCCCGCGTCCCCGGCAGAAGCAGACGCTCACCCGGCGGACAGGGCCCCACGCGGATATCCCAAGGCTCGCCGGGCGTCCGGTCCCGCAGGGTTATTCCCGCTCCCGCCTGGCTGTTCAGAAGGGTCAGGGTATAATGTTCCCCCCAACGGAGAGGCTGTCCCGGCAGCAGCGGAACCTCTGTCAGACGCTGAGACCGGGTCTCCAGAATCAGCCAGCGCCTGCGGCATTGGGCGGTAACGCCGCAAGGCAGGCTCAGCTGGCTTTCCCGCCCCGCTTCCATGGGATTTGCCATGCGCAAAAGGGCGTTCAGATGGACCGCGCCGATATCCTTCCGTCCCACGCCCAGGCAGTCAAAGAGCTGCAGCAGCATGCGGGGCCGCACAGCTTCCGGCGCGCGGAACAGCAGGTCAACGGGAACGCGTACCTGCCCCTCCCGCACCTCCAGCGGAGCCGTGCGGGCGGCGGCTTCTGCCTCCAAAAAGCGGTCTGCCTCCTGAAGGCGTCCGGCAGTCTGCGCGATATGCTCCACTGCCCGGGGGTTCAGTTCCTTGAACAGCGGCAGTACCCGGAGACGCAGAAAATTCCGGCTGGCGGTCTCCGGGTCCGCGTTGGTCTCGTCCTCTATGTGAGGGATCTTCCAGCGGGCGGCATAATCCTCCAGCTCCTTTCGGGTCACACGCAGCAGAGGACGGCAGAGACCGGTTCGCTCCCAGTCCATGCCCGTCAGCCCCTTGAGTCCCGTTCCCCGAATCAGGTTTAACAGAACGGTCTCGGCGTTATCATCGGCGTGATGCGCGGTGTAAAGGCGTTTGCACTGCCTCTCCTCCGCCGTCTGCCGCAGAAAACGATAGCGCAGGGTCCGGGCAGCTTCCTCCAGGGAAAGCCCGTTCTCTTTCGCGTACTCCCGGACATTTCTCCGGCCTGCAGTCAGGGAAATTCCCCATTTTTCACAGGTCTCCCGGACGAAAGCCTCGTCCCGGTCCGCCGGTCCCCCCCTCAGCTGATGATTGAAATGAGCGGCAGCCAATTCTCCGCCTTGCTCACGGCACCACGCATCCAGCAGAAACAGCAGACACATGGAGTCCAATCCCCCGGAGACAGCGCAGAGAACCCGTTCTCCCCGCGCCGGCAAAACCCAACGGGGCGTCCGCTCCAAAAGTTCAGTCTTCGTCGTCATACCGCTTGTCCAGGGTGGAGAACTGGGTGTATTCCGGCATCCAGCGGAGCTCCACCTTCCCGGTTTCCCCGTGGCGGTTCTTCGCTACAATACACTCTGCAATATTGTGTTTCTCTGAATCCTGATTGTAATAATCGTCCCGGTACAAAAACAGCACGATATCCGCGTCCTGCTCGATTGCGCCGGACTCGCGGAGGTCCGAGAGCATGGGCCGCTTGTCGTCCCGCTTCTCGTTGGCACGGCTGAGCTGGCTGAGGCAGATTACGGGAACATTCAGCTCCTTGGCCATGATTTTCAGCATGCGGGACATGTCGGACACCACCTGCTGGCGGTTTTCTCCTCCCCGGCCGCCTCCGGCAGAACTCATCAGCTGAAGGTAGTCCACTACTACCAGGGCCAGGTTATCCAGCCGCCGGCACTTGGCGTTCATATCCGCCACGGACAGCAGGGGATTGTCGTCAATCCGGATGTCCAGACGGGAGAGAACCGAGGCCGCGCCGGCAATTTTATCCCAGTCGCTCTCCTGAAGCAATCCTGTCCGCAGGCGGTTGTTTTCCACCAAAGCCTCGGAGGAGAGAATGCGGGAGGCCAGCTGTTCACGGGACATTTCCAGGGAGAACACTGCCACGGTTTTACCGGTGAGTTTAGCCACGCTCAGGGTCATGTTCAGGGCCATAGACGTCTTACCCATGCCGGGCCGGGCGGCCAGCAGGATCAGGTCCGACTTATTCAGGCCGGTAATCTTCTGGTCCAGCGCTGAGAGGCCCGTGGAGAAGCCGGGGAGGTGATTTTCATGCTCGCTCATCTCGCCCAAGCGGTCCAGCACATCGGGAAGCACATCTTTGAGCTGGACCATTTCCTTGGCGCTCTGCCCCCGGCGAATGGCATAGATTTTCTGCTCCGCGGCCTCCAGAATGGCACTGGCCTCTCCCTGCCCCTCCTGCACCAATCCGGTGATGTCAGCCGCAGCCTGGGCCACGGCCCGCCGCAGGGCCATATCCTGGACAATTGCGGCGTAATCCATCACATTGCTGCTGGAAATGGTGAGATCTACCAGCTGGGCCAGATAACTGTGAACCGTTTCCTCGTCCTCGAGGCCGTCTTTCCGCATCTCCTCAAAGACGGTAATGGCGTCAATGGGGCGTGAGAAATTGAACATCCGGGAGATGGTCTCGAAAATCTTCCGGTTTTGACGCAGATAGAAATCCTCTGGCCGGAGTTTATCCATGACCTCTTTGACACAGTCCGGATCAATGAGTATGGACCCAATGACGGCTTGTTCACCATCCAGACTGTGAGGCATTTGCCGAAGAAGCAGATCTTCGTTTGCCATGAGGCATACCTCCTTATTTTTCCTCGAAAACGGAAACGTAAACCGTCCCAACCACCTCAAAGCCCAGGCGGGCCTTGACCTGATAACTGCCGTATGCCTTGATGGGCTCCTCCAGAACCAGCTTCTGCTTGGGAATGTCAATGCCGAACTGCTTCTGGAGACCCTCGGAAATCTCCTTGGTGGTCACCGCGCCGAAGAGCTTGCCGCCGCTGCCGGCCTTGGCGGTCAGCTTCACCATACACTCTTTCAGCTTCCCGGCGGTTTCCTCGGCCAGGGCCTTCTGCCGGGCCTCTTCGGCCTTCTTGGCCTTCTCCTTCAGATTCATAGTATTGATGGCATCCGCCGTGGCGGGGATGGCGATCTTGCGGGGCAGGAGGAAATTCCGGGCATAGCCCTCGGAGACCTCCACCATCTGGCCTTTCTTGCCCTGGCCCTTTACATCCTGCTGTAAAATTACTTTCATCCGTCATTCTCCTTATCGTTTCTATCGTTGCCCCCTTCCGGGGACTCCAAAGCCTGTATCCGTTTCTCCAGCGCTTCGATCCGGTCCTCCTGGGACAGCCACACCGAAAGAAGCACCGCAGCCAAAAACGCAATCACCGCGAAGGCGCGGAAGGGATGCCGCTGAAAATCAAACAGCCTGTATCCGCCGAACCATAAAAATACTTCCGCCGTCACCAGACACGCCGCGTAAATTTTCAAGAACCGCATCTTCCTCACCTCCTTCTTATTTTTCAAAATAGGCGTCGATGGCATTGAGCAGCCGGTCCCGCACCTCCAGAATATCGGCGTTTTCCACACGGCCCCCGGCGGTAGCGGAATTGCCTCCGCCGCCCAGAGCCTCCAGAATCACCTGAACATTGATTTCTCCTAAGGAACGTCCGCTCATCAGCACATCCTCTCCGCTGCGGTACATCACAAAGGAGGCCTTTACGCCCTTGAGGCCCAGCAGCTCATCTGCGGCCTGCGCAGCCACCACCCGGTCCACGCCGTCCCGGCCCACCACGGCCACGGCCACGTCCGGCCGGTAGAGCTCCGCCTGCCGGATGACCTCGTATTTGGAAACCATGGCGTTGAGATCTCCCTGAAAGAGCTGCTGCACATCGGTGGTATCCGCTCCTGCCCGGCGGAGGAAGGCGGCGGCGTCAAAGGTCCGAGCGCCTGTGCGGAGGGTAAAGCGTTTCGTGTCCAGCACAATGCCCGCCAGGAGCGCTTCCGCCTCGCCCCGCAGGAGGTCGGCAGGTTCAATGAGGTATTGCAGCAGCTCCGTCACCAGCTCCGACGCCGAGGAAGCATAGGGCTCGTGGAAACTGAAGGCGGCGTTTTCGATGTAGGTGGCGGCCCGGCGATGGTGGTCAATCACCGCCACCCGGTTGCAGGCCTCCAGAACCTGGGGACTCTCCACCAATTCAGGGCGGTTGGTATCCACCACAATCAGCAGGGCGCCGGGGCGCATTTTCAGGAAGGCGTCCCCCGGGGAAACCAGCACGCCATCGTATTCCGGCAGGTTCCGGAGGATGGACAGCACAGCCTGAGCGGCGTTTTTCTCCTGGTCAATGATGATCTGAGCCCGCCGGCCCAGCTTCCGGGCCGCACAGCAGACGCCCGCCGCCGCGCCTACGGCGTCCATGTCGGCAAAACTGTGGCCCATGATGTAAATTTCCGCCGCATCGGCCATCAGCTCACCCAGCGCGTTGGCCATGACCCGGGATTTTACCTTGGTCCGTTTTTCGGTGGTTTTGGCCCGGCCGCCGTAGAAGGCAAAATCCGTCTTGCCCCGAACCACTGCCTGGTCGCCTCCCCGGCTCAGCGCCATTTCCAAAGACAGCGCGGCGTTTTTATAAAGAGCGGGGATGCTCTCCGCCTCCCGGCCCAGGCCAATGGAAAGGGTCGGATGTGCGCCTTCGCCTACCCGGATATCCCGGATGGTGTCCAGCACGGAAAACTTTTCTTCCAAGAAGTGATGATAGTGCTGTTCTTCAAAGAGAAAAAGGTAGTGGTCCCGTTCGGTCTTGATGAGGAGACCGTCTCCGGCGGCGCTCCAGGCATTGAGCTTTTCGTCGATCTGGGCCAGAACACTGCTGCGCTGTGCATCCGGACAGGAATTCATCAAATCCTCGTAGTTATCCACCAGCAGAATGGCCAACACCAGCCGGGAGGCGTCGTAGCGCTCCTGAAGACGGTCCGTCTCAGTGGTGTCCACCCAGTAGGTGGTCGCTACCAGATTCTGCTCCCCATTCCGGCCCTTGGCCCGAACCAGGCTTCCGTACACCCGAAAGCGGCGGCTGTTCATGGATACCCGGTCCGGGCATTCCCGTTTTCCCTCCAGCAGCCACTGAACCGGGAATTCCGGTGCAGCGTCCTCCACCTTCATCTCAAAGAGATGCTCCCGGACGCCGGCCAGCTGGAGGAAGTTCTCGTTGCTCCAGATAACCTCTCCGGTGTCGGGGCGGAAGACCATAATGGGAAGCGGTGAATTGATCAGGTTGGACTTGCTGGCGGTGTCCACGTTGCCGGTGACGTTATCAATGTATTGCAGAACGCTTTGCCTGCGTTTTTTGTTGCAGCGGACAAAATAGGCGTACAGGGCCACCGTGGCCACGCCCTCTGCCAATGCCAGAAGAGGGCTGACGGTAACTGCGGCCAATGTGAACGCCAGAAGGCAGAGGAAGTACAGCTGCAAATTGGGCTCCAGCAGGCGGGAGAGTTTTTTGTTGTTCATAGCAACACTCCTTGTAAAAAAGGCGGAAGCCGCGAAGAGGCATACCAATAGATTTTATTAGTATACCAGCTTTTTGCGGAAAAGACAAGGCCCCATTCTGCGGGAAGCGGGTTCGCGCACCAAAGGAACCGAAGGAGACCCCGGGACATCAGGGGCAGACGGGACCATCGCGATCTTTTTGGAAGATTCCGCCCTGCCGCCCTTGCGATTCAGAACAAAATCAGATATCATGTTTTTGAACCGCTTTGCGTTCCCGGATTATTTTCAAACCCTTCATCTTAGGAAAATCTTTATCGTTTCTTTGGGAAAGAGAAACAAACTGGCCGCCCTTTTCTGCTACTATGGTGTCAAACCAAAAAGGAGACTGCATATGCCCCACAAAATTCTGGTTGTTGATGATGAAATTGAAATCGCAGACTTAATCGAAACCTACCTGGCTGATGAAAACTACAGCATTTTTAAATTTTACTCCGCAAAAGACGCCCTTGCCTGCATAGAATGCACCGATCTGGACCTCGCCATCCTGGACGTGATGCTGCCGGATATTGACGGCTTCGCCCTGTGCAAAAAAATTCGCGAGAAGCACACTTGGCCCATCATCATGCTGACGGCCAAAGATGCGGAAACCGACAAAATCACCGGATTGACCCTGGGCGCCGACGACTACGTGACAAAGCCCTTTCGTCCCCTGGAGCTGGCGGCAAGAGTAAAATCCCAGCTTCGCCGCTACAAGAAGTACAATCCGGGCATAGCTCCTGCCGCTTCAGCCGATACCCTGATGCACGGCGATCTGGTCCTGAACAAGAAGGCCCATACCTGCACCCTGGAGGACCGCCCGCTGGAATTGACGCCCACCGAGTTCTCCATCCTGCGCATCCTCTTGGAAAACCAGGGAACCGCCGTCAGCTCCGAAGAGCTGTTTCACCAAATCTGGCAGGACGAGTACTACAGCAAATCCAACAACACCATCACCGTCCATATCCGTCACCTGCGGGAAAAACTGGGGGACAACGCAGACAAGCCCAGATTCATCAAAACCATATGGGGAGTAGGATACAAAATTGAAGATCAACCGTAAGGACGAGTATTCCGTCTTTCATTCCAAGCTTACGCGGCGGCTCTGCGGCTGTGTCGCCTTGTCGGTTTTCCTGGTTGCGGCTCTGTACCAACTGCTCTGGAAACGGCGCATGGGAAATTGGATTGTCTGGTTTCTGATTAACGTCATGAACATGAGCCCCCAGAATGCGTTTTACTTCTACAGCGACCATTTCCGCCTCAACAAAAATTTATTTTTCTGCGCGGCGGTGTTCGTGGTATTTGCAGGGATGCTGTGGATGCTGTTTCGGGGAATGTCCCGCTATTTCAGCGAAATCAACCAGGGAATCGAATCCCTGCTGGCCGACAGCGAAACCCAGATCCATCTCTCACCGGAAATGCTGCCCTTTGAGCGGAAGCTGAATATGGTGAAGCGGACCCTGGAAGAGCGGAAAAAAGAAACCGCCCAGGCGGAACGGCGGAAGGACGAGCTGGTCATGTATCTGGCTCACGACATCCGGACGCCTCTGACGTCGGTGATCGGCTATCTGAATCTGCTGGAAGAGGAGCCCGGCATTCCGGCAGAACAGCGGGCCAAACGGGTCCGCATCGCCTTGGAAAAGGCCTACCGTCTGGAAGCTATGATGAACGAGTTTTTTGAGATTACCCGCTACAATTCCCAGCAGATTGCCTTGTCCAAAAACACCCTGGACCTTTATTACATGCTGGTGCAGCTCACGGATGAGCTGACGCCGGTCTTTGCCCCGCGGGGCAACTCAGTCGCCCTGCGCTTAGACGAAAATCTGACGGTCCAGGGCGACGCAGAGAAGCTGGCCCGGGTCTTCGGCAACATTCTGAAAAACGCGGCAGCCTACAGCGCCCCGCACACGGAAATTACCATTTCCGCCAAACCCGATGGGCAGGATGTGGTCATCCAATTCCAAAACCAGGGAGCGGACATTCCCCCGGAGAAGCTGGAGGCCCTCTTTGACAAGTTCTACCGCCTGGACCAGGCCCGTTCCACCGGCACAGGCGGTACAGGTCTGGGGCTGGCCATTGCGAAGGAGATCGTCCTTCTTCACGGCGGAAGCATCCAGGCGTTCAGTGAAAACCACACGGTCACTTTTTCCATCCGGCTGCCTGGGGCAAGCTCATAAAATATCCGTTCTTTTGACGGGTTTTTCTGCAGGTTTCTGCTAGGAAGCCTTCTTTGCGCAAAACACCAAAGAACAAAACCGCCCCCCACCCGGCTCAACGCATATCCGGCGGGAACCAGATTCGGCTCTGTAACTTTATCACAGCAAGCAGGAAAATTTTCTGGCAGAATAGCCTCATCTCATCTGGGAGGTCCTGATATGAAAACGAAGGTAAAACGCAAACGGAAAGCTTTTGTTGATGGAAATTCCTGTGTTGCCTGCGGCTGCTGCGTAAAAGTATGTCCATTGGGAGCCATCGCCGTTTTCAAAGGAATTGCCGCCGCAGTTGACCAGAACCGCTGCGTAGGGTGTGGAAAATGCGCGAAGGAGTGCCCTGCGTCCGTCATTGCCATTCAGGAGGTACAGGTATGAAAAAGCACTGGTACGACTACCTCTGGATTCTCTCCTTGACCTACCTGATTCTGGGTTTTTTCAATATTCTTTTCGCGTGGCTGGGATTGCTGTGTTTCTTCATTCCGCTGATTATCTCGGTTTCCCGCGGCACGAAAGGTTATTGCAACCGCTATTGCGGCAGAGGCCAGCTCTTCGGCCTGCTGGGCGGCCGGTTTGGGCTGTCCCGGAAGAAAGACATTCCCAAATGGATGAAAAGCAAGATTTTTCGCTATGGCTTCCTGCTTTTCTTCCTTATCATGTTTTTTCAGATGCTCTGGAACACCTATCTGGTCTTTGCCGGGGCGCGGGATCTGACGCAGATCGTAACGCTGCTCTGGACCCTGAAGCTGCCCTGGAACTGGGCTTATCACGGAACGCTGTTCCACCCCGGCGCCGCGCAATTCGCCTTCGGATTTTACAGCGTCATGCTGACTTCGACCGTTCTGGGGCTGATTACCATGGTCTTTTTCAAGCCCCGCAGCTGGTGTGTCTATTGCCCTATGGGAACCATGACCCAGCTGATCTGCAAGGCCAAAAACCGGAAAGACCCCCTTGTCACGGAAAGCAACTGACCCTTTGCTTCTGACAGCGGACCGATTCGTTTTCTCAGCTTTCACACCATCTTCCGGCAAGCACAAGGGAGCGGCAAACGCCGCTCCCTTTTTCAGTCAGACAATTCCGATACTCGGTTCCGCTCCAGACGCTTCCAGCATACGATCAATCAGAATTCCATATCCTTTGGTAGGGTCATTCAGCAGCACGTGGGTAACAGGATGATGCCTACATGGGCCTAAAGGTGGGGGAGCCTGGGATAGAGGTCAATTTCAATCTTTCCATCGGCTCCCTTTTGGTACTCAATTTTCCTGAGAATCGCTTTTAGCAGGTCATTTCGCTCCTGGTTGGTCATATCCGCGTAGCTTGCCAGCAACTCCTCTGTCTGAGGAATCAGGTTCGATTGACAGGTTTCGCTTGCTTCCAATTTCTCAATCGCTGTACGGATTCTATTGTGCCGCTCCTTTACTTCCGTAATCGAGGAATTCAGCTTTTCGCGCCGCTCTTTGAATAAGTCCAGCGTATAAACGCCCTGTTCAACCAAATCAAACGCATTCTCCAACTGCAAGTTCAGCTTGGCAAGCGCCTGGCCGCATTTCTCCAACAGGGCCTTTTGCTCCGCAATATCATCCGCAAATCCTACCGTGTCAATTTTTACCCGGTATCCTTCCAGCCAAGTACACAGCGCAGTAACGATTTCTTTCTCCACCACATCATAATCCGCGCTGCTGTTATGACAGTTGCGGCCATTGACACATCGGAGCCGGGGAGTTCCTCCTCTTGATTGCGACGAGGTTGTCCGTCCAACACGTTTCCCGCAGATGCCGCAGTACAGCAAACCGGCAAATGCGTTTTGAAGAACAAATTCATCCTTTACTTTGACAGATGGCTGCCGTCCCATCCGGATTTCCTGAGCAAGCATAAACTGCTCTTCGGAAATGAGGGCAGGGTGAAGTCCGTCATACACTTGATAATCCGCAAGATTTTTGTGGCGCTTAATGTGCTTTTTTACCTGACCGTTTTCAATGGTCTTTACCTGTTTACTCCAACCTCTCCGAATTTTTCCCATGTAGATGGGATTCGTAATAATGTTGGTGATTGTCGAATACGTCCAGAGGCCGCCGTGTCTGGTGGGAATTTGGTGGTCGTTCAAATAATTTGCAATCATCTTTGTGCCAGCGTGGTTCAGAAAAAGCGAAAATATCTTCTTTATGACATCGGCTTCTTCCGGATGCGGCTCCAGAGTATAACCCTTTTCATTTAGCAGTTTGATACGTGTATATCCATAGGGTGCGATGCTGTTGATATACTTTCCTTCTGCCGCAGAGCTGTCCCGGCCCCGTACCAGCCGGCGGTTGATGGTCTTATACTCACGCCGGCTCATAAACAGGCCAAACTCAAAATACTCTTCGTCAAACTCGTTGCTTGGGTCATAAACTTTGAGGGGTGTGATGATCTTTGTACCGGAGAATTGAAAGACCTGGCCGATATATGCCTGATCCGCTCCGTTACCTCTTGCCAGCCGCTCTACATCTACAACCAAAACACCCGCATAGATGCCCAAACTGACTTCTTCCAGCATTTTCTGGATTTCCGGCCTTGCTGCGATGGATTCTCCTGAGACTACCTCGTAATATGTTTTAGCGATATGGTATCCGCGATCTCCTGCCAGTTTGTCCAGAATGGCTTCATGCCGTTTCAGTGTTTCCTCAATACTCAACTCAGCATAGTCCCGGTCAAAGCGAGATTTTCGGAGATACTTTACATACCGCTCCATGTTATCCTCCCTTCTATTTTATTATACGGCTCCAATGGCAACGTTTCAACAAAAAACGGCGGTCCAAATAATGGAAACGCTGTATATCTATGATTTTCGCACAGCTGCGGTGATATTTGCCGCCGCAATCTCAGGTGAAGGTCCTTTTTCTCGACTCAACAGTTGTCTCCGTTTATAGGATGCAGAAATAATGCGGCCCAAATCGGAAATACAGTGCTCAGCTGCCATTTCACAATATTCGTCGTGGATTCGCACGGTTGATATGGTCGTTTTGAACTCTGCTGCTACCATAGCAGCCTCCTCCCTATAAAAATTTAATTGTGGAGATATTCTAATTTTCTCCAAAACAATGATTGCTATACCCAAACAATCTCACCCAGGCAGCACGAGGGTGTGGAGATAGTATTTCAGCACAACCTGTCCGTCATCACCGAAGGTCCCGGTACTGGTAAGAGTACCATCGCCAAGGAACTGCGGAAGGCGCCGGGATTCGACCTGCTGAAGTACCTGCGCACGATTTCCAAGGATGGGGAAAAGGGGGCTCGACCTCTGCTATAAAAGCTCTGGTTCCAGCTGGCCTGCCCCAACGGGCGGATGTACCTCAATTCCCTGCGGATCACAAACCAGATAGCGATCTTCGAGGCCAAGTTCTACGCCAACAGGGAGGACAATGCCTCCCTTCTTGCCGGCTTCATCTCCACGCAGATGGCCGGAATGTTCCTGGCGGCCTGTATATCCGGACCGCCCAGGACGAGGCGCTGAATGAGGCTCTGGATAATGCCGGTTTTGGCATCCAGTTTGCTTCTCAAATTCCGCTGTCTCTGTGCAGACCACTCAGGAAGAGGCTGTAATCCCCACCACGAATGAGGCTTCGAGCCAGGAATCTGCCGCCGGGCTGCCGGCTGAGGAGGAACGCAAGGAGCAGGAAACCAACTCATTTCAGGTAACGGCGTATGCGCAGAAGAAGGGGCTCGAAGTCATCTATATCAGTCCAGACACGGCGGAGGTAAAGATTGTTTCCCAGCCGGCACCATAAAAAATACAAAACCGGAAAAACCGCAGATGTAGGCAAAGATTGCGCTCCTCGGTTTTCCTGGTTTTCGTTTTTCTCGACAATTTCTATTCGTCTTCGACAGATTTGTATCCGCTGTTCACAACCGCCCTGATATAGCCGTGCATAGGGTTACCAGGGTTCCGTTTCTTGCAGATTTGACTGATTACTAATTTTGCAATGCCACCCTTGATCTTTGTTTAAACGAACTTGAGATTGACTTAGAAGCGAGTATTAACCAAATGGCTGAAAATTTCAATCTCCATGTAGTCTTTGAACAATATTGCCGGTCTCTGGCAAATCGCGTCGCAGATGGCCGATCGTGTATTACATGCCGCTCCTTTCACAATATAAAAAACGGCGGCTTAAGGCCTTGTTTGAAAAATGGCAAAACGCTGTTTTAGGGCACCTTTTTCTGCCAGGACTGCGTTGATTGGACTGGAAATCCGTCAGGATTCCCGCGTCCAATCGCCTTGCCTGGCAAAAAAATCTGCCCCAATCCAGCATCCCGCCAATTTTCAAACAAGGCCTAATCTCTTAAAACCGCCGCATAAAGCAAATAGATATGGGAAACCGGTCTGCCCAACAGAGGTTTTTCTTTCCCGCTCTGCCGATGGGCAGATTTCTTTTTATATGGTCTTGTTCTCAAAGAATACGGTTTACCTTACTGATTCCGCAAGGAGCGCAGTTCCTTCAAACTCTCTTCTGCGCCGCACTCTAAAACATAAGGAGCAATCTCTTTGTAAGCATTTTCTGACGAGCCTGCTTCTGAAGGGATATAGGTCCATTGTGTCAGAAAGCTGTGGGCATAGTTGCAATGAATATTCCCGGTATAAATCTGCACCAGAGGATCCGTGATCCAATTTCCATCAGCAGATGCGCAGTCACTCCGATAAGTAAAGTACCGTTGTCCATCCTTAACATATATGATGTTCACCATCAGTTGATCTTCCGCAATATCCAGTTGTTCTTTCTCGCCGGCTCTTTCATTATAATCGTTCTCGGCCTCCACCTTTTCAAAATAGAAATATTCCCGCCACGCGGCTAATATTTCCTGCTCCATGTCACGGTATTGCTCCGGTACAAGCAGATTCAGCGTCAAGTCATCCAGCACGATCTGTTTTGCCAGTTCCGAACCATCCGCTGTTTCAATGGGATTCCATTTGAAATATTCCCGGCTCACCTGCACAGACATCCCGGCAGGAGCAATCTCGATTGGAACCTCCGGGTTATTCATAGCGTATAGGGGAGTATCCTCATCATCAACGGTCTGATAGTTGTATGCGTCCATGACGAACGCTCCTGCTTTTTCCTCCAGCAAAGCCAGTAATTTTTGGCTGCGCTGTGCAATTTCCAAATACTTTGCG
>JAAWLO010000054.1 GCA_022797935.1 Oscillibacter sp. | reverse complement strand
AGCCGCTTTCGAGGATGCGGCACGATTGGCGGCCCCGGCAGGGGCCGGGAATCGTCCCGCCGCGACGGTGCTGCAATGAACCAGCCAGCATCCTGGCTGCCATTCCCCCGCCCGTCAGGGCAGGTACAGACTTCCCCCTTCGGGAAAAAGCAAAATCCTCCTATCGGAGAACCCCACCGTTCCCCTGCGGGGAAAAATCCAATCCCCCCTCGGAGAGGGAACCCATTCCCCGTTCGGGGAAACAAAAAGGCCCCCCTGATGGGGAGCCCTTTGCCGAGCTTGCGGAAGCAAACGCTTACAGCGTATTCGCCTGGTCAACCACCTTTTTAATGGCCGCGCCAGCATCCTCGGGAAGCTTATTGAAGCCGCCTTCATCGGTATCCAGGTTCTGAACATAGTTCAGGCGGTCCTGCATACGGGCCTTGAGCTGCTCAATATAGGCGTGATCGCCCAGATTAGGAACAAAGCCCTCCCACTCAAAAATCTCAATATCGGAGAAAGGTCCCCAGGGCTTGAAGTCCGCCCGGCCTTCCACGACGGCTTCCAGAATGCCCAGGGTGTCTTCCTTCTGAACCTTCTTGCCCATGAAATCACCGGTGTTGATGATATAGCAGGCTACGTCCTTTTCTGCCACCAGCTTCTTGAACTTCTCGTAGTCGTTCACCAGAGGATAGGTCCGGAAGGGGTTGGCATAGGGCTCCACAACCAGGGCGTTGGGGTCCACACCGGCTTTCAGACGCTCGGCGCTGGAGCGCTTCGTGGCCAGAGTCGCGCCCATGACGGAGGCCAGAGAGGCGCCCTTCAGCTTTACGATGGGGGGAATGGTGGGGTCCTTCATGATCCAGAAAATGGCGTTGACGGGGGACTCGATCTTATCCACCCGGTTGGGGGACCAGAGCTTGGACTTGATGGCCCGGCCATTGCCGTTGCGTACGTCCTCGGTGACCAGAACGATCTTGCCCTCGTCATCCAGGGTGGCGGAGCAGTTCTGGGCAGTGAGGAGATACTTGTTGTCCTCAGAATCCACAGGATAGTCCGCGGTCTTGTCGAAATAAGTGGGCTCCAGGGCCACGGAGGCGCAAGTATCGGTGTTGATGATGAACGCGTCATCGTGAAGCACCTTGATAGCAGGATACTTGCCGCTGTGCTTAGCATGGGTCAGGGTGGACTTGCCGGAACCGGAGAGGCCGAAGACCGCCGCCACGTACTTGCTGCCGTCCGCCAGAGTGTACTCCTTCTGGCCGCCGTGGCAGGAGGCGTAGCCATTGCGGTTGGCAATGGCCCAGGCCAGGGTCAGGGTGCCCTTCTTATGCTCGCCGAAGTAACGCATGCCCAGAATGGCGGCGCAGTTGGTCTCCGTGTTGAAGTAGCACAGGCACTTGGGGTCGCAGACGTCGTCCTGGCCAGGGGCGCCCGTCCACTGGGGATCGGAGAAGATGAAGATATCAGCTTCCTTGCCGCCGCCCACAGGCTGAGACTTCTTGTACATCTTGACATACTCGTCAGACTGATACTGGAAGTTCAGCATCCAGTTGTAGAGGAGGTTCTCCTCGCCCTCGGGAATGAGCAGGTGGGCCTTGACCATGAACTCAGGGTCCAGGCCAATGAAGACCTCGGCGTGGTACATGGTCTTCCAGCGGGTATCGTAAACCGCGTCCATGACAATCTTGTCCAGGGCGGTGGTGTCCACGCCGGGCTTGCCGGTAATGCGGCGGGCGGGGGCATAACGGCCGGTGATGGAGCCGTCGTTAAAGAGCAGGACCTTGGCGTCGGGCTCCAGGCCAAACTCTTCGCCGCGATAAACGGGCATGTCGGTGACGACCGTGCCGGGGGCGTTTTTCGCCAGATCATAGGCCTCACGGAGGGAGTTGATCTTCACGACGTTATTGCCGTAAAACGGGGCCTCGATGATGGAGCGGGTCTTGGAAAAACCGACTTTACCGGGGCCAATCTCGGTTCTGGGGAAATAGGCTTTCGTAGACATAGCAGTGTCCTCCTTTAAATTTAAAGGGCTTGCGCGGAAAGGATTGGCAAGTACTTTTTAATATACCCTTTTTTTTCGAAAAATGCAAGAGTGAAAAGCGGGATTTTCTCATTACCAGATAAGGAATTTTCGTATCCGGCAGAGGCGGCGGAGAGGTCACAGCTCCCGCATGAGATGAAAGGTCTGCATCAGCTGAATAGAACCATAGCCCCACTGGTTGTTGGGGTACTGCATATCTGGCCTGCGGAGGCAGCCCCGAATGAGGTAGGCCCGAATCTGATAGGTGCCCATAGCTGGTTCGTTTCCCTCCCGGACGCCCCATTGCAGCAGCAGGGCGCAGGTCCCCGCCAGTACCGCCGCCGCCGCGCTGGTGCCGCTCATGAGGCCGGGACCATAGGGATAAATGCCCCGAACCCCCACGCCGGGAGCCGTCAGGTCCGGCAGAATCCGGCCGTCCCAAGCGGGGCCCCGGGAGGATTTGGCATAAAGACTCTTGTTGTTGCTGTCGTAGGCCCCGCAGCAGATGACGCCTACAGCGGAAGCGGGACAGGTGATGGTATAGTCCGGCGTGGCGGCCAGAAACTCGACGCTGGGGGAGACAAAGCCCGTCATGGGAAGCCAGACCTGATAGCTGCCATTGAGCAGGATGTCCCCGTGGAGCTGAATGGTCCACACGCCAGGGGTAGCATCCAAAATACGGATAACGGTCAGCTGTCCCCCGCTGCCCTCTACGGGAAAGTGGTATTCAATCTGTACGCGGGAGGCCTCCAGAACCAATTTTACATCGGCGGCGGGACCTATGCCCGGCCGGGCGGGCACCCGGCCCACCAATTCCCCGGAAGGAGAGCGCACCGACACAGACAGCCGGTCCGCCACGGTGTTCCACACAGCCAGGTATACGTTCCCGGCATTGTCTCCGACTTTCAGGTCTACCTTGCCCGGCTTTTCCCCCGGCTGGAGGACGCCGCCGGTGTGGTGCCGGGCCTCCGCTTCGTTTCCCGCCGCGGCGCAAAGGCACACGCCGCTTTGGATGGATACGCCGCCCAGATACTCCTCAAAGACGCTGTAACCGTCGTGATTGCCGGAATTGCTGCCCAGGCCTATGCAGATGACCACCGGACGGTCCAGCTCCCGGGCCTTGTGGAGAATGTAGTCCACCCCCAGCATGACGGCGCTGGATTCGTAAGCCTGCTCTTGCTCTGCCGGGACACAGTAGCGTTCCCGGTAAAAGGGACGGGCTTTTTTCAGTTTCACGGCAATGATCTCCGCATCCGGAGCCGCGCCGCTGAAGTCCTCCGACTGGGTTCCGGCGGCTACAGAGGCCATGAAGGTGCCATGGCCGTCCTCGTCCCGCTGGGGGACGATGGCATAGGGGTCCTGGGAGGCCAGGGCCGCATCAATCTCCGCCTTGGAGTACTCCCGGCCAAGGAGAAAGCCCGGCGGCGGATCCCCATCGGCGGTCTGGTCATAGATGTATTGGATTTTGCTGCTGCCGTCGGCGTAGCGAAACACATTCTGGGTGTAGTCGATGCCCGTGTCCACAAAGCCGACGAGCACTCCGCGGCCCTTCAGGTTCAGATAGGGCTGGCTGTGAACCTGTGAGATCCCGGCTGCGTCCAAAGCGGGCCGGTCCAAAAGACCCAGGACCACCGATACGGAGCTGACAAAGGCGGCGCCCAAGGCCTCCTCCAGATGATGGAAATTCTCCTGCTTGATGTAGCCCAGAACATAGCGTCCGGAGAGCATTTGCCCCACGACTACCTCGGAAGAGCTTTTGACATATTCGAAAAAGGCGTCAGTGGCGCGGGTAACGAAGTCCACGGTGTCCGGCGCTTGAATAAAGGCCTGGGTTTCCGGTGTAAGACGCATATCAAAGTCCCCTTTCCAGATGATTCACCAATTCACGCATAGTTCCGCAGAGATTCAGGCGTCCATAACCCCATTGGGGGTTGGGATAGGACAGAAAGGGACTTCGGAGAGCCCCTTTGCATAAAAAGGCCTTTACCCGCTGGTTGTAGAGAAAGAGGTCGTTTCCCTGCACAATGCCCCACTCCATCATCAGGGCCGCTGCTCCAGAGACGAAAGGCGCCGCCATGCTGGTGCCGGTGAAGACATCGTATCCGCCTCCGGCCTTGGCGGACCGCACAGCCTCTGCCGGAGCGGCCAAATCCAGAAGAGACCGGCCGGCACAGTCCTGAACGCCCCGGCCGGAAAAAGGGCTGATGGACTCCGTCGCCGGCCGGAAGCCTCCCACGGAAATGGGAAACAGGGCCGTAGCGGGGAGGGTAATGGTTAAGTCCGGTTCCGGCTGAAGAAAGGCCGTGCGGTCGCTGACCTCCTCGATGGTGGGAAGCCAGACGTTGAAGCGGCCATCGGAGACCTGCCTCCCATGGCAGCGCAGCTTCCACAAGCCGTCCAGCCCGCCGGGAGGGGCTTCCAGAAGAAATAATACCTCCTGAGCAGAGCTGTAGTGGGTGGGAACGCCATAAAACACTGCGGCCCGGATGGAGCCGAAGCGAAGGAAGCGGGTTCCCTCCGTCAGGAGGCCGGTGGACTGACCGTTCGGGAGGATCAGCTCAAAGGCGGCATCGTCGGCAAAGCTTTTCCAGAGAGAAAGGTAGATCTGCTGACGCTGCGTAGAGACGGTGAATTCCACATCCAGAATACCATCCTCCACCAGACGGCCTTGGAAGTGGTGAGCGCCGGACCCTTCGTTCCCTGCGGCGCAGACCACCACGCTCCGGCCCCGCTGGGCGGACTGGTCAATATACGCCTCAAAGAGGGTCTGCCCCCAGTGTGAGCCGCTGTTGGTGCCATAGCTAAGGTTGATGACACAGGGCATTCTCCGAAGCTCTGCCTGATCCAGAAGAAATTTTATACCCCGCATGACATCGGTGGTTTGGGCGCTGGCCAGCTTGACGGCGGCAATGGAAGCCCTGGGAGCCGCGCCGCTGCGTCCGGCGGCAATGGCGGCCACAGCGGTGCCGTGGCCCGTCAGGTCAGCGGAGTCTACCAACCCGGCGGCAATCTCTTCCCGGCTGTAGGCCGCGCCGTGGAGAAAGCCCGGCGGCGGCGTTCCCTCCGCCGTCATATCCCAGAGGGCGACCACACGGCTGGTTCCGTCCGGGCCCAGGAACTCCGGATGGGTCAGGTCCAGACCGGAGTCCACAAAGCCAATCAACACGCCTTCCCCCGTCAGGCCCAATCCCGTTTCTCTCTGAACCGGCGGAATGCAGGCGGCGTCCATACTCCGGTCCATCAGGCCGCTGAGCCGCCGGGCAGGTTCGATGCTGGTGATCTGCGGATGGGTCAGCAGCTGTTCCGGCGGCTGGTGTTCCAGTTCCAGAATGGCAAACTGGGCGTCCAGCAGTTCTGTGGGATACCCCAGTGAGAGAATATCTCCTGTATATTTAATGATGTACTCCATACAGCCTCCTGTCCGAAAGGGTCCGGGCGTTACCAACGAGCTTCGCCCGCATAGGATAGTATACGGAAAGGAGGACTGACAAATGAATCCAACCTATTTGGAAAGCGGCCGTTTGCAGGTATTCGTCACCGCCGGAGAGACGCCGGACCCCATTCCAGGCGCCCGGGTCCGGGTCAGTGACCCCGCTGACGGAAAAATTCTGGAGGAGGTCACCACAGACCAATCCGGCCAGACCCCGTTTCTGGAGCTGCCCGCGCCGCCTATGGAGCTGTCTGTCATCGAGGGAGCGGCGGAACAGCGGCCCTACGCCGTCTATAACGTCACCGTCTCCGCCGAGGGGCGGGAGACCCTCCACATTGGAGGCGTGGAACTGATGCCTGCCGGGCGGGCGATCCAAGGCGCGCCTCTGGCCCCGGCCCGGCCTGGAGGCTTTAATGTACACAATGTACTTCTGCCGCCCCATGCCCTCTGGGGGGAGCCCTCCACCCGGCCGCCGGAGGAGGAGGTCAAGCCTCTGCCGGAACCGGAGGGGCTGGTGGTGCTGCCGGAACCTGTGATTCCGGAATTTATTGTGGTCCACGATGGGCGGCCGGATGATACCTCCGCCCAAAACTATTGGGTTCGCTTCAAAGACTACATCAAAAACGTAGCGTGCAGTGAAATCTACTCCACCTGGCGGACGGAGGCCATCAAGGCCAATGTGCTGGCAATTCTCTCCTTTACTTTGAACCGGGTCTATACAGAGTGGTACCGGGGAAAGGGGTATGACTTCACCATTACCAGTTCCACAGCCTTCGACCAGTCCTACTCCCACGGGCGGACCATCTTCGAGGAAATCGGCGTGGTGGTGGATGACCTGTTCACCACCTACGTCACCAAGGAGGGCATTGCACAGCCCCTCTTCACCCAGTACTGCGATGGCCGGCGGACCCAGTGCCAGGGGCTGAGCCAGTGGGGGTCCCAGGCGCTGGGAGAGCAGGGCTGGGATGCCGTGAGCATTCTGCGGAAATACTACGGCTCTGAAATCTACCTGAAAAGTGCGGAGAAGGTGGAGGGAGTCCCCCTGTCCTACGGCGGGGAAGTGCTTTCCGTGGGCAGCGAGGGGGAAGCGGTGCGGACCGTGCAGAACCAGCTGAACCGTATTTCGGAAAACTTCCCGGCAATTCCCAAAACACCGGCGGATGGCATTTATGGTCCCGCAACCCAGGAAGCGGTCCTGGCCTTCCAAAAAATCTTCCACCTCCCCCAGACGGGAAGCGTGGATTTTGCGGTCTGGTATGAGATTTCCAATGTGTACGTAGCGGTGGCCGGATTGGCTTAAATAAACGGCGGCACGGAGCTTGCTCCGTGCCGCCGTTCGCTAAATGTTTCGCCCGCCTTTACAAAGGCGGCGGGGTCCAGGGGCAGGGCCCTGGCGGGGCAAGGGGCAGCGCCCCTCTCGAAAGCAGAACGCGTGTCAAATCGGAACGCATTTCAAAAAAAGACTTGACAACCATCTTAAAACCTGTATAATGAACATATGAACAATCATTCAATTGAAAGAGAGGAGCAGCCATGGGAGACCACTATACTGTCGAGTGCTGTGATTTCATCCACGCCCATGAGGAACTGGTGGCGCGGGTGCGGCAGGAGATGCCGGGGGAGGATACGCTGTACGACCTGACCGAGTTGTTCCGCATTTTCGGGGACTCCACCCGGGTGCGCATTCTCTATGTGCTGTTCGAGGCGGAGATGTGCGTGTGCGATATTGCGCAGCTGCTGGGGATGACCCAGTCGGCCATCTCCCACCAACTGCGGGCGCTGAAAAATGTGCGGCTGGTAAAGGCCCGGCGGGAGGGCAAAACGGTGTTCTACGCTTTGGCGGATGACCATGTGAAAACGATCATCAATCAGGGATTGGAGCACGTCCGCGAATGAGCGTTCCTTATGCAGGGACATATTCACATATCAGAACATATCAGGAGGAAATCATCATGAAAAAACGTTTCAAGCTCACGGACCTGGACTGCGCGAACTGCGCCGCGAAAATGGAAGCCGCCATCAAAAAAATCGACGGCGTGCACGATGCCACGGTCAGCTTCATGGCACAGAAAATGACGGTGGACGCGGATGACGGCCGGTTTGACGACATCATGAAAGAGATTGTAGCGGTCTGCAAAAAGGTGGAACCTGATTGCGTCATCAACCTTTGACCGCCTTTTGGGACCGGTGGGCCAGGTTTTATGATGTTGTCCAGTGGAGCAACCGGCGGGTAAACGCCGCTGCCGCAGCCCGAACGGCGGAGCTGGTTCCAGCTGGCTCCAGGGTGCTGGACTGCGGGGCCGGGACAGGACCATTCTCTTTGGCGGCGGCAGAGCGGGCCGGTTCCGTTCTCTGTACAGACCTGTCGGAAGCTATGCTGAAGCAGGCGGAACGGAAGGCCAGCCGCCGGGGCTTGGGGAATCTGCAAACTGCCTGCCGGGATGTGACCGCGCTGCCGGACCCGGACGGCAGCTTTGACGCAGTCATCGCCGCCAATGTGCTCCATCTGCTCCCAAAGCCGGAAGACACAGTTCGGGAGCTTTGGCGGGTGACTGCCCCGGGCGGGCGGCTTCTTCTGCCCACGTACCTTCAGGGGAGAGCCGGGACGGCCTATGGAGCTATGATCCGAATTTACCAGGGGGTGGGCTTTCACTATGAGCACGCCTTCACCCTGGAGACCTATCGGACATTTCTGGAGCGTCTGGGGCTGGGACAGGTGACCATCGAGCTCATTCCCGGGCGGCTGCCCGTGGGACTGGCGGTTCTGCAAAAAAACCGTTAACGAATTCCAACCTGCTGAAATGTATTCCAGTTCAATGAAGGAGGCGTCCTTACCATGAAAAATCTCACCCGCAAGCAGCGGAAGATGCTTTATCGGATTCTCGCGGCGGCGGCGCTGCTGATCGCGGTGAAATTCATGCCCGCTGTTTACCTGCCGGTCCGGGTCCCTCTGCTCACGACAGCGGACCTTCGCTTGGACAGCGGCCCGGCTTATTTCCTGTCGTTCTGGCTCCTGTATTTGCTTCCCTACGCCGTGATCGGGTGGGACGTGCTCTGGCGGGCGGTTCGCAATATTCGGAATGGACAGGTCTTTGATGAGAATTTCCTCATGGCCCTGGCCACCGTGGGCGCCTTTGCAACTGGAGAATACGCCGAAGCGGTCTTCGTCATGCTCTTCTACCAGACCGGCGAGTTGTTTCAGGACTATGCCGTGGGCAAATCCCGCCAGTCTATTGCCGCGCTCATGGATATCCGGCCTGATGTGGCCAATCTGGAACGGGAGGACGGTTCCCTGGAGGAGGTGGACCCGGAGGACGTCGAGGTGGGATCCGTTGTTGTGGTGAAGCCTGGCGAGCGGGTTCCTCTGGACGGCGAGGTGCTGGAGGGCGTCTCCGCCCTGGACACTGCCGCCCTGACCGGCGAGTCTGTGCCCCGGGATGTAGGGCCTGGGGATGCGGTTATCAGCGGCTGCGTGAACCGGTCCGGCCTGCTTCGGGTGAAGGTTACCAAGCCCTGCGAGGAATCCACCGTCTCCAAGATTTTGGATCTGGTGGAAAACGCCGGGGAGAAAAAAGCCGCCAGCGAGAATTTCATTACCCGCTTTGCCCGGTACTATACCCCCTGTGTCGTGCTTGCCGCTCTGCTGCTGTTCCTTCTCCCAACCATTGCCTTGGCTCTGCTCCCACCCTCCGCTCTGCCCGGCTTCCTGGCGGGAACGCAATGGACCAGTTGGCTCCACCGGGCCCTGATCTTCCTGGTTATCTCCTGCCCCTGTGCTCTGGTAATTTCCGTCCCTTTGAGCTTCTTCGGCGGTATCGGGGGAGCCAGCAAATGCGGTATTCTGGTAAAAGGAAGCAACTATCTGGAAGCCCTGTCGAAGACGGAAACGGTTGTCTTTGACAAAACCGGAACTCTGACGCAGGGAAGCTTTACTGTCACCGCCCTGCACCCGGCGGAGGGCTTTGATGAGCGGACGCTGCTGGAGACCGCCGCCTTGGCAGAAAGCTGGTCCAGTCATCCCATTTCCGTATCCCTCCGCAAAGCCTGCGGAAAAGAACTGGATCCAAACCGGGTGACCGGCGTGGTGGAAATCGCGGGCCATGGGGTCACGGCCCGGGTGGACGGCAAGGCCGTTTCCGCCGGAAACAGCCGCCTGATGGAAAAGGAAGGGGTCCAATGGGCGCCCTGTGAACTGCCGGGGACCATCGTTCATCTGATGGTAGAAGGAGTCTATGCCGGACACATTCTGATCTCCGACCTGCCCAAGCCTGAGGCGAAAACCTTGGTGCAAAGCCTGAAGGCGGCGGGCGTTCAGCGTACCGTCATGCTCACCGGAGACACGGAGGCCACGGCCAAGGCAGTGGCCCAGGACCTGAAATTGGACGAATACCACGCACAGCTTCTCCCGGCGGACAAGGTAGAACAAGTGGAATCTTTGCTGGCGAAGAAATCTCATGGGGCGACGCTGGCTTTCGTGGGGGATGGCATCAACGACGCGCCGGTGCTGACCCGGGCGGATATCGGGATTGCCATGGGGGCCCTGGGTTCCGACGCCGCCATCGAGGCAGCGGATATTGTGCTGATGGACGACAATCCGGAAAAAATCGCCGTAGCTATGCGGATTTCCCGGAAGACCCTGCGGATTGTGAAGCAGAACATCTGGTTTGCCTTGGGGGTAAAGGGCGCTGTGCTGCTGCTGGGAGCGTTCGGCGCGGCAACCATGTGGGAGGCAGTTTTTGCCGACGTGGGTGTGGCGTTTATCGCGATCTTAAACGCCATGCGGTGCCTCCAAGTGGATGCGTTCAAGAAGTGAAAAAAGAGCCGGACAGACCTGTCCGGCTCTTTTTGCTACACGGCTGGCATAGAAACATCCTGCTTGCAGGACGCCGTCAGCTTTTCTGAAAATATTGCCTTGTTGTGTCTGCGTCAGCGGCAATCTGGGCCCGAAGGGCGTCCAAAGAGTCAAATCGGATTTCGTCCCGCAGGTGCTTATAGAATTCCAGCCGAAGGGTCTGCCCATATAAATCCCCTTGGAAATCCAGCAGGCAGGCCTCCACGGTCACATCAAGACCGCGGTTCACGGTGGGCCGGGTGCCCACATTGGTGACGGCGGGACAGCTGCTGCCGTCCGCAAAGCAGACCCGGGTAACATAGACGCCATAACTGGGGACCAATACGTGAGGGGGAATGGTCAGGTTGGCTGTGGGAAACAGCCGGGTGGAACCCAAGCCGCGCCCGTGGCCCACCGTTCCTGTCAAAGTGTGGGGATGACCCAAAAAGCGGTTGGCCCGCTCCACCTGCCCCAGCTCCACCAGACGGCGAATGTAGGTGGAGCTGACAGGAACCCCGCCGATTTCCACCTCCGGAATGATGTCGCAGCCCAGCCCCAGGGCGGCGCATTTTTTCTTCAAAAGCTCCGGCGTACCCTGATTTTTGTGGCCAAAGCGGTGGTCGTGACCCGCTACCAGATGGACGGCGTTCCAGCGGCCCGCCAGCAGCGTTTCCACAAAGTCCTCCCAGCTGGTGGTCATCATCTCCCGGTCAAACGGGGCCAGGATGACTTCCTGAATGCCATAGAGCCGCCGGACCAGGTCCCGCCGGTCCTCCGGAGAGTTGATGAGGGGGCAGGGAATTCCAGTGACCACTTCTTTGGGAGGGCGGTCGAAGGTGAAGACTGCAGGTGTACAGCCCCGCCGGGCGGCTTCCTCCGCTGTCCGGCGGAGAAGGGCGGCGTGACCCAAATGGACCCCGTCAAAGAAGCCCAGGGCAATGACGCGTTCTTTCCTCATGGTACAAAATCCTCCATTCCCCATCCTGGCGTATTTCAGAATGCCCCGGTTCTCCAACATTTTTTCTGAGTGGGAGGATAATGGTGTATCCAGGTGGGGGTAAAGATGGGGCCCATCAATATCACAAGGCCCTTTGCAGACCGGACCTCAAAGACCAGCGGGGAGTCATGAAAAGCCATACATCTGCGGGAGACGCAGCTTCTTAAAAAAAGTTTTTGAGAGACGTCAGGATTCCGCCCTGGGCTTGGGAGAGGCAGAGAAACGCTCCGTCCTGCCCGTAGAGGCGGTAAGTACCGCCGGCAATTCCCGTCAGGGTGATGGGATTGCCGCAGCGGACCCGTTTTTCCTGTCCCGCAGACCGGATGGTCAGGGCAGGATACTGGACGAAAAGACTGTCCAGAGGCCGGAGAAGGGCTTCGCCCCGCTCCTGCACCGCCTCCAGGGTAACGGCGTCCGCCAGACGGAAGCCCGCAGCTTCCGTTCGCCGCAGAGAGCTCATACAGCCGCCGCATTGCAGGGCTTCCCCCGCGTCGTGGCAGAGGGTCCGGATATAGGTTCCTTTGGAGCAGCGGACCCGCAGGAGAAAGTCTCCGTCCTCTGTCTGAGAAAGGATCTCGGTCTCGTAAATGGTGACGGACCGGGGCTTACGCGCCACCTCCTGACCCGCCCGGGCCAGCTCATAGAGCTTTTTTCCCTGGACCTTGATGGCGGAGTACATGGGGGGAATCTGTTGAATCTCCCCCTGAAAGTGCCGCTGCAGCACCGTCTCCAAGGCCTCCCGGGAGACCTGGGCAGGAGTCTCCCGCAGGACATTCCCGGTGATGTCCTGGGTGTCGGTAACCAGGCCCAGGCGAAGGCCGGCGACGTACTCCTTGTCCCCGTTCTCCGCAAAGGAGACCGCCCGGGTGGCCCGGCCCACGAAGACCGGCAGCACACCCGTGGCCATGGGGTCCAGGGTGCCGCTGTGGCCCACTCGTTTTTCGCGGAGAATGCCCCGAATTTTGGCGCAGACGTCCATGGAAGTCCACCCGGCGGGCTTGTCAATGATGAGTATTCCGTTAGCCATACATACGTCCTTCCATCAGGAATGGGGAACCGGGTTCCTTTAACCGGCGAAAAAGTCCGGTGCGGTTTTGGCAATGGCGTCCAGCATCTGCCGCTTGGCCTCCTCGAAAGGCGCCGCTACCGTACATCCGGCGGCGGCAGCGTGGCCTCCGCCGCCCAGCAGAGCGCAGACACGGGAGGCGTTGACCCGGGGACCTGTGCGCAGGGAGAATTTCCAGACGTCCGGCCGCAGCTCCCGCATGGTGACGGCGCAGTCTGTCCCCTGGATTTGGGCGCCCAGGGTGGAGAGGTCCTCGGCGTCCGTCTCCGTTGCCTGCACTTGCTCCATCAGGGAGAGGGGCACGGCCAGCACCACGGTCCGGTCTCCGTCAAAGAACTCCATGCTGCTGAGCATAGCGGCTTCCAGGGCCAGGCGCTTGCGGGACTTGGTGCGGAAGAAGGTTTTGTTTACGGCCTGCACATCTATACCGGTCTGCAGCAAGGCGGCGGCTACCGCGTGGGTGTGGGCGGTGGTGTTGCTGTAGGCAAAGCAGCCGCAGTCTGTGGCGACCGCCACATAAAGAGGCAGGGCCATCTCCGCCGTGATGGGTCCCAGACAGGCCAGAAGGTCATAGATGATTTCGCCATTGGCGGCAGCCTCGGGCCGGACGTAATTGGCCCGGCCGAAGCGCTCAAAGGAAAGATGATGGTCTATCGCCAGATCGATCCGGTCCGCGTAGGCCCGGGCGTTTTCCGGGAGGAGGCTCGTGGAGGCAATGTCTACGGAGACCACGGCTTCCGGCAGAAAATCATGGGGGGCGGTATAGGGCCGGAAGTAGGGGGCTGTCGTTTCGGTTAATTCCGGATTGGAAAGGAGATAAGCCGTTTTTCCCAGGGCTCTCAGTCCGGCGCAGAGGGCGGCGGCGGAACCCACTGTGTCCCCGTCCGGACGGAGGTGGGTGAGAATCAGTACGTTGTCAAAGGACCGCAGCCGTGCGGCGGCCTGGTGTATAGTGAGCATGGTTATTCCTCCTTGGGGCCCCGGGCGGCGTCCTTTGCCTCTTCCTGACGGAGAAGTTCCAGGATGTGGGCCCCATGCTGAATGGAATCGTCGGCAATGAACTGAAGTTCTGGGGTATAGCGCAGCTGGAGCGTGCGGCCCAGTTCCCGGCGAAGGAAGCTGGACGCGGACTTCAGACCTTTGAGAACATCTTGTTCCTGTGTCTTATCCAGAACGCTCACATAGACCCGGGCATAGCGCAGGTCCCCGGTGGTATCCACACGGGTAATGGAGACCATGCCGGTTCCGGAAACGCGGGGATCTTTCAGACGGCGGAACTGTTCCGCCAGTTCCCGCTGGATTTCTTCGTTGATGCGGCCAATACGGTTTGAGGACATGATACAGCCTCCTTTAAAACATTTTAAAATTGGGTTGACAAAGAAGCAAATCGTGCTATACTGCCTATAGCTAGTTATCTAGCTAGATGAAGAGCGAGAGGACATAAAGGAGGAGGATCCCATGGCCATTACAGCCAATACCGACGTGAATACCCTGCTGCTGGCAGCCCAGGCGGCGCTCCAGGATGTGCAGCCCGGCGAAATCTTTACGGTGCGGGAACTGTTCCGGGGATTTGAGTGGAAGCGGATTCCCACGGGAATCCGGATTCAGCTGGGCTCGGTTTTTTACGTTTACGCCCAGGGCGCCGGGTCCAGTCTGATGACGGAGCATGGAAAGACCAAACAGAATCAGCAGCAATACCTCAGAAAATAGGTAAAATGCCGCGAAAGAGGGAGGACGGGCTTCGCCCGCCCTCCCTTTGTCCGTTTACTGCGGGATTTCCTCCATCGTATAGCCTTCCACGATATCGCCGTCTTTAATATCATTAAATTTCTCAATGGTCAGACCGCATTCGTAGCCGCTGGCCACTTCCTTCACCGCATCCTTAAAGCGCTGCAAAGACGCCAGCTGTCCCTCGTGAATGACGATGCCGTCCCGCACCAGCCGCACAGAGCAGTTCCGCAGCAGCTTGCCGTCCTGCACGTAGCAGCCGGCCACGGTGCCGATGCCCGAGACCTTGTAGGTCTGCCGGACTTCCGCGTGGCCAAGCAGGGCCTCCCGGTATTTCGGGGCCAGCATGCCCTTCATAGCGGCGGTGATTTCGTCAATGCAGTCGTAAATCACCCGGTACATCCGCATATCCACGTTCTGCCGGGCTGCACCGTCCCGGGCGGCGGCGTCAGGCCGAACGTTAAAGCCCACAATAATGGCGTTGGAAGAGGAGGCCAGCATCACGTCGGATTCGTTCACCGCGCCTACGCCGCCGTGAATGACCCGGACGTTGACCTCGTCGTTGGAGAGTTTTTCCAGGGAGGCCTTCACGGCTTCCACGCTGCCCTGTACGTCGGCCTTGACAATGAGGGCCAATTCCTTCCGCTCGCCCGCCTGGATTTGGTCGAAGAGGTTTTCCAGGCTGACCTTCTGCACCGGCGCGGCAGCTTTTGCCCGCTCCTCGGCCTTGCGCTGCTCCACCAGCTCCCGGGCCATCCGCTCATCGCTGACAGCGAAGAAGGGAGAACCGGCGGAAGGAGCCTCGCTGAGGCCCGCGATTTCCACGGGGACGGAGGGACCCGCTTCCGTAAGGCGGCTGCCCTTGTAGTCCAGCATGGTCCGAACGCGGCCTACGGCGGTGCCGGCAATGATGATATCTCCCTGCTTCAAGGTGCCGTTCTGGACCAGCAGGGTAGCAACTGGGCCACGGCCCTTGTCCAGGCGGGCTTCGATAACCGTACCCTGGCCCGCCCGGTTGGGGTTGGCTTTCAGCTCCGCCATTTCAGCGGTAAGGGTTACCATCTCCAAAAGGTTGTCAATACCGATGTTCTTTTTGGCAGAGACCTTGCAGCAGATGGTCTCGCCGCCCCAGTCTTCGGGAACCAGACCGTGCTCGGTCAGCTGCTGCATGACCTTATCGGGGTTGGCGTTTTCCTTATCAATTTTGTTGACGGCGACCACAATGGGAATGTTGGCGGCCTTGGCGTGGCTGATGGACTCAATGGTCTGCGGCATGATGCCGTCGTCCGCTGCTACCATGAGAATGGCGATATCCGTCACCATAGCGCCCCGGGCCCGCATGGAGGTGAAGGCCTCGTGGCCGGGGGTGTCCAGGAAGGTAATCGGCTTGCCGTTTACCTGCACCTGATAGGCGCCGATGTGCTGCGTGATGCCGCCGGCCTCGCCGGAGGCCACGGAGGTATTCCGAATCGTATCCAGCAGGGAGGTCTTGCCGTGGTCCACGTGGCCCATGACCACTACCACAGGGGCCCGGGGAACCAGGTCCTCCGCCTTGTCCTCGGAGACGTCAATCAGACGCTCCTCAATGGTGACGACGACTTCCTTCTCCACCTTGCAGCCCATTTCCTCGGCGATAAAGGCGGCGGTGTCGTAGTCGATCATCTGGGGCAGGGAGGCCATGATGCCGTTCTTCATCAGGGCCTTTACGACCTCTGCGCCGGTTTTCTTCATGCGGCTGGCCAGTTCGCCCACGGAGATCTCGTCGGGAATCTGAACCTTGACGGGGGCTTTCTTGGCGATTTCCAGCTGAAGGCGGCGCATCCGCTCCTGCTCGTCCTGGCGGCGCTTGTTGGAGAACACGGGACCGCCCCGGCGCTGGCCGCTGCGGACCTTTTCCCGGCCGCCGCGCTGCTGGCGCTGCATCCGTTCGCCCTGCTGGCCGCCCAGGGTCTCCAGGCGTTCGTCGTACTTGGCCAGATTCACATCGCCGCCCTTTCGGGTGTCCACAATTTTCTTCTGCGGCACCCGGCTGGCGGGGGTCTGTACCGGCTGGCTCTGCTGTGTGTTCTGGGAGGCGGCGGGTCTGGCAGCGGGCCCTTGCTGCCCGGAAGGACGCTGAGAGGGCTGGCGCTGTCCGCCGGAAGCAGCCGGCTGCTGGCTGGGAGCGGGCTGCGAAGGCCGCGGAGCCGGTTTTCCGGCGGGCTGGACCGTCTTCTGGGGGACGGGCTTCTTTTCCGCCGGGGCGGCCTTTGCCTCCTGATAGGTCTCGCTGAAAATTACCTGGATATCCGAGACGGGATGGGTTTGGGTCAGACTGTCGAAGAGGATGGACAGCTCCCGTTCTGTCAGAACCTGCATGTGGTTCTTGGGAGTTGTACCGTACTTGGTCAGGATTTCCGTAATGGTTTTTGTGGGAAGACCGAAGTCCTTCGCCACCTCATGGACTCTGTATTTTTCAATAGCCAATCAAAACACCTCTTTGCTTCCGCTTCAGGAGCCCGTTTGAAAACCGGCGAAACGGTCCGCCGGCTTTCAGACGGACTCATAAGCGGAGAAATTTTATCATTCAAAACGGGCTGGCGAGGCCCGGTATTACGCGGGAGCACCTCAGCGCCCCCCGCCCCGCCGGCCGCCGGGAGAGCGTTTTCCCGGCCAGCCGTTGTTGGAGGAGGGTTTTCCGCTGTAAGGGCGGTCTTTGCTGAAAGCGGGTTTTCCTTTGCGGGGATGGTCCTTGTTAAAGGAGGACTTACCGTCGCGGGGGCGGTCCTTGCTGAAAGCAGGCTTACCGCCACGGGGACGGTCCTTGCCAAAGGCGGGTTTACCGTCGCGGGGGTGGTCCCTGTTAAAGGCGGGTTTGCCGTTGCGGGGGCGGTCCTTGCCAAAGGCAGGTTTACCGTCGCGGGGATGGTCCCGGTTAAGGGCGGGTTTGCCATCGCGGGGACGGTCCTTGCCAAAGGCGGGTTTACCGTCGCGGGGATGGTCCCGGTTAAGGGCGGGTTT
>JAAWLO010000053.1 GCA_022797935.1 Oscillibacter sp. | reverse complement strand
AAAGCGGAGGGCAGGCCGGGCCGACGAGGCCTAAAGCGTCTTCCCAAAAGCGCCGGGAAGCGGAGGGAAGGCCGGGCTGACGGGGGCCAAACCGTCTTCAAAACCGCCCGGAAACAAAGCGAAACCCAGGCTGACCTCTCAAAAACGCGGGACGGCGGGCAGGGACCGCGCCCCGCCCCAAACCGTCCCGCTTCCGAAAACTCAGGGCTTTACAATCAGATTTACCAGCCGGTTCTTTACGAAAATCGTCTTCACAACCTTCATCCCGGCAACGGCCTTCTGTACCTTCCCCACCGTCAGGGCGGCTTCCACTACGGCGGCTTCCTCACTGTCCGTGGGCATGGAAACCGTGCCCTTCAGCTTGCCGTTTACCTGCACCGCAAACTCAACCGCAGCCGCAACCGTCTTGCTGGCGTCGTAGACCGGCCAATCACTCTGGCAGCACATCTTCCCCGTCTCCGCCGCGAAGCCGAACCGCTCCCACAGCTCTTCCGTGATGTGGGGCGCAAAGGGATTCAGGAGCTGAATCAAAACCTTCATGTCGCCTTTCGTGACGCCGTTGGCCATGAGCTCGTTGACCGCCGTCATCATGGCCGCTATGGCCGTGTTCATCTTCAGGCTGTCAATGTCGCCGGTCACCTTCTTGATGGCGCGGTGCAGAACCGCCTCGTTGACCGGGGAGAGGTTCGGGCCGTCCTTGGCGTTCTCCGCCAGGTTCCAGACACGGTCCAGGAAGCGCTTCGAACCCTTTACCGCCTCCGTGGACCAGGTGGCCGCCTGTTCAAAGTCGCCGACAAACATAATATACAGACGCATGGTGTCCGCGCCGTACTGGGCGACAATGTCGTTGGGATTCACCACGTTGCCCCGGGATTTGGACATCTTCTCGCCGCCTTCACCCAGAATCATGCCGTGGCTGGTGCGCCGGGCATAGGGCTCCTTCGTGGGGACGACGCCAATGTCATAGAGGAACTTGTGCCAGAAGCGGCTGTAGAGCAGATGCAGAGTGGTGTGCTCCATGCCGCCGTTGTACCAGTCCACGGGAGACCAGTAGTCCAGCGCCTCCTTGCTGGCCAGGGCCTTGTCATTGTGGGGGTCCATATACCGGAGGAAATACCAGGAGGAACCAGCCCACTGGGGCATGGTGTCCGTCTCCCGCTGGGCGGGGCCGCCGCACTGGGGACAAGTGGTGTTCACCCAATCGGTCATTTTCGCCAGGGGACTCTCGCCGGTGTCCGTGACCTCGTAGCTCTCCACCTCGGGAAGGAGCAGGGGCAGCTGGTCCTCCGGCAGGGGAACCCAGCCGCATTTCTTGCAGTTCACCAGGGGAATCGGCTCGCCCCAGTAGCGCTGGCGGCTGAAGACCCAGTCCCGCAGCTTGAAGTTGGTTTTCTTTTCGCCGAAGCCGTGCTCCACGGCGTACTCCTTCATGGCTGGGATGGCCTCCCGGACCGTCATGCCGTTCATGAAGCCGGAGTTGATCATAATGCCGTCGTCCTTGGCGGTGTAGGCGCACTTGCTGATGTCGCCGCCCTCTACCACGGGGATGATGGGCAGACCGAATTTCGTGGCAAATTCCCAGTCGCGCTGGTCGTGGCCGGGCACGCCCATGACAATGCCGGTGCCATAGCCCATGAGTACATAGTCCGAGACAAACATGGGTACGGCCTCTCCGGTGACGGGGTTGAGAACCTCAATGCCCTCCAGACGGACGCCGGTCTTGTCCTTGTTGAGCTCGCCCCGCTCGAAGTCGGATTTCCGGGCGGCCTCAGCCTGATAGGCGGCTACGGCGTCCCAGTTGGCAATGCGGTCCTTCCATTTGTTCAGCAGGGGATGTTCCGGAGAAATGACCACGTAGGAGACACCGAAGAGGGTGTCGGCCCGGGTGGTGTAGACGCTGACAGTGTCCTCCGTGTTGGTCTGGAAGGTGAGCTCACAGCCCTCGGACCGGCCAATCCAGTTGCGCTGCTGAATCTTGACGCGGTTGATGAAGTCCACATCCTCCAGGTCGTCAATGAGACGGTCCGCGTACTTGGTGATGGCCAGCATCCATTGGGACTTCTCCTTGCGGATGACATCGCCGCCGCAGCGCTCACAGACGCCCTCCACAACCTCTTCGTTGGCCAGAACGATTTTGCAGCTGGTGCACCAGTTTACGGGCATGGAGGCCTTGTAAGCCAGGCCCTTCTTGAACATCTGAAGGAAGATCCATTGGGTCCACTTGTAGTAATCGGGGTCGGTGGTGTTGACCTCCCGGTCCCAGTCGAAGGAGTAGCCCAGCATCTGAAGCTGCTTGCGGAAGTTGGACACGTTGTCGTGGGTGACCTTGGCGGGGTGGATGTGGTTCTGGACGGCGTAGTTCTCCGTGGGGAGGCCGAAGGCGTCATAGCCAATGGGGAAGAGGACGTTGTAACCCTGCATCCGCTTCTTCCGGCAGATGATGTCCATGGCGGTGAAGGGCCGGGCGTGTCCCACATGAAGGCCCTGGCCGGAGGGATAGGGGAACTCAATGAGGCCGAAGAACTTCTCGCGGCTCGTGTCCCCGTTGACGGCGGTGAAGGGCTTTTCCTCCAGCCACTTGGCCTGCCACTTTTTTTCAATGGCGTTAAAATCGTATTTCATCATGCGTTCTCCTTTATTTCACTGATTCACGGAAACCTTTTCAGAAGCTTGCTGTTTGGGCCCTCAGAGCCCGCTGACGCCCTCCCCGTCTCTCAGAAAGGAAACATATCTCCGTTCGGGAAGGGGCGCCTCCGGCCGGAAGGTCAGCTGACCCTGGTCCCCCTCCGAGAGGCGGCGGTATTCCGGCTGGCGGACGCTCAGCCAGACTTCCTGCCCGTCCGCCAGCCGGAAGCCTATATGATAAGAAAGCTCTGGGCGGCTCCTGGGCCGCTGCATGGTCTTGGTCCGCTTGCCGGTCACGGCGGCGGGAACGGTCCGCTGGGCGGGGGGCTCCCGCTGGGGACGGGGAGTTGGTACAGGCCCATTCTGACCCTTGGACTGCAGATATAAACGCTGAATCCCTCTCTGAAGGCCATAGACAATGCCCAGCGCTGCGAGATTCAGGAACAGCTCAAATAGAAATCTGCCAAATGCAGACCCGGTGAAAAACCGCAGCAGCCCTCGGGGAAGATAGAGAGTGCACTCCTGAACGATCAGAACGGCGAGCTGCCAAGTCAATATCAGAAGGATGGCCCAAAGGGATCTTCTCAGGAATTTCAAAACAGGCCTCCCATCCTCATTCCCGCTGGAAGCCCAGATAGCGCGTTCCCTGGAAGGTCAGACTGCCCCGGTCCCCCTCCGCCAGCATTCCGTACGCGGGGCCGCTGAGGGGCAGTTCCAGCCGGTCACCGCTCTCCACCTGAAAGGTGACGTAATAAGAGGTGCGGGAGCGAGGGGCTCCGTGCTGGCTGTGATGCCGGGAGACGTGGCTGCGCTTGGTGACTACTTGAGCGGAAACGGTCAGCCGGGGGGATGCGTTGTTCCTGCTCCAGGTCCGGACGCCGCGAATGATAACCGCCAGAAAGGAACCGACCACCAGTACAAATACCAGCGGGAACAGAAGGGAAAATACAGTAGGAAAGAAAACATCCAGGAACACAGCGTTACACTCCTCTCATAAAGCAGGCAACCGAAAAACAGCCCAAAAAGAATCCCCCCAAGAGAAAGCAGAGCCCCCGCAAAAATCCCCCGTCCATCGTCTCTCGTCCTTCGTCCTTCCCCCGCAGGGTAGGGGGAATGCTCAAGGGGGGACCGCAGTCCCCTCTTGATTAGAGGCGGAGCAAGGGAGCGGGCGGAATCCTCGCCAGAGGCCGCAGGCCGGCGGCGAGGATGTAGCTTAGCGGACTTTGCGACGCCGAAACGCCCCCAGCCTATCCGGCCAGGGGCGTCGAAAAAACGCGGTACCACCCTGTTCAGTCCTGGTTTCCAGAACCCTCGATGCCCGCTAACGGAGGCCATTCCGTCCCGCCCTACCTTTCGAACGGGAGACTCCAGGACCAGCCAGTTCAGCCTTCCCCCACCGGCTCGCACCATCCGCCGGCTCTCTGAGGCGGGAAGTGCCGCCTGTTTCCCTTCATGGTCTTTCAAGGTCCTATTGTACGGGTACATTCCCCGTTTGTCAAGAGGAAACTGCTAAAAACCGCCCGGGAACTTGGCCCCAGGCGGTTTTGGCTTCGTTCTTCGTGGAGATCCCGGGGGAGGCCCTGCCGCTTTGCGGAAAAGCGAAACGGCTTCGCCTCCCGCCGCCTTACTGCTTCTGCACCTCGTCAAACATCTTCTCCACATCGGCGCTGGGCGCGGGGGTCAGCAGGCTGACGATCACAATGGCTGCCAGTCCCACCACAAAGGCCGGGAGCAGCTCATAAATATCCAGGGCGCCGCCCATGGGCCGCACCAGGAACTTCCAGACAAAAATCATCACGCCGCCGGCCACAAGCCCCGCCATGATGCCCTGCCGGTTGCTCCGCTTCCAATACAGCGCGCACAGAATCGCCGGTCCGAAGGCCGCGCCGAAGCCCGCCCAGGCAAAGGACACAATCTGGAATACATTGCTGTTGGGGTCCGCCGCCAGGAAGATGGCAATCAGCGCAATCACCACCACCGTCAGCCGGGCAATCAGCATGGTCTGCTTCTCCGTCAGCTTGAAGCCCAGCACCTCCTGCACCAGATTCTCCGAGAAGGCGGAGGAGGCCGCCAGCAGCTGGCTGTCCGCCGTGGACATGGTGGCCGCCAGAATGCCCGCCAGAATGCAGCCCGCAATGATGGCCGGGAAGATGCCGTAGCCCGACAGCAGGTTGGACAGGCTCACGATAATCGTCTCCGTGGCGCTGCCCTCCAGGAAGGGAACCCGTCCGGCGGCGGATACCGCGTGGCCCACAATGCCGATCAACACCGCCACGCCCATGGAAATCACTACCCAGGTGCCCGCAATCCGCCGGGACAGGGTCAGCTCCTCTTCATCCCGGATGGCCATGAAGCGCACCAGAATGTGGGGCATGCCGAAATAGCCCAGGCCCCAGGCCATCATGGAGATGATGCGGATGAAGCCGTAGGGCTCCGCCGCGCCGGAGGCGGCATTGTAGGTCTCCGTGAAGCTGAAGAAGCCCGGCAGCGTCTGGGCGTGGGCAAGGACCGCGTCCAGCCCTCCCGCCTGCACAATGCCGAAGACCACAATCACCGCCAGGGCGCAGGTCATGATGATGGACTGAATCAGGTCCATGGTGGCCACGGCGCTGAAGCCGCCCACAGAGGTGTAGCTGATGATGACCACAGCGCCCACCACCACGGCCAGCATGTAGTCCCAGCCGAAGAGGCTGTTGAAGAGCTTCCCGATTGCCGCCAGACCCGAGGCCACATAGGGCACAAAGAAAATCAGGATAATCAGGGCGGCAATGCACATGATGACCGGCTTCTTCTCCCCGTAGCGCTTGGAGATGAAGCCCGGAATGGTGATGGCGTCCAGACGCACGCTGTAGCGCCGGAGCTTTTTCGCCACCAGCAGGAAGTTCAGATAGGTGCCGAAGGCCAGGCCGATGGCCGTCCAGCTGGCGTCCGCCACGCCGGAGAGGTAGGCCAGACCGGGGATGCCCATCAGCAGATAGCTGCTCATGTCGGAGGCCTCGGCGCTCATGGCCGTGACCAGGGGACCCATGCCCCGTCCGCCCAGGTAGAAGCCCTCGGCGCTCTTCTTGGAACGGCGGCCAATCAGGATGCCCGTCAGAATGACAAGACACAGATACAGGACAATGGTGGCCATAATACAGATTTGTGCGGTACTCATAGATTTCTCTCCCTTTCTGTTCAGTGAGAGCTATCATAGCACACTTTTGACAAGAATGAAATACAGAATCCGGTATAGAATGCGTTCCATACCGGATTTCCATACCGCCCCGTGGAGTCCAGGAAAATCAATCCCCTCAAACCGGACGGAAGCGCGGACGAAAAACCGCCGCTGGTTCAGCCGCTTTGCGGTTCGCTGAACAGAATCCCCTGGGATTCTGTTCAATTGTGCTGGCTATAGTTGGCCAGAAACAGAGGCGTCATCCGGTCGCTGTAGGCCACCAGGGAGTACTCCCCGCCGCAGAGGCACCAGTCGTACAGCAGGGCCCGTTCCCAGAGGGCATAGGCCTTGACAATTTCATTGACCGTGAAATCCCGGCGCAGCTGGCCTGCCTCCTGGCCGCTGGCAATGATGCTCCGCAGAAGCCGGAAATAGGTCCGGTTCCGGTCCAGCAGATGCTTTTCGCCCCGGGTCAGCAGCTGGGTGGACAGCAGGCGGGCCAGCAGGTCCAGGGAGATGCCCCCGTCAATCATGGCGAAGAGCTCGTGGTTCAGGTAGGCCAGGCAGCCAATCGCGTCCAGAGACGGGTCCAGGGTGCGCTTCAGCTCCTCGTACTTCTCGTCGAAGACGTTGGAGAGGGTGCCCAGCAGGGCGTCCTTTCCGTCAAAATAGTGATAGAAGGAGCCTTTGGAGGTCTCGGACTCGAAGACAATATCCTCAATGGTGGTGTCCTCGTAGCCCTGCTCGTAGAAGAGCCTCCAGGCAGCGGAGATGATGCGGTTCTTGGTGTTCCGGGTGTTTTTGCGCGGCACAGGGCCACCCCCTTTTCAGTCTATAGCCGGTGCAGCTGAAAAGAACCCCAGGGGGATCCTTTTCAACGAACCGCCGCCTGAGCGGTGGTTCGAGCCGCAAAGCGGCTGTCCGCGCCCGGCTTCCCAGGAAACGCCAATGCGCTCCGTGCATTGGCGAACCCTGAGTCCGCCGGTTGAACAGGAGTGGTGATTCCTTTTCAACTGCGTTGACTATATCATACCGGTTTTTGCCCCCGGAAGCAAGGGGGGGAATCCGGCGGGACAGGCGGGAGGCAGGGACCAAACCGAAAATTCGGGCTGAAGCGAAAAAGGGAGGGCCTTCCGCCCTCCCGCTTTCTGACGCCGGTCCCCTATACCAGCTCAGTCCGCCTCCTCCGGCGGAACCGCTTTCTGCAGGCCGTCCCAATCCAGTTCCCGGTCCGCAATCCAGGCCCAGGTATAGCCCGCGCCGTGACACTCCTCCCAGGTGAGGAGGCGGAGGAAAAACTCCACCCCCAGGTGACAGGGGAGAATGTCCAGAATGATGTTCTGAATCTGCTGGAAGTCCGGCGGCGGACCCACGGTTCCCGGGAACTCCACCCGCAGGCGGTTCTGCCCCAGCTCCACCGCCCGGGCCCGGATGCCGCAGCCCCGGATGGCCCGGTTGATGGCGGCGGGCGTGAGGCTGTCCCCGTCGATCTGGAGGAGGGCCGCTATGGCCGCCCGGCGGTCCTCCGGCGTGAAGGCGGCGGGACGGCGGAGAAACAGCGCCTCCCGCCGGTCCAGGCCCTCCCCCTCCGCCGTGGCCGTGAGGCTCTCCCGTTCCGCCTCCTCCAGCCCGGCGGACACACCGTCCAGGGCCCGGCCCAGGGCGAAGAGCTCCGCCCGGTTCAAAGCCTCCTTGTCCAGCCGGTAGACCCCCAGAGGGGCCAGCAGGCGGCAGAGATATTCCTCGTACATCTCACACCTCCGGTTCCGCCGTCACCCGGAGGTCCCCCAGTACCGGCAGGACGGTGGGGTTGGCGGGCAGGTCCGCCGCCGGGGCGGCGAAGCGGTAGTTCCGGACCCCCTCCAGGCTGTAGAGCCGGTTTCCCAGCTCCGCCAGCAGCACCGCCTGCCCCAGCAGGCGCCCGCTGAAAAAGGCCGCCAGAGCCTCCCGGGCCCGGTCTGCCACGGCGGCGGCGTCAGAGCCCTCCCGGGCCGTCAGGGTGACGTCCACATCCACCGTCTGAAGGGCCGGGGCTTTGACGGACACGTCCACGGCAATCTCCCGCTTCTCCCGGAACTCCTCCGCCAGGGCCTCCAGCAGCTCCGGTCCCGGCAGGCCCGCCTCCCCCGTGACATAGACGCTGACGGTCCCCCGGCCGTTCTCCCGGCCCACCGCCTTGGCCGCCGTCACGCCGGGATGGCCCATGGCCGTGGCCTCGTACCAGGCGGCGTTGGCCCCGTTGGGCAGGCGGCGGTAGCTCTCCAGAATCCGCTCCCGGAAGGCGCGGTCCTCCTCCTGGCCCTGGCCGCCGGTGAAGGCCGCCGGATTCGTCACCGCCGTGACGGCTACGGGGCAGGCCGTGAGAAAGCGGACCGCCCCGGGCACCGCGTTGCCCTCCGTGCCGGGCTCCAGGGCCTCGGCGGCGGCGTCGGCGTACAGGGCCCCGGCGGGGAGGCGGGCGTCCTCCGTGGTCCGAAAGCGGCGCTCCTCCGCCGTCATGCACACCGTTCCCGCCGGGATGACCCGGTCCGCCGGGGACGCGCTGTCCACGGAAAACCGCAGCACCCCCGCCGCCCGGACGGCCGGCAGGCGGCTCAGGCCCCGCATGGCCCCGTGGCGGTCCAGATAGACACCCTGGGCCGTCTGCGGAAAGCTCTGGTCCAGCACCCACTCCGCCTGGATTTCCAGGGACTGAAGCTCCGCCGCCGCCGCCCACAGCCGGACCGCCAGGTCACAGCCCGTCTCCGGCGAGAAGCCCGCCCGCTCCGCAAAGGACGCCAGCAGGGCGCTGTAAATCTCCTCCACACTTCGCATTCGATTCCTCCTCCTCGCTCATGTCTTCACCGCCACCCGTACCGGCAGGGGCTCCCCCTGATACAGCAGCTCCGCCGTCACCGCCGCCGCGCCGCCCCCCAGGTCCTCCAGGGTCACCGCCGTCACCGTTACCGGTTCCTCCTCCAGGGCCTCGGCCACATACTGCCGGGCCGCCCCGGGCCGCTCCCCGGCGGGCAGACGCCCCAGCTGCCACAGGCGGCTTCCCAGGCTCTCCCAGAAGGGGAAGGCCCCCCGCCGGGCCGTCAGGCGGAAGAAAACCCGCTGCAATAAGGCCTCCCGGCCCTCCACCCGGGCAAGACCGCCTGCGCCGTCGGCCCGGTAGTCGCCGTTCCGCAGTTCCAGTTCCATGATGGGTCCTCCTTCCTAATCCGCGTCCGCCGGGGGGACGTAGGGCCGTCCGTTGACCGTCAGACTGCCGCTGACGGCGAGACCGCCCGTGACCGTAAGGCCCTCGGTGACCGTAAGCCCTCCGGCGACGGTGAGGCCGCCGGTGACGGTGACGGAGGTCCCCCGCAGCTCGATTCCCCCGTCCCGCCGGAGATGCACAAAGCTGCCCCCCGGGCCGGAGAGGCGGACTTCCCCGGGCTCCAGGGCCTCCGCCGTCAGACGGGTTCCCGCCACACACTGTTCCTCGCCTCCCGGGCCTCCCTGGATGACCAGAACCTCCGCCCCGTTTTCCGGAAGCCAGGCATAGCCCCCGGGACCGTAGACCGGCAGGTCCCGGACCTCGCCCCGGGTGAGCACCCCCGCCCGGCTTCCCTGGATGCTGGTGACCCCCAGGTCCGCCCCCGGGGCGGCAGGGGAGGGCTTCAGCTGTCTTGCCAGCCACATAGGCACGTCCTCCTGTTCACAAGTGTTGTTGTCACGCCGTCCCGGCTGTTTTTTCCGGCAGGGGCTTCAGGATCAGCACCGACTGGCTCCCCTCCTGGCCGCCGGACCGGTTCTCCGCCTCCGCCACCCGGTAGACCCCCCGCAGGTCCAGACGGGGCAGGTCCACCTCCGCCCGGTCCCCGGGGAAGGCGTGGAAGCAGCCCGGCAGCGTCAGGGTGAGGGTCCAGGCCTCTTCCTGGGACCGGGCAATCTGATATTCCCCGGTGTAGCGCATGGCCGCCCAGGTGCTCTGTCCCGGCGTGTACAGCACCCGGCGGCACTGGCCGCCCCGGTCAATCCAGTCCTGGTTCTTAACGGAATAGGACTGGTTCCGGGTCTTGTCAATGACCAGGGCCTCGGTCAGCACGCCGTAGTGGTCCTCCCGCAGGGTGCAGGCCAGCAGAGCGTTGTTCTCATTGACGGTGATCCGCCGTGTCTCCGTCTCCGGCAGGGCCAGCAGTTCCCCCTCCCGGGTGAAGCGGGGGACAAAGCCGCCGTAGGCCCGGCAGAAGCCCTCCAGGGCCTTCCACTGGCTGCTTCCCGCCGCCACTGTGTAGACGGAGTCCGCCCGCAGGTGGGCCGCCTCCCGGCAGGTGATGCCGTAGGGCTCCACGTGGCTGCGGATGATCTCCTCCAGGGTGACCCCCTGGTAGGTGACGGGACGGGATTCGTTGTCCAGTAGGCGGGCCGCCAGACCCCGGCCCAGCACCGTGGCGGTGAGGCCGCCGCCGTCCAGGCCGAGGGTGTATTCGTCCACCGTGGCCCGGAGCAGGAAACCGCCATTGCTGTCCAGAACGGCAAAGCCCGCCGCCAGCCGCAGCACCTCCGCCATCTCCCGCCGGAAGAGAAAGCGGACCCGGTAGCTGTCGCAGGGAACGCCGCCGGTATAGGTAATCCGCCAGTCCAGCAGAGGCGGCAGGTCGAACATGCGGTGGTCCGCCGTGTAGATGCGGGCTTTCATGGTAAGATCACCGCCTCTCCGGGCCGGATGAGATTGGGGTTCTTAATCTGGGGATTGGCCCGGATGAGGGCCGCCAGGGTCACGCCGTGGGCCCGGGCAATTCCCCAGAGGGTATCCCCCCGCCGGACCGTCACGGCGGCAGGGGAGGCGGGGACCTCCGGAGTGCCGGACCCGGAGACGGCGGTCTGTTCCGTCAGAGCGGCGTCATAGCCGGTCCAGTCCTCCCAGAATTCGAAGCGGTAGCGGACGAAATCCGGCAGGGGTTCCTCCGCCGCCTCCAGGGAGGCGAAATAGGCCCGCTCCGTCTGCCACACCGGGTGAACCAGCAGGCCGGGTCCCCCCTCCCGGAAGACTTCCGCCAGGCGCTGGAACTGCTGGTAGGCCCAGGGGCCGGCAAAGACCCCCTCTCCGGACAGCACCCGGTAAGCGCCTCCCAATTCCTCCAGCACGCAGCGCCCGAAGGGCACCGGATGGACCGCCAGCCGCCGCCGGTATTCCACCCGATAGACGGCGGGGTTGTGAGGCCAGGTGAAGTCTTTGAAGCGCATGGGTGTCAGCTGCATGTGGGTTCCTCCTCCGTTGTTCAGTAGAGCGGAAAGCCGCCGTCGTAGCGCCGGGCGTCCCGCTGGACCGCCTGGGACAGGGCCCGGGCCTCCGTCTCCGCCCCGGGGGACGTCTGGCTCCAGGCGGCGGGGACCGGCGTCCAGCGGGCGGCGGAGGACACGGCAGGCTGCCCGGCCAGGGTCCCGCCGGAAACGGAAGGCCCTCCGCGGCCGGTCCCGGCGGCGGAGGCTGTCTGCCCGTCCGGCAGTGTCCGGAAGAGGATGTCCTCTGCCGGGTTGGACGCCGGACCGGAGACGGCGTCCGGACCGGATGTCCCGGGGAAGCGGGAGGCCTCCGGGCGGGAAGCGCCGGAGGGGAACTCCGGTTCCGCAGCGGAAAAGCCCGCTTCTTCCAAGGGAAAAACCGTCCGGTCAAAGGGAACGTCCATCCCATCAAAGGGAAAATCCGTCCCGCCGCCGGGGGAGGGCCGGAGGCCTGTCCGCGCCTGGGAGACGGATGCAGGCCCCGCCATTCTGGAGGATGCCCGGCGGTCCCGTCTCCGGGCGGCCTCCCAAACGGCCTCCCAGGCCCCGTCCGGGGCGGGCGGGACCGCCGGAAGAAACCCGGCAGACGCCGTCCCGTCCTCCGGGGGAATTGTCTCGAAAAAATCTTCGGCCGCTCCGGAGAGTGTCTCCGCCTTCTCAGGGAGACCGTGCCGCCGGAGGGCTTTCCGCCCGTTTTGGGGCGGGGAGGAGGGGGAGCGGTTCGCCGCCTCCTGCGGACGGTCCCCCAGCAGCAAGGCCTGCAGAAGCGCCTGCTGGCGGGCCTGTTCCCAAGCTGCGTAATTCATTCCCGGCGTCCTCCCAGGGCGGCAAAGCGGGCCGGGTCAAAGGCGGGATTCGCCTCCGCCTGGGAAGACGGAATCTCTCCGCCTCCCTCCGCCAGCCGCCGCAGAAGCCGCTCCATCTCCCTGCCGGTGAGGTCCGCCAGCACGTCCAATTCATCCCGGTAGACCGGCGTTCCCTCCTGGAGGCAGCAGTCCGCCAGGATGCGCCCGTTGCACCGGAGAACCCGCTCCAGAGGGTCCTGGATGTCCCGGCAGGAGCGCCAGATCTCCAGGAGGCGGCCCGCCGTCAGGGGTCTCAGCTGGCTGAAGTCCTTCATAGGGCGGTCTCAATCCGGCGGGCCGCCACCACCGTCACCTTCTCCGCCACCATGGCGTTCAGCTGGCCCTCTTCCTGGACGGCGCTCCACTGGCAGCCGCTGTATATCACCCGGCGGTCCGGCTTGCAGATGACCAGGGAGAAGTCCGACAGGTCGTAGAAATTGATGCCGTCGGAGACGGCCCCGTCGGTGGCGTAGAGCCGGGTCAGCTCCAGGGTGTAGCGCTTCTGGCCCTCAATGGTGGCCACCGGCTCCCGCTCGCCGAAGGCCTCCACGCTCTGGGAAGACTTGCTGGCCTTGGCGGTGTAGCTCTGCACCACCGCGACTTTTTTTCCGTCCATCTCCAGATAGATGTCCGAACTGGTGGGAAATCCCTTCATATGTTCCGCCCCTCTCAAATTTCAATGTGCACCGTCAGCCGCAGCTGGTTCAGCCCGTGGGCCACGGAGAAGCCGAATTCCACCAGACAGACGGTGGGGTCCTCCTCCGAGGGGGTGACGGTGACGCCGCTGTAGCCGCTGATGATCTCCTCCGCCAGCTTCCGTTCCAGCTCCACAATCACCTGGGACCGGATGGCCGCCCGGCTTCGGGGGGTGTTCTTGCTTCGGGCAAACTTGCTCCGCAGGGCCCGGCGGACCGCCGGAATCACGTCGTCCACAATGAAGATGGTGGTCAGCTCCCGCCAGGAGGCGTCCGGAGAGCCGCCGGTGCTGGTGCGGGTGGTGACCGCCCGTACCGGGGAAACGGTTCCCCCCACGGATTCCAGCGGCGTGACGCCGCCCCGGACCAGACGGTCAATGTCCCCGTCGGTATAGTCCTGGGTCAGGCCGCCCAGGCCCGGCAGGGTTCCGCCGTGGATGGGCAGCGCCGGGTCCTGGACGGAGGCCGCCAGGGCCGCCACAGCCGCTGCGGCGTAAGCTCCCGAAAGGGTTTTGCCGGAACGGTCCAGCACCCCAGGGCCCGCCAGCACCACCCGCTCGCAGTTGAGGGCCTTGGCCCGCTCCAGCAGGTCTTCCACAGAGGCCTCCGCCTCACAGCCCGCCAGGGCAATCCGCTCCCGCCGGGCGGCGGAGGCGGACTCTGCCGCCTCCTTCAGAGCCTGCTGTACCTCTTCGGCGGTGCTGTCGCAGAGGAGCAGCTGCACGTCCTCCCGGTCCAGGGCGGCGAAGGCGGCCCGATAGTCCTCCAGAGTGCCCGGGTCCGCCACCCGCACGGCGGTGACGGAGGAGGCGCCTCCGGCAAACAGCAGCTCCAGCAGGGCGGGCAGGTCCCCCTCATCGCCGAAGACGGCGGTCCCGGCGGCGCTGCCGGTAACGGTGACGGCCTTTCCGGCCTCCCCCTGGGAAGCCCTGGCGGCCAGGCCAATGGCCCGGGGGGCGCGGCCGCCCGGGGTGACGCCGGAGGCGTCGTAGACCGAGTAGACGCCCGGCCGCTCATGAATGATGGTGTTCAAGTCTCAAAAACCCCTTTCAGCATAAAGTCTAGAAATTCACTGCCGTCCTCCGGCTCCTGGGCCAGGAAGAGGGCCTCACAGCGGAGGCTGCCCCGCCGCAGAAACAATTCCGTCTCCCGTTCCCAGACCAGCCCCTCCCAGGACAATTCCCCGGGACGGATGCCCTCCGGCAGGCCGCCCAGGAGGATGGCGGAGGCGGTTTCGCAGGCCTGGCGGCAGTCCCCGGCCCGGCGGGCCCGGAGCTCCAGGGTGATGGTTCCCTCCAGCCGTTTGCCGTAGACCTCCCGGATGCGGCCAGCGGCGTCCTCCAGCTGGCCCAGGTAGCCGCAGAAGGCCAGGTTCTTTCCGTCCGCCGCCCCCAGGGAGACGGTGGCCAGGGGCGTGGTTCCGTCAGGGGCCCAGTGTTCCGGGAAGGCGGGCTCCGCTTGGAGTCCGCCCCGCTGGAGCGCCCGCAGGACCGCGTCCCGCAATTGCGTCAATTCGTTCATACCCTTTCCTCGTACCGTTTGGTTGTGTGGTGACGCCGGTTTCCGATACCGGCTGTCCGCGCATGGTTTCCTGGGAAACGCAAATGCGCTCTGCGCAGCGGCGGGCCAGGGGTCCGCCGGTTGAAAAGGAGCTGCAGATCCTTTTCAACTGCGTTGACGATGTCCCGCCTCCCGGGCCCGTTCCAGAACTGCCCGCCAATGGCTGAGCTGGTCTCCGATATAGTGAGGCCGCCCGCTGCGGACCCGGAAGCGCCGGTTTTGCCATTCCAGAACATCCCCCGCCTCCAGGGGCTCCCGGCTCAGACAGAGCCAGCGCCGTTGGTCCAGCCAGCCTATGGACAGGGTTTCCGGCACCGTCTCGTCCCGCTCCCGCAGGGGCTGCACGAAGGCCCGGAAGGTCCGGACATCGCCGTCCCGGTCCAGCGTGACCTCCTGGCCGAAGCGGGTGAGGACTTCCAGGACCCAGCGGGTCATCCCGGCACCCCCTTTGCCCAGAGGTCCGCCGGGCGGGCATAGGGGGCCATGAGGCGTTCCGCCGCCTGTTCCAGCGCCCGGGCCCGGGCCGTCTGTTCCGTGCCGCCCTGGAGACGGACGGAGAGATCGCCCGCCGTGAAGGAGGCCAGGGCGCTGCCCCCGGTCAGAAAGTGGGCGGCGGCGGAGAAGGCGGCGGCACAGGTCAGGGCGTCCGCGCAGGCGGGGGCGTCCTCCCGGAGGCGGGCCTTCCAGGCGCTCAGGGCAGCGGCGCAGAGGGGCTCCAGCAGAAGCCGGTCCTCCGGTCCGGACCCGGCGGCGGCCTCCGCCAGCAGGATGGCCTGCTCTTCCAGCTGGTGCATCAGGTGTCCGCCTGTCCGCTGGAGGCGCTGCCGCCCAGGACCTTGGAGGCGTCCGTATAGAGCTTGGCGAAGCCGGAGATGGAGGTGATGGCGGCCCGCTCCAGCTGGCGGTCAATGAGCTTGTCGTATTCCACCAGCACGTCGCTGGCCAGAATCTGCTCCAGGGCGTAGTTCCGGTCCAGGCCAATGAGGGTTCCGGCGGGCATGGCGGAGGTCCGGAGGAGCTTGGCTCCCAGGGGAGTGGTAAGGGTTCCGGTGCCCTGGAAGTTCAGGCCCGTCATGGGATTCTGCAGCTCCTTGAGGCGGAGAAGGGCCAGCATCATGTCGCCGCCCACCAGGAGGGTGTTCATGGTGTAGGGGTCAAAGCGGTTCCAGAAGTCCAGAAGGGCGTCGTAGGTAAGGCCGCCGGTGAGGGGGATGACCTCCGCCGGATTCTGGTTGCCGTCGCCGTCCATGAGAACGGTGATGGCGTCCTGAAGCTGCATTTTGCCGATATAGGCGCCGATCTGCCGGAGGGTGACGGAGAAGAGGTCCAGGCGCTGGAAGCGGATGGCCTCGTAGGAGGCCACCAGCATGCGGCCGCGCTTGTGGAGCTTCACCAGATTTTCCTGGGTTTTCAGAACGGTCTGAGGAATGGTCTCGCCCTCCTCCACGGGGAGGAGCTTTTTCTCGTCCTCCGAGGGGGTGGAGGTGATGGAGCGGTAATCCAGACCGTCGAACCGGGTGACGGTGGCGGTAATCAGGGGCAGGATGCCGGATTCCTCCAGGCCCTGGCGGACCACCCGGGAGACGAATTCCGGGAAGAGAACCGAGGACTCGGTGGTGTGGAAAAATTTCTCCACAGGGTCGCTGCCCGCGCCTTTGACATGGATGTCGAAGCGCTTCAGCTGGCGCTGGAAGGCGTCCAGGCCCTCCAGGGGCGTGCCGCGATAGTGTTCGGAGGGGTCCAGCTCCTCCAGGGTTTTGGAAAAGGATTTGCCCGGACGGCTGTACAGGTCCTTCTCCAGACGGACGTTTTCAAAGTGATAGCTCATACGATTCCTCCTTCAGTTTGAGACAGAATGGAACAGAATACGGCAAAGCCTCCGGATTGTCCCAGAGCTTCTGCCGGTAGACTGGCTGACGGAAATCGACCGTGTTCGATAGAAAACGGCATAACGAATATACCTGCCATGCTTCGGACGGTGCGGGTCAGACCAGGAAATCTCCGGCGTCCTCCAGGGGCTGGCCGGAAGCGCGGCGAAGCTGCACGACAGGCGGGAAGCGCTTGGCGGCCCGGGTTTCCAGAGAGCGTTTCAGCTCCAGAAGCTCGGGTTCCTCCAGGCGTCCGGCGGCCTTGCGGAAAAGCGCGGCGTCCAGTTGATCGTCGCTGAGCATGGCGAGGCGCAGGACCTCCTGGCGGAGTGCCGCCAGATATTTCCGGCCTAATTCGGCCTCCCTGCGGAGGTCTGCGCTGCCGCCGGGGTCCTGAGAGAAGCGTTTGAGGATACCGGCGCGTCTCTGGGCGGGGACGGCCACGAAGGACCATTCGTAGGCGTCGGTGATGTCCTTGAGTTCCAGGAAGCAGAGCTGGCCGTCGTAGGTCTGGCCTTTGATGTGGTCGCAGTGTCCATGTTCCGCGCCGCAGATGGAGCAGATGGAGCGAGAGGCGGCGCAGCCGACGCTGACTTCTTTTTTGATGCCGCCATCGATTTCGGAGATCAGGTCCTGATTTTTTTCGGTGCGGAGGAGGTAGGCCCAGCCTTTGAGCCATTGATAGGGGTCACCGGCGGCGGTGCGGAGGCTGGGTTCCTGGATGACTTCGGTGCGGAAGAGGCGGGCGGTCTGGCCGAGGGCGGACCATTGATGGTCGAAGAGGCCGGATTTGCCCAGGAGGAGACATCCGAGATGGTGAAGGGCGTCGTTGTCAAAGCGTTCGAAGTCTCGGTCGACGTCGTTGTCGCAGAGGTGAAGAGAGAAGATGTAGACCTGCTCCGGGGAGAGGGTAGATTTGGCGAATTGGTTAATGAGGAGCAGGTCCTCTTGGGAGACCGGGAGACCGGAGTGCGTAAGCGTAGGTTGTTCCATGATTCAGACCTCCTTAGAAAGTTGTTGCAGTAAAAAATGAAAGACGAAAAGACGCTGCGGCGTCGGAAAATCCGCTTCATTCCGCAGCCGCCTGCGGCGACGGCTCCATTGCGCTCCTTTCCCTCTGCCGCTAGTCAAGAGGGGACTGCGGTCCCGCGGCGTCGAAAATTCCACTCTATTCCGCTGCCGCGGTGCGGCAGCATCCATTCCGTTCCATTTCCTCCGCCGCTAGTCAAGAGGGGACTGCGGTCCCCCCTTGAGCATTCCCCCTGGAGA
>JAAWLO010000052.1 GCA_022797935.1 Oscillibacter sp. | reverse complement strand
GCGGATGCAGCAAGCCGCTTTCGAGGATGCGGCACGATTGGCGGCCCCGGCAGGGGCCGGGAATCCTCCCGCCGCGACGGTGCTGCAATGAACCAGCCAACATCCTGGCTGGCATCCCCCCGCCCGTCAGGGCGAGTACAGGCTTCTCCCTTCGGGAAAAAAGCAAAATCCCCCTATCGGAGAAAGACCCGTTCCCCTGCGGGGAAAAACCCAGTCCCCCCCCCTCGCGGGAGCGATTCCCCCTCAGGGAACTGAGAAATAATACCCCGCCCCCCGGCGCGTAAGGATAAAAACCGGACTGGCCGGGTTTTTCTCAATTTTCTCCCGAAGACGGCGAACCGTCACATCCACGGTCCGGACATCGTCGCCGACATAACCGTAATTCCACACCTGTTCCATCAGGTCCACCCGGGAATAGACCTTATTGGGATGGCTGGCCAGAAAGGTAAGAAGCTCATACTCCCGCTGGGTGAGATCAATGGCCTTTCCGGCACGGAACACCTGATGGCTGTCGGTGTTGATCGCCAAGTCCCCAGCCACGGGCATAGCGCTGTCCGCCGCAGCAGACCCGGCAGGAGCCGCCATGGAGGTCCGCCGGATGTTGGCCTCAACCCGGGCAATGACCTCCCGCATGGAAAAGGGCTTGGTGATATAATCGTCCGCGCCGCTCTCCAGCCCCCGAACCTTGTCGTCCTCCTCTTCCCGGGCGGTGAGAAGGAGAATGGGTACGCTGTCTCCCTCCCGGCGCAGGGCTTCACACACGTCGAAACCGATCATCTTGGGCAGCATGATATCCAGCAGAATCAAATCTGGTTTCTCTGTCCGGGCCATGCGCAGGCCCTCTTCCCCGTCATAAGCCTCCAAGGTCCGGTAGCCCCGCCGCTCCAGGTTGAAGCGGAGAATGTCCACAATGTTCTTTTCGTCCTCTACAATCAGAACTGTTTTTTCCTCAGCCATAATGAACCCTTTCTCTACCGGGGAAGCAGTTCCCTCCCCGTCCATCTGTCACAGCTTCAGCAGCAGCTTTGCCTTGAGCACCGCGGCGACGGTCTTGGCGTCCTCGATCTCCCCGCAGAGACAGCGGCGGACCATCTCCTCAAAAGGAATCCGCTCCAAATTCAAAAATTCATCCGGGTCCAGATGCTGCTCCTCCATTTGAAGGTCCCGGGCCAGGTACAGGTGCAGCGTCTCGCCGTAGCAGCCCGGTGAGGGGAGAATGCGGCCCAGGGACTCATACTTCCCCGGTACCGCGCCGGTTTCCTCCTTCAGCTCCCGCAGGCCCGCCGCATAAGGGTCTTCGCCGGGGTGGTCCAGCTTTCCGGCGGGAATTTCCAGGGTGGTCCGGCCAAAAGGATAGCGGTACTGGGTCACTGCCAGCACCCGGTTCTCTCCGTCCAGAGCCAGCACCGCCACGCCGCCGGGGTGATCCACCACTTCCCGGGCGGCGGTGTCCCCGTTGGGCAGGGACACGGTGTCTACGTGGACGCGGACAATCCGGCCCTGAAAAACATCCTCCCGGCTCAGCTTCCGCTCTGTCAAATCCAACGGTGCATTCATAAAGCATTCTTCCTTTCTTGGCAAGGTCCAAAGTCTGTTTAAAACCGGCGAAGTGCCGGATAGGGGCAGATGTTTTGACCGGCAGGGCAACTGGAGTCAAAAAGCTTCCCGGATTTCCCATCAAATTCCTGCGATTCCGGCAAAAAACGCTTTCGGAGAGCCCGTGGACCGCAGAAAAACAGACGTTAGTCCTGATCCAATTCCGCAAGCACAGGGTAAAAAGCCGCATAGGCTTCCCGCCGGGACTGCCAGCCGCTGCCGCCGATAATGCGGGAGGCAATGTCTGTGTTCAAAGAGGTGGAAATCTCGTAAAAAGAGCTGCTGATACCGCTGGCCAGCCAATAATATCCGGCGCTCTCCCAAGGGAATTCCTCGGCAATGTAGTCCGCCCCGGTGCTCAGGCGGCCGGACTGGGAACTGTAGACAATCCGGGACCAGCGGGACACGTCCAGCCCCAGATTTGCCGCCCGCTGGAGCGCGCCGTAATAGGCGTCCGCAATCCGTTCTGCCCCGTGGGCGGCGGGATTCACGTATTCCAGGTCTGCCAGCTCCGGCACATATTTTTTCATCATCCATACGGCAAAGGCCATCTGCCCATACTCAAAGGTCAGCTGCAGATACCCGGCGCCCCGGGTGCCGGTGCTGTAGCCGTGGCTCTGGAAGTACTCCTCGGTGCCGGTCTCCGTGAGGTGGCGGCCTGCCGCCGTCTCCACCGCCGCCTGGGCCAGAAACTGACTGATCTCCTCCGGGGAGGTGATGCCGTATTCCTCCAGCACCCGGTTCAGCTCTTCCAGCCGCAGGTCTGAGAGAGTCCAGCGCATTTCGCCCAGAACGCTGTCGGTATAGTGCAGGCGGTCGATCTGGGCCCGGGTGACCAGGGACGTGTCCGGCGGTTCCGGCTCTGGAGGCGCCGGTTCCGGACTGGGGGTCAGGCGGCGGAAGACCAGGACAATGACCACCAGCGCGGACAGCAGGCAGAGCAGCAGCAGGGCGCAGCCCTGAAGATTCAGCTTGTAGCGCTTCGTCTGGGGCATGGGGGCACCTCCCTCAATGTGGATATCCTCCGGCGGAAGAGCCGGAAAGAGGGGCAGCGTTGGGGGGACGTTTGTGATTCCGTACCATTATAGCATAACCGCCCCGGCCTTTGCAATACGGCAGATGCTCCTTCCGGTTTTCCCTTCGGGGGAGATCGTATCTTAATTGTAACTCCTTGTTACCAATTGTTTCTTGCTTTCGACACAGCGGACGGGTATGATGGAACCAATTCACGCCGGACCACTGCACGGACCCAAGAAAGGATGCACTATGAGACAACGAATACGGATGGCGGCCCTGCTGGCGGCGGCAGTCCTGCTGCTGAGTTCCGCCGTCCAGGCCCTGGAGAACAGCGAAGGGCGGACAGCTCCCGTTTTTCCAGAGGCGGAGGCCTGGCAGCTGCTGCTGGTGAATCCCTGGAACGCCCTGCCGGAGGCGTTTGCCGTGAGCCTGAAAACCCTGCCGGGGGGACTGCGGGTGGACGAACGGATCTATGAGGACCTGACCGCCATGCTCCAGGCCTGCCGGGATGAGGGGATGCAGCCCCTGGTCTGCTCTGCCTACCGCACCCAGGCGCTGCAAAGCTACCTCTATGAGAACAAGATTGCCCGTCTTCAGGCCGCCGGGTACCGTCCTGCCGAGGCGCGGAAAGAGGCGGCCCGCTGGGTGGCCCCGCCCGGCACCAGCGAGCACCAGACGGGATTGGCCGTGGACCTGGTGGCGTCCTCCTACCAGTCGCTGGACCGGCGGCAGGAGGAGACGGCAGAGCAGCAATGGCTGATGGAGCACTGCTGGGAATACGGATTTATTCTCCGCTACCCCAACGACAAGAGCGAGGTCACCGGCATTGGCTATGAGCCCTGGCACTACCGCTACGTAGGCCGCCCGGCGGCGCTGGACATCCGGGACAGCGGGCTGTGTCTGGAGGAGTACCTGCTGCTGCGGGAGGACGCGGAAAATTCGGGGTCCCCTCTGCCCCCGTCAAGGCCGGAGCCGCCTGGAACCGAATACCCCTGGGATATCTGGTGAGCGTCTGTCTCGCCTGCAGCAGGCCAGCCGCCGGTGAAAAAGCGCCGGCGGCTGGCCGTTTCCGTGATGGAACCTGTATGCATAACCGGAGTATGGCGGGAAAAGACCGGCCAGGCGGCGTTTAACGGTGGTGAATACAGGTTCTTAGTGATGATGTCTTGGTTTTTTGAGGAGAACCGGGCCAAAGCTGTGGATTCTTCCCTTGAAATGGGGGGAGAAATCGCATATAATAAAAGATTGTGAAATTGCCTTTGGAGGCGGGCTGCGTGTTCCGGCAAGAGCGCCTGCAGCGGTCCGGAACCAGGCGCTGGGAATCCGCGCCGCACCGGTCCCCCCTGAAAAACCGCCCGTTTCCTGTGAAGGCCGCCGGGGGAGCCTCCCCATTCCGGCATGGAAATAACAGCGCTTTGCACGGCGTTCGGGAAGCCGGGGCCGCAGAGCCGCCGTTTGATAATAAGGAGTAATCAGTATGCAGAATGAACAGTTGAGAAATATTGCCATTATCGCCCACGTGGACCACGGCAAAACCACCCTGGTGGATGAGATGCTGAAGCAGGGCGGCGCTTACCGGGAAAACCAGGAGGTGGTCGAGCGGGTTATGGACTCCGGAGACCTGGAGCGGGAGCGCGGCATTACCATCCTGGCCAAGAACACCGCCATCCAGTACGGCGATACCAAAATCAATATCGTCGATACCCCGGGTCATGCGGACTTCGGCGGCGAGGTGGAACGTGTTCTGAAAATGGTCAACGGTGTCATTCTCCTGGTGGACGCCGCAGAGGGACCCATGCCGCAGACCCGCTTTGTGCTCTCCCGGGCCCTGGAGCTGGGTCACCGGGTCATTGTGGTTGTCAACAAGATCGACCGGCCGGACCAGCGGGTTTATGAGGTCGTCGACGAGGTCTTGGAGCTCCTGATGGATCTGGACGCGACCAGCGAGCAGCTGGACTCCCCCATGCTCTTCTGCTCCGGCCGGAACGGCACCGCCTCCTGCTCCCCCAACGTGGCCGGAACGGACCTCAAGCCCCTGTTCGACACCATCCTCGAGTATATCCCCGCCCCGGAGGCCAATGTGGACGAGCCCTTCCAGATGCTGGTCAGCTCCATTGATTACAATGAGTTTGTGGGCCGGATTGCCATTGGCCGTATTGAGCGGGGTACCCTGAAGCAGAACCAGGAAATTGCCGTGTGCAACTACCACGACCCGGAGGCGGTCCTCCGCAAGGCCAAAGCTACGGCGATCTATGAGTTCGACGGTCTGGGCCGCAAGCCCGTCACTGAGGCCGCCGCCGGAAATATTATTGCCATGAGCGGCATCCCGGACGTTACCATTGGAGACACCATCTGTGTTCCGGATACGGTGGAGGCCCTGCCCTTCGTGAAGATCTCGGCCCCCACCCTGGAGATGACCTTCTCCGTCAACGACTCCCCCTTCGCCGGGCGGGAGGGGAAGTTTGTCACCTCCCGGCAGATTCGGGAACGCCTCTTCCGGGAGACCCTGCGGGATGTGTCTCTCCGGGTGACGGAGACGGACAAGGAGACGGCTTTCAACGTGGCGGGCCGCGGCGAGATGTCCCTCTCCATTCTGATTGAGACCATGCGCCGGGAGGGCTATGAATTCCAGGTGTCCCCTGCCCGGGTGCTGTACAAGGAGATCGACGGAAAGACCTGCGAGCCCATTGAGCGGCTGGTGGTGGACGTGCCCGGGGACTGTGTGGGTGCGGTGATTGAGAAGCTGGGCCAGCGGAAGGGGGACATGGTGGAGATGACCCCGGTGGGCAGCCGGATGAAGGTGGAATTTCTGGTTCCCGCCCGAGGTCTTTTCGGCTATCGGAACGACTTCCTGACGGACACCAAGGGCGAAGGCATCATGGCCTCCGTTTTCGACAGCTACGCGCCCTATAAGGGCGAGATCTCCCGCCGGGGCAGCGGGTCTCTCATCTCCTTCGAGACCGGCGAGTCCATCACCTATGGCCTGTTCAACGCCCAGGAGCGGGGAACTCTCTTCATTGGTGCGGGCGTTCCGGTGTACGGCGGCATGGTCATTGGCGTCAGTCCCCGGAGCGAGGATATGACGGTGAACGTGTGCAAGAAGAAGCAGCTGACCAACACCCGGGCCAGCGGTTCGGATGACGCCCTGCGGCTGGTGCCGCCCCGGCAGATGAGTCTGGAGCAGTGCCTGGAGTTCCTGGCGGATGACGAGCTGCTGGAGGTGACGCCCAAGAGCCTGCGGATGCGCAAGAGCATTCTGGACCATGAAAAGCGGATGAAGGCGCTCCACGGGAAAAAGTAAGACGGAAAAGCGTCTTTCCCATATAGAAACAGAACCGGCGGATTCAAAGGAATCCGCCGGTTTTTCTCTCGTTTCCCGGTTGGAAGCCGGAATGGGTCATTCTTTGCCCAATAGCGGGCAGGAAAGGAAACCGCCACCCCTCCTCAGGCCTGCAGGAAAATCCGGGCCCCACCCCGGTATTCCCGAACGACGCCAATCCGCTGGGCGCTGGGCGCCGCCGTCTTCAGCTCCTCATACAGCGCGTCCGCGTCTGCCGGGTCCGCCGCCATCAGCAGCCCGCCCGAGGTCTGAGGGTCGTACAGCAGGTCCTGCTGCCAGAGTTCCGCCTCACCGGCATCCACCGACGCCTGCGCAAAGGCCCGGTTCCGGTACATTCCCTCCGGCAGAATGCCCATTTTCGCCAACTCCGCCGCCTCGGGGATGAAGTCCACCGCCTTTACCTGAATTTCCAATTCCGCGCCGCTGCCCTGGGCCATCTCCAGGCCGTGGCCCAGAAGACCGAAGCCCGTCACGTCCGTGCAGGCGTGGACTCGGTACTTCACCATCACGTCCCGGGCGCCCTTGTTCAGCGTTGTCATCATCCGCTGGGCCAGGGCCATGCTCTCCGCCGAGGCCATGCCCGCCTTGGCCGCCGTGGTCAGAACGCCGATGCCGATGGGTTTTGTGAACAGCAGCACGTCTCCCGGCTTTGCGCCGCTGTTGGTCAGCATCTTCGCCGGGTGCACAAAACCCGTTACCGCCAGGCCGTACTTGGGTTCCTCATCCAGAATGCTGTGACCGCCGGTAATCAGAGCCCCGGCCTCGTACACCTTGTCATAGCCGCCCCGGAGCAGGTTGTGGACGGCCTCCTGGGGCATATCCTTGGGCACTGCCATAATGTTCAGGCACAGCTTGGGCTCGCCGCCCATGGCATATACGTCGCTGAGGGCGTTGGCGGCGGCAATCTGGCCGAAAAGATAGGGATCGTCGGCAATGGGGGGGAAAAAGTCCACGGTCTGCACCAGCGCCAGCTCCTCTGAGAGCTTGTAGACCGACGCGTCGTCGCTCTTGTCAAAGCCAACCAGCAGATTGGGGTCCTGGTGGACCCGGATGCCCTCCAGCAGCTGGGCCAGTACGCCGGCCCCCACTTTCGCGCCGCATCCGGCGCACTTTGCCAGCTTGGTCAGCCGGACTTCATTTTCAGCCATGCTTCTCTCCTTTTTGTTCCTCTGCCGGAGGCCGGAAATCCTCCTCCGCGTCATAGTATTCGGTGTCAGAATAGTGCCACCACTCCTGGTCATAGGGCAGGAAGCCTCCGGCGGTCATAGCCGCTTCCAGCTTCCGGGCGTTTTCTGCCGCCTGGGGGGAGACGTCCCCATAGTCCCGGTCTGCCAGGGGGGAGAATTCGTCGAAGCCGGAGGGCATCTCCAGTTCCCTGCCGGTCCCGTCCACCAGGGTGAGGTCCAGGGTGTTGCCCCGGGTGTGGGACGAAAAGCCCCGGTTGGGATTGGCCACGTACCGCCCGTCAGGACAGATTTCCCAGAGTTTGAACTGGGCCTCCGCCGGGCGGAAGGCGTCCCAGATTTTCAGGCCCAGTCCCTCTTCCGCCAGGGCGGCTTGGACGGCGGCCAGTTTTTGGGCGGTGCCGTAGCGCAGGTAGGCATCGGTAAAATGGTAAATCACCTGTCCCGTAAAATTATCCGTCCCGGCATAACGCAGCTCTTCGACAACGCCGGGAACATAATCCGCCGCCCGTACAAAGGCCCAGGGCTCCGGCTCCTCCGGAAGCTCTTGCAAGGGGGAGGCCGGCTCCGGTGCTTCTGCCTCTTCCGGCGTCTCCGGCGGGATTTCCGGGTCCCCCTCCGGAGACTCCAAAAATTCCGGGCGGAGCGGCTCTTCCTCCGGCGCGGAGTCCGAGGGGGCTTTGCAGCCGGAGAGGAGGAACAGGGCCGCCAGCAGGCAGAACAAAAGCCGCCCTCTCATTTCAGCACGCCGGAGAGGCCCAGCACTGCCTCCAGCACCCCGCCGCCTACGGCCAGGGCCTTGTCACTGGCGCAGTAACAGTGCTCTTTCTTGCACCGGGGGTCAATGTCCCCGGATTTCATGCCTTTGTGCACCGGCGTCCCGTCAGGCAGGATGCCCCGCAGCACGCCGTCCAGGGTGCAGAGCATGGGCACGCCGTCCACCTCGCCTGCGATGTCCCCTTGCTTTACCGGAGCGCCGATGTCCAAAATCAGATGGAATACCCCGTCCGCCGGAGCCCGGAGGACCCGCTCCCCGGCAAAGCCGCCAATAAGGCCCGGGATGCCGGTGTTGGGTTCCGCGCTGCCCTGCCAGAGGACCCGCCCCAGGTAATGGCCCCGCATGGTCTCTACCACGGCGTGGCAGTCTACGCCTGCCGTGAAGCCAGGACCTACGCCTACAACTACGGGAGCGTCGGTGATTTTGGTGCCCAGGTTCCGTTTGGCAAGAATGGCGTCCACCGCCGCGTCCGGCCTCAGGGCGGCGATGCAGGCTCCCTCCGGATCCGCCAGCACGGGAAGAATGCCCGTTTTCAGCAGGCTGAGAGCCTCCTCCGGATTTTCTGCCCGGCGGGCGGTGACGTTCTCCACCGCTGCCTCCCCCAGAAGGATGGCCTGGGAAAAGGCGACCGTCCGCCGGATGGCCGTGGGCTTGGGAAGGTCGGTCATCACAATCTGGATGCCCGCCCGCCAGAGACGGAGCGCTATGCCGGTAGCCAGATCTCCGGCGCCTCGAATGACAGTCAGCATGAAATATACTCCTTTCTTTGCAGCGCCCCCGCCGCCGTGGGCCAGGGCAGCCGCGCCGCCAGGGCAGAGGCCAGCCGGCGGTCCTCCGCCGTCTCAACCTGGTTGAGAAAAATCTGATGAGGAAGGTTCTCTGCCAGCAGCACGGCTGCTGCCGCCGCCGGTGTGACAGGGGCGCTCTCCGGAATGCCGGCCAGGGCCGCAAAGAGGGCGGGACGGTGGGCCGCCTCCGCCACGGGCCGCCCGAAGCCGGAGGCCCCCAGTACACAAACGGTCCGGTTTGCCTCCGGGGGAATGACAGGCTCATGGGGGGCGTGGGCCTTGAAGGGCCGTCCTGCGGAACCGTCGGCTTCCACCAGCACGTAGTCCGCCAGGGCCGCCAGCCGTTCCATGGGGATTTCCGGGGCAGAGAGTTTTCCGAGGCCGGAAAGCGGCGTTCCGGCGCAGACCAGGCGGCGTGCCGCCAGGGCCTCCCCCAGGGCTTCCTCGTTGGAGCCGGTCCAGGTCTCCAGGTCCGGAAAGGGAAAGATTTTCGTGCTGGTACACAGCAGGACCCGAAAGCCCTCTCCGGCCAGCTCCTCCCCCAGGGTCCGCAGAAGCGTGGTTTTTCCGCCGCCGCCAATGACGGCGGTGAGGCCGGGGCGGATACCCAGCAAAGCAGCCAGACACATCAGGCGCATCCTCCGTCGTTGTTCTTTCCATAGAATACCACGAACCGGGCGGTCCGTCAAGCGGAAGCCTTGACAGAACCGGTTCCGGTGGGCTATGATGGAGCGAAAAAAGGAGGGATGCACCGTGTACGACGAACTGACGGCTGTGGACATCAAGAAGATGCAGGAGGAGCTGGACCACCGGATTCGGGTGCTGCGGCCTCAGCTGATTGAGGAAGTGCAGACCGCGCGGGCCTTCGGCGACCTGAGTGAAAATTTTGAGTATCGCTGCGCGAAGCAGGCCAAGAACCGCAACGACAGCCGCATTCGCTATCTGGAGCGCATGATCCGCACGGCCAAAGTGATTGAGGTGGGGGATACAGAGGGCGTGGGCCTCTTTGACCGGGTGACGGTTTTCCATGAGAAGCTTCAGCGGGAGATGGAGCTCCGCATTGTGACAACGCTGCGGCAGGATGCGCGGAAGGGGCTGGTAAGCAAGGAATCCCCGGTGGGGAAGGCTCTGTTGGGCCGGCGGGCCGGAGAACGCGTGGAAGTGATTGTGAATGAAACGATGAGGTATTATATGGAGATTCGAAGGATCGAAAAAGGAGAAGATGACGAGTCTCTGAATATCAGCGCTTTTTGAGGCGTTCCCGCGTGTTCTTTCGAAAACATTTGGGGTTGACAGATATGATACAATAAAACTGCATAAGCTGTCAGCGGCGTATATTCTCCCCTGCCGGGCGGAACGGCGCTTTCGCCTGCGGCGGGAAGCGCGGAAAAGCGCGGGAGCCCGGACGCTGACGGCGGGCCTATGGTATACGGAGCCGGAAAACCGGTTGGAATTCAGGAACAAGGAGACGTTGTGTATGAGTAAAGTTCGGCAGGCGGCCGCCCGCTTTTTCCGGCGGAGCGGATGGCGGGATCTGGCACTGGCAGGCGTCTGTGTATGGGCTGTGGGCGTGCTGGTGGGTTTGGCCGCACCGGGCAGGAAAAAGCGCCCGGCGGCGTGGATGGCATCGCTGGCCCTGGCGGCGGCCTATATTCCCCTCATGGGGCGCTTCCTGCCCTTCCTGTTGGGAGACCGGATGGACATTGCGGATATTTACTCCTGAAGAAGTTCGGTTCTGCGTCCCGTTTTTTCTTCTGCGGGAAATAAGCTCTTGTAAAACCGGGGAAAATGGTGTATGATAATCCCATCGGTTTTCAAAATCAACTGACGGGAGGAAACTGTTATGAGCAAAACTGCACGGATGGTGATGAAGATCATTGGCGCCAGCCTGGCCTTTGCCGCCTTTGTCTGCCTGCTCATCGGCGGATGGCACGACCTGAGCGTCGGCTGCTGCGGTATGAAAAAGCGCCTGAGCCAGAGATTCAATTCCGAGTACGATGACTACGCCGACGACGAGCTTTACGACTGATTTGAAAAAAACGCCGTCCCCCACGGGGGACGGCGCTTTTTTACTGCAGAAAAGACGGATCAGACAGTGTTTTTGCATCCGCCGGACGTTCCGGGTCCCTCAGTGGCCGCAGTGGTGCCCGCCGCAGCCGTGCCCGCCGCAGGAGGCGCCGTCTTCGTGCGCATGGTGGCCGCAGTGAACATCCGGGTCATAGGACAGCGTTCCCGCCGCCAGAGCCGCCGCGGCCTCGTCCGCGCTGCCGCTGACGCCGCCGCAGAACCGGATACCCGCCTCGGCCAGGGCCGCCTGCGCGCCTCCGCCTATGCCGCCGCAAATCAGCACCTCCACATTCTGGGCCGCCAAGAAGCCCGCCAGGGCCCCGTGACCGCTGCCGTTGGTGGAGATTACTTCGCTGCGCAGGATGCTGCCGTTCTCCGCCTCATAGATCTTGAAGGCCTCCGTCCGGCCAAAATGCTGGAAAATCTCGCCGTTGTCATAGGTAACCGCAATTCGCATGGGGATTTCTTCCTTTCCTTGGACTGTATGTTCGGGGATTGGGAAGACCGGGAACCCTGTCCCGAGGGACACGGTTCCCGGTGAAAAAACTTACTTCCGGCTTTCGGCCACGGCTACGGCTACAGCCACGGTAGCGCCCACCATGGGGTTGTTGCCCATGCCCAGGAAGCCCATCATCTCCACGTGAGCGGGGACGGAGCTGGAACCGGCGAACTGGGCGTCGGAGTGCATCCGGCCCATGGTGTCGGTCATGCCATAGCTGGCGGGGCCGGCGGCCATGTTGTCCGGGTGCAGCGTCCGGCCGGTGCCGCCGCCGGAGGCCACAGAGAAATATTTCTTTCCCTGCTCATAGCACTCCTTCTTATAGGTGCCCGCCACCGGGTGCTGGAACCGGGTGGGGTTGGTGGAGTTGCCAGTGATGGACACGTCCACGCCCTCCAGGTGCATGATGGCCACGCCCTCCCGGACGTCGTCCGCGCCGTAGCAGCGGACATTGGCCCGCTCGCCCTCGGAATAGCGGGTCTCCTTGACCACCTTCACCTCGCCGGTGCCGTAGTCAAACTGCGTCTGGACGTAGGTGAAGCCGTTGATGCGGCTGATGATCTGGGCGGCGTCTTTGCCCAGGCCGTTGAGGATGACCCGGAGGGGCTCCTTGCGGGCCTTGTTGGCGTTGCGGACAATGCCGATGGCGCCCTCGGCGGCGGCGAAGGACTCGTGGCCTGCCAGGAAGGCGAAGCACTTGGTCTCGTCCCGGAGGAGCATAGCGCCCAGATTGCCGTGGCCCAGGCCCACCTTCCGGTCTTCCGCCACGGAACCGGCAATGCAGAAGGCCTGAAGGCCCTCGCCAATAGCCTCGGCGGCCTCAGCGGCGGTGGACACGTTCTTCTTCAGGGCAATGGCCGCGCCCACGCAGTAGGCCCAGCATGCGTTCTCAAAGCAGATGGGCTGAATGCCCTTGACGATCTCATAGGGGTCGAACCCGGCGGCGGTGCAGATTTCCCGGCACTCCTCCACCGTCTTGATTCCGTACTGAGACAGGACAGAATTGATCTTGTCGATTCTTCTCTCGTAGCTTTCAAACAGAGCCATTTCTCAATTCCTCCTCTTCTTACTCGTGGCGGGGGTCGATATACTTGGCGGCCCCGTCGAACTGGCCATAGCGGCCCTTGGCGCCCTCCAGGGCCTGGTTGGCGTCGGTGCCCTTCTTGATGGCGTCCATCATCTTGCCCAGGTTTACGAATTCATAGCCGATGATCTCATCGTCCTTGTTCAGGGCGATGCGGGTGACATAGCCCTCGGCCATCTCCAGATAGCGGGGGCCCTTGGCCTTGGTGCCGAACATGGTGCCCACCTGGGAACGGAGGCCCTTGCCCAGGTCTTCCAGAGAAGCGCCCACGGGCAGGCCGCCCTCGGAGAAAGCGGTCTGGGTCCGGCCATAGACGATTTGGAGGAACAGCTCCCGCATGGCGGTGTTGATGGCGTCGCACACCAGGTCGGTGTTCAGCGCCTCCAGCAGGGTCTTGCCGATGAGAATCTCCGAGGCCATAGCGGCGGAATGGGTCATGCCGGAGCAGCCCAGGGTCTCCACCAGGGCTTCCTCAATGATGCCGTCCTTGACGTTGAGGGTCAGCTTGCACGCGCCCTGCTGGGGAGCGCACCAGCCCACGCCGTGGGTGAGACCGGAAATGTCCTTGATTTCCTTGGCCTGGACCCACTTGCCCTCCTCGGGGATGGGAGCGGGACCGTGGTATGCGCCCTTGGCGACGGGGCACATGTTCTGCACTTCGGTGGAATAGATCATAGTCGTCCAATCCTTTCCTTTTTGTATTGTTTCGGGAGCGCGCCGGTTCCAGCGCTTCCCGGCGCTTCGCACGGCACATATTATATCGGTAAACGATTACCTTGTCAAGAAAATATCGTGCGTCCTCCTTCCGGTTCCGGCCTGCGGCAGCAGTATGCCCCAGAGCCGGGGAAGGTATCCGCAGATGGAAGGACCCCCCGGAAAAGATCCGGAGGGCCCTTTGCGGAAGAACGCGGCTTTACTTGTACATCTCCGGCTTCTCCATGGTCTCGACCTTGAAGAACTGCGAGGTTCCCCGGGAGGCGTTCAGGGCGTCGCCGGCCACGCAGGCCACGTATCCGTCCCAGGAGGAAGGCCCGGTGAGCTTCCCGGCATGGACGGACTCCACCCACTTGCAGAGTTCAATATCATAGGCCTCGATAAACCGCTCTTTCCAGTCGGTCATGATGGGCATGGACTCGGCGGGATTCAGGCTGTCCCAGCCGGCGGGGCGGGAGCGGCGGACCACAGCGTAGGGGTCGGGCAGCTTTACGGTGCCGTTCTCGCAGACCACCTCGCACTGAATATCATAGCCATAGCCGTCGGCTACCTGGACCTCTACGTCGATAAAGCAGCCCTTCTTGGTGCGCATCAGCATGACCTGGGGGTTGTCGTAGCCCTTGGTGGAGTTGGCGGACTGGCGGACCTTGACACACTGGACGTCCTCGTATTCGTCGTCCAGCAGCCAGCGGCAGATGTCCAGCTCGTGGATGGCCACGTTGGTGACGCCATTCTCCGTCTGGAAGCCCGGGCCCTGGGCCACGTTGCGGTGGCAGGCCTTGATGACCAAAGGCGCGCCCAGCTCGCCGGAATCGATGATGCGCTTCATCTCGGCGTAACCCCGGTCATAGTGGCGCATGAAGCCCACCTGGACCAGGCGTTTGCCGATCTCCAGCTCCCGCTTGATGATGTCCTCGCAGTCGGCGGCATTCTGGCTCAGGGGCTTTTCACAGAAGCACCACTTCTCCTCTGCCAGGGTCTTCATGACGTAGTCGTGATGGGTGGGGTCAATGGAGGTGATGATCACCGCCTCCACCTCCGGGTCCCGAATCATGCCGTCGCAGTCACTGCCGAAGGAGCGGATGCCGTATTTGGCGGCGGTTTCGCCGGCGGCAGCGGCCACGTAATCGCTGACAGCCACCACGGCAGCGCCGGGGACGGTGTCCATGATGCGGCGGCAGTGGTCCTTGCCAATCGCGCCGCAGCCAATGATGCCGATGTGCAGTACCTTTTCCATGGGAAATCAACCTCTCTTTTTCCTTCAGAATCCGAATGGGTTTCCCCTGTATTCACAGACGGCGTACAGCGGTTGTGAAACAGGCTCTTAATATTTGCGGGCGTCCTTCAGATGCGCCAGGTGGTCCTGATAGGCGGCCGTGTTCTCCGCCCGCTGAGAGACCTCCGTGTCGCCCACCCGCCACCAGGCGCCGTAGCCGTCCGTCATGGTTTTTGGCAGGACCTTGATGTCGAAGAGGACCGGGACGGTCTGCTTTTTCGCGTCCGCAAAGGCGGCCTGGAGTTCCTCCAGGGTACGGACGCGGTAGCCTTTGCAGCCATAGGCCTCCGCGATCTTGGCGTAGTCAATGTCCAGGAAGCTGCCGGACAGGCCCTCCTGGGTACGGCTGCGCAGCTCCGTGCAGAGCGTGACGTTGCCGTGGCCTACCTGGAGGTTGTTGATGCAGCCGAAACTGGCGTTGTCGAAGAGGCAGACGTTGATTTTCTTGTGCTCCTGGACGGCGGTAATCAGCTCGCTGTGGAGCATGTTGAAGCTGCCGTCGCCGCAGAAGGCGTAGACCTCCCGCTGGTCGCCGATGGCCAGCTTTACACCCAGGGCTCCCGCCACTTCGTAGCCCATGGTGGAATAGCCGTACTCCATGTTGTAGGTGTCCTGCGCCCGGGGACGCCACATCCGCTGCATGTCGCCGGGCAGGGAGCCCGCCGCGCCAATGGCTACGTCGGTATCCGCCATCCAGGCGTTGAGAGCGCCCAGGACGGTGGTCTGGCAGAGGCCCGCGTTCAGGTCCTTGGCGAAGCGTTTGGCGGAATCCGCGTTGGCATCGTTGATAATGGGGGTCCAGTCGGGACGGTCGGCAAAGACCAGATTGTCCAGACGCTTCAATTCTTCCCGCCAGCGGGCCTGTGCATCGGAAATCTCATGGGTGTAGGCGGGCTTGTAGCCTTCCAACAGCTTTTCCAGCTGGGGCAGGGCGATTTTGGCGTCCGCCACCACAGGGATGGCCTCCATTTTCAGGCTCTGGAAGGCGGAGACATTGATGTTGACAAACTGGCAGCCGTCCTGGAACAGCCACTTGGAAGCGGTGGTGAAGTCGGTATAGCGGGTGCCGACGCCAATGACCAGGTCCGCTTCCCGGGCGATCTCATTGGCGGCGGAACAGCCGGTGACGCCCACGCCGCCCAGGGCCAGAGGGTGATCCCATTCCAGGGTGCTTTTGCCCGCCTGGGTGTCGGCAAAGGGGATGCCGGTGGCTTCTGCAAAATGACGGAACTCGTCGTGGGCCTCGGCGTAGCGCACACCGCCGCCGCAGATGAGCAGAGGCTTTTTGGCAGCCTTGATAGCCGCGGCAGCTTCCTTCAGGGCGGCTTCCTCGGCGGGACGGCGTTCCAGACGCCAGACCCGTTTGCGGAAGAAGGTCACGGGATAGTCATAGGCCTCCCCTTCCACGTCCTGGGGCATGGCCAGACACACCGCGCCGGTGTTGGCGGGGTCGGTGAGGGTGCGGAAGGCGGAAATGCAGGCGCTCATCAGCTGTTCCGGGCGGACAATGCGGTCCCAGTAGCGGCAGACGGCTTTGAAGGCGTCATTGGTGGAGATAGAGAGGCTGTGAATCTGCTCTACCTGCTGGAGGACGGGGTCCGGCTGGCGGCAGGCGTAGGTATCGCCGGGGAGTACCAGCAGGGGAATGTTGTTGGAGGTAGCGGTGCCGCAGGCGGTGACCATGTTGGCCGCGCCGGGTCCCACGGAGGAGGTGACGGCAAAAATCTGCTTGCGCTTCATCTGCTTGGCGAAGGCCACGGCGGCCTGGGCCATACCCTGCTCGTTCTTGCCCTGATAGATTTCCAGGTGATGGCCCTCCTGGCTGAGGGCCTGGCCGAGGCCGACCACGTTGCCGTGGCCGGGGATCATGAAGACGCCCCGGACGAAGCGGTTTTCCTGGCCGTCCACGTCCAGATACTGGTTTTCCAGGAACCGAACCAGGGCCTGGGCCATAGTCAAACGAATGGTGTCCATGGGGATGGTACCTCCTTTATCCTTGATAGATGTGGTCGTTGGCGTCCGGCTTCCAGAGCCAGGCGTGCTCCTTGTCGTCGATGCGGGTTTTCAGCCAGGGGTCGCCCTCCAGGTGGCGGATGCCCCAAGCGTAGCACATGGCATAGCCGGGCGCGGCGGTCTGGGAGTGGAAGCCGCTGGTGATGACGGCGAGGCCGTTGTGGCCGGTTTTGTAGATGTCTCCGTTGGCAAAGCCTGCCCCGAAGCCCTGGGGGCAATCAAAGCGGTAGAAGTAGACCTCAGGCTGGGGGTGGTGATGGGGCGGATAGGAGGACCATTTGCCGGGGTGATTCAGCACTTCGCCCAGGACCATGTTGGAGAAGGGGGCGTTGTCGTGGTCGAAGAAGGTTTTGATTTCCCGTTCCATGCAGCCCAGGAGTTCGCCGTTGCAGCCAGCGTGCTGGGTCTGTATGGTTTCCGGGGTGTACATGACAGCCTCAAAGGGTTTGCTGTTCCGGGTTTTCTGGATGTAAAGTTCGCTGTGGGCTTTGGCGGTAAGGGTGATTTCGGTGCCGCAGCCGGCGAGGAGGCAGTAGGCGTCGTGATGGAAGCAGTCGGGGCGGCTGGCCTCCAGGGTGTTTCCGGACCAAGTGTAGGAAACGAGGCCGGAGAAGAGGAGAACGGCCGTTTCCTTTTCCGGTTCAAGGATGGAGAAGGACTGACCGGGTTCCAGGATGAGGAGGCCGACATCCATTTGGGTTCCCATATCGTCTGCAGCGGAGTCGATATAGGGGTTGTAACCGGGTTTCAGCTGATCGTTTTTGTTGAAGTACGTCATTGGAATCATCTCCAAAATCAGAAATTAAAAAGCAAGCCGCAGCGGCGGCGTCGCAAAGTCCGCTAAGCTACATCCCCGCCGCCGCAGCGTCGAAAATTCCACTCCATTACGCCGCCGCGATGCGGCGGCATCCATTCCGTTCCATTT
>JAAWLO010000051.1 GCA_022797935.1 Oscillibacter sp. | reverse complement strand
TAGTAAGAAGTACCAGCCATGAGGCTGGTACTTCTTTTGCCATACCAAATCCTTTTCGTTTGTCGTAAAACTGTCGTAAAATCCAAATGTGCATTTCCGCCTTCATAACAAATCACTGCATTTACACCGGATATTTCAGCTATACGGTTCGTTTTACAAATTTCTGATGCTGATTTTTAATCCAGCGGCTTCATCGTGGGGAACAGAATCACGTCCCGGACGGAATCGGAATTCGTCAACAGCATGGCACAGCGGTCAATGCCCATGCCCATGCCGCCGGTGGGAGGCATACCGTACTCCAAAGCCGTCAGGAAATCCTCGTCCAGCATCTCCGTCTCATCGTCCCCCCGGTCCCGAAGCTCCGCCTGCTTCTCAAAACGGCGGCGCTGGTCAAGGGGGTCATTCAGCTCGGAATAGGCGTTGGCCAGCTCACTGCGGCAGATGAACAGCTCAAACCGCTCTGTCAGCCGGGGGTCCTCCGGACTGCGCTTGGTCAGCGGGGAGACCTCCACCGGATACATAGTGATGAAAGTGGGCTGAATCAGCTGTTCTTCCACCTTCTGGTCAAAGCAGGCGTACAGGGCATTGCCCCAGGTCTTGTCGGCCGTCTCCGCCAGCTCTACGCCAATGGCCTTGGCGGCGGCCACGGCCTCCACGTCCTCCGCTATGGCGGTGAAATCCACACCGGCGTATTCCTTCACGGCGTCCGCCATGGTCAGCCGCCGCCAGCCAGGAGTCAGGTCCACCTTCTGACCCATCCATTCCACCTCATAGCCGCCCAGCAACTCCTTGGCCGCCGTGGAGAGAATGCCCTCCGCAATGTCCATCATGCCGTGGAAATCCGTGTAAGCCTGATATAGCTCCACAGTGGTGAATTCCGGATTGTGCTTGGGGTCCATCCCCTCGTTGCGGAAAATCCGGCCGATTTCATACACCCGGTCCATACCGCCCACAATCAGACGCTTCAAGGGCAGCTCTGTGGCAATACGCATATACATGTCCAGATCCAGCGTGTTGTGGTGGGTGACAAAGGGACGGGCAGCAGCGCCTCCCGCCAGGGTGTTCAGCACCGGGGTCTCCACTTCCACGTATCCCCGTTCGTCCAGATAGCGGCGCATGTGCTGAATGAACCGGGAACGAAGTATGAAATTCCGCTTCACCTCCGGGTTTACCATCAGGTCCACATAACGCTGGCGGTACCGCAGCTCCCGGTCCTGGAGGCCGTGGAACTTCTCCGGCAGGGGCAGCAGGGATTTGGACAGCAGGGTGATGTGCTTCGCCCGGACGCTCATCTCCCCCCGCTGGGTACGGAAAACCTCTCCATCCACACCTACGATATCGCCGATATCGAATTTCTTGAACTTCTTGTAAACCGCCTCGTCCATCTCATCCTGGCGGGCATAAAGCTGGATGCGTCCATCCCGGTCCTGCAGGTCACAGAAACTGACCTTGCCCATACCCCGCTTGCTCATCAGGCGGCCTGCCACCTTCACCGGCTTGCCCTCCAGCTCGTCAAAGCGCTCTTTAATCTGCTGGGACGTGAAATCCCAGTCAAAGCGGGTCAACTGAAAAGGGTCCTCTCCGGCAGCCTGAAGCTCCGCCAGCTTTTCCCGGCGGATTTTGGTCTGCTGGGAAAGGTCCTGCTCCGGGGTCTTCATTTGTTCAGTCATGCTCTCTCTCCTTCAAGATGGGCGGCGAGTTACCGCTCGATTTTCAATACCGTATAGGAAATGTTGCCTCTCGGCGCCTCCACGACCACCGTGTCCCCCTCCTTGGCGCCGATTAAGGCCTTGCCGAAGGGAGATTCCTCAGAAATAATGCCGTGCATAGGGTCAGACTCCTGGGAACCGACTATGGAATAGGGCTTCATTGCCTTGCCGTCCACTCCGGCCACGGTAACCTTGCAGCCAATGGCTACCACATCGGTATTGCTGCTCTCGTCCACGATCACCGCGTGCTGCAGAATCTCCTCCACCTCGGCAATGTGGGAGTAGAGCTTGCCCTGTTCGTTTTTCGCCTCATCATACTCGCTGTTCTCACTGAGGTCTCCGAAGCCCCGGGCGACTTTGATCTGCTCCGCCACCTCGTCGGAACGGGTGGTCTTGAGATAATTCAGCTCTTCCTGCAGCTCGTCGTAACGGGCCTGACTCATCTTATATTCTTTTGCCATGTCTGACGCTTCCTTTCATCCGATATGCTTCACGCCGGGAATGCTTTCGCGGGGCGCAATTTTACAAGACGATATTATATCGAAGGAGTCCTGGAATGTCAAGGCCAGAGGCGTGTTGGGGAACGGGCAAAAGCAGAGTCAAAGAACATCCGGCAGCCAAGGGACGCCAAAAAAGGGCACGGCGAAAGACCCCGCTCAGAAAAGCAGGTCCGGCTGCTTCTGGGTAGCAAGGAAGAAGGGAGTGCCCAAATGGACGTAAAAAGCGAGGTAGAAAATGATGTCCCGCGGAGCCTGGATATCTCTGATGGGCTCTCCTATGTACCGCCATATCAGATTTCTGTCAACGAGGGTATCCCAATACAGATTTGCCAGGCGTTCAATCCGTTTGGAAACCGTCTTGGCTGTAGGGTTTTTTCCCTGCCGGTTTTTTACAAGCTTGGCCACCTCTGGATAGATGTCATCCATGACGCGGATATCATCCATAGGAATCCTCTGCTCAAACATGAGGTCAATGGCAATATCCACGGCATAGGCTAAGGGACGGATGTCTGCCCTGACCGCCCCAAGCACCGAACGAATCGCAGCTTCTGTTTTTGTCATAACGAACCACCTTTTTCTCAAAGGATACTTCCATTATAAAGCAAAAAATGAAAACTCGACGTTCAGCGACTAAAAGCGACAAAATATCTATTATTTTCCGTATGTGGTATGTAGACGGGACTTTCCACAGACGCCGTGTTGTTTCCCTCTGCAGGACAACACGCAATCCCAGGCCCGGCCCCACTCCGCAACGGCATATGAACCGCCGGAACACCGGCCCTGCTGGCAGCCAAAACCGCGTGCTGCTTTATCTGGATTTAAAGCGCGCCTTTCTCCAAAAAACCTCTTGTCAAACGGAAAAATTCAGTATATAATCCTTAACGGATCATTCTGAAACACCAGAAGTTCAAATGCTGATTACAGGGGAGCGTGGTGACGCTGGATGACACCAAAACCCGAATCATTTTCGCGGCGATAAAAGCCGTGCGGGAATACGGTCTGGAAGGGGTGCGCATCCAGAATGTCAGTGAGCTGGCGGGGATTTCCCCTGGGGCGATTTACCGCTATTTTGACGGCAAAGAGCAGCTGCTGGCCGAGTGCTTCACCTATGTGGATAAGCAGGCGGCGGCAATCTTTGAACACCTGAAATTCAATCCCCTGACCATGCTCACCAACCCTATGGGCGCCGTAAAAGGGCTCTGGCTGCCCTATTTCCGGTTCTGGACCTCGCATCCGGATGAAACAGTTTTCTATCACCGCTTCCGGGACAGCGCCTTCTTTCCCAAATACGACAAAAGCCGGGATATCTCCTATTTTAAAACCTTTATTGGCATGGTGGACGCCTTCAAAAAAGTATTTCCCCGCCTGAACCGGATCAATCAGGACTTATTGTGGCTCCACGTTCTCACGTCCACCGTGCTGTATGCGAAATACGTGGTGGAGGGTGTGCTTCCCAACGACGAGGAGACGGAGGAAACGGTATTCCAGCTGTTGACCACCGGGCTAAGCGGCTATTTGAAACCGGAAAAGCCGTCAAAAAAGACGAGTGGTTAAACGAAAGCACGTTGCTGAAGAGCTGTCTGTTTTGTCCGTCAAAAAATAAATGTTTATTTACTGCGGGACTATCCTGTCTCTTCCGGCAAGGCAGTTCCCTATGCTGCGGCAGCGGAAACGGGTTTTCCCTACTGCCCCATATCGAAACAGACGAGACGGTTTTGCGGCTTTCCTTCTCCCTCTCTTGTATCCAAAACGTGACCCACTTCGGACCAGACCGGCAGAACCGTTCTGTCGGGGGCGCACCCGAAGAATACATACCGCTGCGAGTTTGATGGAAACAGCAAATATAAAAAACAGAGGTACGGATATGGAAAAAATACTGGTCGTTGATGACAGCGCTGTGCAGGCGTCACAGCTGAAAGCCATTTTGGAGGACGAGTACGACGTGACGGTGGCCCAAACGGCGGAAGACGGCCTGCGCTATGCCAGCAGCGAAAGCTTTTCCTTGATCCTGCTGGATGTCGTCATGCCGGGAATGGACGGTTTTACTCTGCTGAAGCGGCTTCAGGAGGAAATCATTACCCAGAGTGTTCCCGTCATCCTGATCACCAGCCTTTCCGACATGGAGCACGAACAGCGGGGACTGGTATTGGGCGCGGTGGACTACATCACCAAGCCCTTCCGCACTCCGATTGTCAAGGCCAGAGTCAACACCCATATCAAGCTGTATCACTACCGCCGGCAGGCAGAACGGCAGTCCATGACCGATCAGCTGACCGGAATCGCCAACCGCCGCCGCTATGAACTCTACAGCGCCGATAAGTGGCAGGAGGCCTCCCGCCTGCGGATTCCCGTTTCCATCTGCATGTTTGACATCGACCACTTCAAGCGCTACAACGACACCTTCGGCCACCCCGCCGGAGACCAGGTGATCGCCGCCGCGGCAAAGACGGCAGCCTCCTATCTGCACCGCAGGACGGATTTCCTGGCCCGCTACGGCGGTGAGGAATTTGTCGGGATTCTCCTGGGAAACCGGGCGGAAGAGGTATTCGCCTATCTGAAAAAGGTCCGGCAGGCAATTGAGAACCTTCACATCCCCCACGACCCAGCTGTGTCGGAATGGGTTACCGTCAGCGTTGGAGGCGTTACCATCGTTCCCCCTCCGGGAAGCTCCTATGATTTCTACTTAAAAATTGCGGACACCATGCTGTACGACGCCAAAAAGCAGGGCCGGAACCGGGTCGTCTGGGCCGATGAACGGATGCGGCAGCTGCGGGAAAAATGACAGCGCCTTCCCCGGTCAGAGGGCGCCATCCGGAAGGCAGGGCCCCGGGGAACCGGATGGCTGGCCCCCAGAATATAGGGAAAACAGCGTCCCCCGGCAGACATCTGTCTGCCGGGGGACGTTTGATTCCGCCTTGTTTGAACGCTTATCGGATGAAATTCGTGCGCTGCGGCGTCTCCCGGGCCGGGAGGCCGTATTTCTCCTTGCCCAACGCAATGCTCCGCAGAAGAAACGTCATGTTCCGGGACAGGGTCCGCATGGTCTGCAGACCCTCCGCGTCCTGCTCCGCCTGACCGGGCTCCCTGCCGTGGACGCTGTTCCAATACTGGCTGGAAATCACCGGCATACCGGAGATAGTAAAGAATTTATTCAGCTCGTCAAATGCAGCAGATGTACCGCCCCGCCGGGCAGCCACCACGGCGGCGCCGGCCTTCATGGTTTTATCAAAGTGCGTGCTGTAGAAAAGGCGGGTCAGAAAAGCCACCAGTGTGGCGTTGGCAGAGGCGTAATAGACCGGACTGCCCACCACCAAACCATCACAGGCCTCAAACTTCGGCGCGGTTTCGTTGACGGCGTCGTCAAACACGCACCTGCCAGCCTCCCCGCATCTGCCGCAGGCGATACAGCCCCGGATGGCGTTTGCGCCAATCTGGATAGTCTCCGTCTCGATTCCCTCCGCTGCAAAGATCTTCTCCATCTCCCGCAGAGCGGCGGCTGTATTGCCGTTTGGCCGGGGGCTTCCGTTGATCATTAAAACCTTCATGATACCTTCCTCCAAAAACCGCACGAAGACGCTCGGCCTCCCAATCCCTTTGACTGTGTTCCGCCCGCCGCAGGCTGCGTACGCGTCACTCCGTCAGAATATCGGCCAGGGTCTCCATCAGCTTGTCAATGTCAATCGGCTTCGCCACATGTCCATTCATACCGCTGTCCAATGCCTCCTGTTTATCCTCCTCAAAGGCGTTGGCCGTCATGGCCAGAATGGGAATCTCCGCCCGCTTCGGGTCCTCCAGCTTCCGGATTCTCCGTGTGGCTCCATAGCCGTCCAGCACCGGCATCTGAACATCCATCAGAATCAGCCGGTAATAACCGGGCTCGTTCTTTTTCAGCATCTCAACGGCAATTTCGCCGTTCCCGGCTACCTCCACAGAGAAGCCCGCTTCCTCCAGAATGGCCGTGGCAATCTCCTGGTTCAGCTCGTTGTCCTCCGCCAGCAGAAGCCGGCCGGAATAGGAGACCGCTTTCCTTCCGTTCTCCGGTTCCTCCTCCTCCACGCTGACAATGGAGTGCAGGCAGCTGCGCAGCTCCGAGAGAAACAGCGGCTTGCTGCAAAAGGCCGTGACGCCCGCTTCCCGGGCCTCATCCTCGATGTCCGACCAGTCGTAGGCCGTGAGGACAATGATGGGCACCTGTTCGCCCATTTCCTTGCGGATCCGGCGGGCCACCTCAATGCCGTTCATGTCCGGCAGCAGCCAGTCCAGCAGATAAACGCTGTAGTTGTCATTGCGCATCACGGCCTGACGGGTGCGGAGAACCGCCTCTTTTCCCGACAGGGTCCATTCCGCCCGCAGTCCAATCTGCTGGAGCATGGAGGTCACGCTGTCGCAGGTATTGAAATCGTCGTCCACCACCAGGGCCCGGCAGTTCTGGAGCTCCGGAATGGCCTGCACCGGCTTCTCGCCGTCGCACAGCGGGAACGAGAAGGAGACCGTAAATTCCGTGCCCACATTCTGCTTGCTCTTCACCGAGATGGTGCCGTTCATCATGTCCACGATATTCTTCGTGATGGCCATACCCAGGCCGGTACCCTGGATGCCGCTGGTCGTGGAATTCCGCTCCCGCTCGAAGGGCTCGAAAATCCGGGCGACAAACTCCTCGCTCATGCCAATGCCCGTGTCCCGGATGTGGAACTCGTAGTTGGCGCAGCCCTCCGGTGCGCCGGGCTTCTCGATAATCCGCAGACTGACAATGCCCCCCGCGCCGGTGTATTTCACCGAATTGCCCAGCAGGTTCAGCAGTACCTGATTCAGCCGCAGGCGGTCGCAGTAGATTTCCTCGTGAATCACGTCCACCGCGTCCACATACAGCTCCAGCTGCTTGGCGTGAATGTCCGCCTGGACGATATTCCGCAGACCGTGGAGAATATCCGGCAGGCTGCACGGCTTCTCCTCCAGGTACATCTTCCCGCTCTCAATGCGGCTCATATCCAGAATGTCGTTAATCAGGCTGAGGAGATGGTTGCCGGAGGTCATAATCTTCTTTAAGTAAGCCTCCACCTGGTCCTGGCGGTCAATGTGGGTGATAGCCAGCGCCGTGAAGCCAATAATGGCGTTCATGGGCGTGCGGATATCGTGGGACATGTTGGAGAGGAAGGTGCTCTTGGCCCGGCTGGCCCGGTTGGCCTGGGAGAGCGCGTCCTCCAGGGCCGCCTTTTTCTCCATTTCCCGCCGGGTCTCCGCGTCAACGCTCCGCAGTCCCAGCACCACGCCGCCGAATTCCTCCCAGTTCCCGGTCCGGACAATTTTCATCTGGAAGTACTGCGTCTCTCCGTTCTGGAAGGTGCGGTAGTTGAAATAGCAGGTATTCTCCTCCTGCAGCAGCTTCCGCACCCGGTCTGCCGCAATGGAGCGCCGCAGCTCTTCCCGGTCCTCGTCGAGAACACAGCGCTCGATGTACTGGTCCAGGCAGTCGCTGACCGGCTTCCCTCCGCTGAACAGCTCCTTCAGCACCGCGTCCTCTTCCAGGCGCAGCAGCGTGCCGCTGCCCTCCCGGTCAAAGAAGCACACCAGATTATAATCCGTGCTCAGCGCCTGCACCAGGGCCGCCTGACGGCGTTCCTTCTCCTCCCGGTCCCGCTCCTCCCGCAGCTTCTGCTCCGTGATGTCCAGCAGGAAACGCTGGAAGAAGAGCTCCTCATTTTCCTGCACCAGCTTCACATTCCCCATCACATGGAGAACTTTGCCGTCCGGATGGCGGACCTGATACTCAATGTTGACGTTGTCGCCCACCTTATCCAGGGCCTGGATGCTGCCGCGCAGCCGTTCCCGGTCCTCCTCCAGCACGGAGGGAGCCACCGTTTTAAAGCCTGCCGCCAGCAGCTCTTCCTCGGACTCGTAACCCAGAATCCGCAGCGCGGCCCGGTTAATGCTGAGGATGCGGGTGCCGTCCAGGGAATGGCGCATGACGCCGCAGTCCAGGGTGGTAAACAGGGTCTCCATGGTCTGGTTTTTCCGGAGGATTTCCTCCTCGTAATTCCGTTCCTGGGTCACGTCAATGGCCACGCCCACCGTGCCCATGACGCTGCCGTCGCAGTCGTACAGAGGGGACTTGTAGGTGGTCAGCAGCCGGGTACCCTCCCCGGTCTGAACCACCTCCTCCGACACGAAGGTCCGCTCTTTCTCCATGACCTCCCGCTCGGACTCAATGCAGGCGGGGTCGTCATGCTCCACGTCCCAGATATAGGCGTGACCCCGGCCCTGCACTTGGGCCTTGGTCTTGTTGACCGTTTTGCAGAAGCTGTCGTTCACCTTCTCGTGGATACCGTTTTTGTCCTTATACCACACGAGATTGGGCACGCTGTTGATGGTAGCCTCCAGGAACTGATGGGTTTCCCAGGCATCCCAGCGCTGCCTGCAGCGCTCCTGCCAGCGGCGGAAGCGGAAGCGCAGCTCCTCGCAGGACATGGACCGGGGCCAAAAGTCCTCCACCCGCTCCAGCACGCCGGAAAAAGACGCCCAGTCCGCCTGCTCCGCCAGCAGAATCAGCTCTCCGCCGCCGGACAGCCGCTCCACGGCGGCCGGGTTCTCCGCCGCAGCAATAATCACGTCCGCCGCTGCCGCCAGCTCCGCCTCCAGCCCTTCGCTCTGCACAAAGGAATGGGTAAAGCGGTCCAGGGGCGGCATGGCTTTGATCTCTTCAGCCAGGGGTCGGGAAAGCCCGGCAAGGTAAAAGCGCACATGACAATGATACACGGTTATCTCCTCCGCATCCAGCCTGTGTTCCGCCGTGGGAAGGCAGGCCCTTCTTTGCGATTCTCAACGCAAGGGCAGAAATCCGCCGCAGGGCGCAAGACGCTATTTTACTTCCTATTCTATCAATCTCACGCTTTCCTGTCAATATGCTGAACCCCCTTATCTGCCTCTTTTCAGGGAGGGCGCCCCCAAATGTATAATATTTTCGTCAAAATATACAGTCAGACCCGCTTCCGTCTGTTCATCCACACCGTGCCCTGCCTCTCCGGAATTTTATACTTCTTTCGTTTCGACCAGTTGCAAGCTATTTGCAGAATTACTCTGCAATTATTTCAGAAAACTCTTGCGTTTTTCCAGAATCTGAAATACAATTTACCTAATTCTATACAAAGGAGGACACCCCCATCATCACCAATACCGAACGAATCGAGGCGGAATTCCGGCTTTTAGGCATCTCGAAACGCTATCGCGGATACAAACAGGCGCTGATGGCACTTGAACTGGTTCTGGCGGACGAAGACTGCATGTACAACATCACCCAGCGGGTCTACCGGCCGGTGGCAGACCGCTGTTCCTGCGGGCGCTTTTGTATTGAGCGGAATATCCGCACCATTTCCCGTCAGGCCTGGAGGTCCAACCGGGCCCGTCTGCGGCAGATTGCCGGTTATCCTCTTCCGGCCCCACCGTCCGCGTCGGAGTTTCTCTCCATTATGGCGGCCTATTTTCTGCGAGAAGAGCCCCCCCTTCCCCATGTTCGGACGCGGCTATGATTTGCCCCGGCCGCGCCACCCCAACTGGACGGTCTTCTGACGGGGCATTGGACACGCAAAAATTGGACCTTCTGCCGCGGGCAGGAGGTCCAGATTTTTTTGGAGCCCGGCATCCGCCCGCAGGCCTGAAGGAGGATGACAAAATCTCCATCTTTTCTTAGGAAAATCTTAATGAGCCGGCTATTTCGCCTTAAAGCACAGAGCGCTTCTGTTTGGTAGAATCAATCCCAACCGAAGCGCTTTTACATTTACCAAACGACAGGACTAAGAAAGGATTCTTGATGATGGAAGAACGAATGATTTATTTGGAAAGCAGGCAGACCCTCCGGCGGGAGCGGCGGCGCAGACAGCGCCGGAGGGCGCAAATCCTTCGGGCCGCCGCTTGGGCGCTGAGCCTTGCGGGACTGGTTGTGCTTGGAGGAAAACTGTTCTCCCTGTCCCGCCAGCTCCCCGCCCTGCCCGCCTATGACACAGCTGAACCGGCGGGCGGCGGACAGGCCGGAACCGTTCAGACCCCGCTGGGCGAAGAAATCCTGCGGAATCTGCAGGCCTTGACCGCCCAGGACCAGCGGGTCCAGCAGGTGATCGACCGCTGGCGGGAGTATCCGGAGGACCTTCTGAGCATGCTGTCCAGGAATCTGGATATGCTGGACTTCGTCCTGGACTATCCGGAAAAACAGGGTCAGGTGTTTTCCGACACGATTGGCGGTATCGAGGACGGAGAAATTCCGCTTCTGCTGCAATACGACCCGCGCTGGGGCTACGGGGCATACGGGTCCAGCTCTGTAGTGGTCAGCGGCTGCGGACCGGCGTGCCTCTCCATGGTTGCCGCCGGGCTGACCGGCGACAATACCATCACGCCCTACCGGGTGGCCCAATACGCCGCAGAGGAGGGCTATTACGTCTCCGGTGCCGGAACGGCCTGGAACCTCATGAGCCGGGGCTCCGCCCAGTTTGGCGTAACCGGTGAGGAGCTTCCCCTGATGAAGTCCAGAATGGAACAGGCGCTGCGGGAGGGCCAGCCCATCATCTGCGTGGTGGGCCCCGGAGATTTTACCACCAGCGGCCATTTTATCGTGATTACCGGGATGCAGGACGGGCAGTTTACCGTCAACGACCCCAACAGCACCCAGCGGAGCGGACTGCTTTGGGACTACGAGACGCTGGAGCCTCAAATCCGAAACCTGTGGGCCTTCCGCACAGTATAAGAGAGGAGGAAGCACATGAGTCAACCGTTAAACATTGCCGTCCTGTTCGGCGGCTGTTCCCCAGAGTACGGGGTTTCGCTCCAGTCCGCCGCCGCCGTTCTGCGCCATATGGACCGGATGAAGTACAAGCCGGTGATGGCGGGCATCTCCCAGGACGGAGACTGGTTTCATTACACCGGGCCGGTGAGCCGCCTGGAGAATGACAGCTGGTGCTGTGCAGAAGCCTGCGCCCCGGCGGCGCTGTCCCCCAGCCGGAGCCATCCCGGGCTGCTGGTACGGGAAGGGCGGACTATCCGGCGGATTCCCCTGGACGCCGCCTTTCCCATCCTCCACGGCCGGAACGGGGAGGACGGCACGGTCCAAGGTCTGATCGAATTGGCGGATATCCCGCTGGTGGGCTGCGGCGTGCTGTCCTCGGCGCTGTGCATGGACAAGGACCGGGCCCACAAGCTGGTCCGGGAAGCCGGAATCGATGTTCCGGAGTCCTTCACGGTAAGGCGGACGGACGGCGGCATTCTGGAACGGGCGGAAGCACTCGGGTATCCCCTTTTTGTCAAGCCCGTCCGGGCCGGTTCCTCCTTCGGCATCACGAGGGTCACGGAAAAAAGCGCCCTCCCCGCCGCCCTGGAAGCCGCCTTTGCCTATGACGGCGAGGCCATTTTAGAGACGGTCATCTCCGGCTTTGAGGTGGGCTGCGCAGTCCTGGGCAAGGATACCCTGACGGTGGGGGAGCCGGACGAGATCGAGCTTCATGGGGATTTCTTCGACTACACGGAGAAATATACCCTGAAAACCTCCGCCATCCATGTGCCCGCCCGGGTCACACCGGAGCAGCGGCTTCAAATTCAGGAAAACGCGAAGAGCATTTACCGGGCGCTGGACTGCCGGGGCTTCGCCCGGGTGGACCAGTTCCTGACGCCGGAGGGCCGCCTGGTGTTCAACGAGGTCAACACCATCCCCGGCTTCACTGCCCACAGCCGCTATCCCTCGATGATGAAGGCAGCGGGGCTGTCCTTTGAGCAAGTGATTTCCGCCTTGATAGAACTGGCGGTGAAGCCATGAGAAGAGCGGAAGCGGCCAGCGTGCTGGCTCTGGTAAAGCCGCCCCATCCAGTCCGCTGGAAACCGCAAACACCGGCAGAGGGACCGGGGCGGACGCTGGAGGCATCCCATAAAACCCTCACCTTCTGGGAGGAGGTGGAGTGTTGAAGCCCAAAAAGTTTCCGGCCCTGGATGATTTCCGCCTGATTGCCGTCATTCTGGTTGTGGCAAATCACACCCGTTCCGCCGAAGGGGAATTTTTATGGCTGCTGACAGTGCTTCGCCGGACGGCGGTGCCCTATTTCATCATGGTCAGCGGGTATTTCCTGGGCCGGGACAGCTGGCGCTCCACAGGGCGTTTCCTGAAAAAGACGGCGCTCTTATACGGAACCGGCGTCCTGCTGTACCTGCCCCTCAGCTGGTATGCGGGCCAGCTGTCCCCGGACTTCCCCCGGCAGGTGCTGTTTGACGGCAGCTTCTATCACCTCTGGTACCTCCCGGCCCTGCTGCTGGGCGTGCCCATTGCCCGCTTTCTCAGCCGCCTGGGGCAGAAAAAGGCCCTTCTGGCTGCCGGGGCGCTGTACCTGATTGGGCTGGGAGGCGACAGCTATTACGGGCTGCTTCCCCAGGGCCTGGCGGGCTTTTACGACGGGATTTTCCGCGTGTTCACCTACACCCGGAACGGTCTCTTTTATGTTCCGCTGTTCCTGCTGCTGGGCGCGGCGGGGATTGCAATGGGATCGCGCCGGTCCTTGGCCGGTTTCCTCGTTTCGCTGTCCATGCTGGTTTCCGAAGCGCTGTTTCTCCATGGGGCGGGCGTTCAGCGGTTTGACAGCATGTACCTCTGCTTCCCCCCTTTGATGGTGTTTCTCTTCTCTCTGCTGCTGAATTTCAACCGGGGAGAGCGGCGGAAGCTTCGCTGTCCGGCGGCGTTGGTGTACCTGCTCCATCCCTGGTGTATCGTGCTGGTGCGGCAGGGCGCAGGCGCCGCAGGACTGCGCGGACTGCTGGTGGAAAATACATTCGTCCACTTTCTGGCGGTGCTGGTCCTCAGTTTTCTTCTGTCCCATCTGCTTCTGCTGGCTTCCCCGCCCAAGGCGTACCCGAAAGCCCGCGCCTGGATTGAGCTGGACCGGGCCGCGCTGCGGCACAACGTGGAACAGCTGCGCTCCCTGCTGCCGGAGGGCTGCGTTCTGATGCCCGCCGTCAAAGCCAACGCTTACGGCCACGGGGCGGTGCTGCTGGCAAAGGAGCTGAATCGTTTGGGTGTCCGGGCCTTCTGTGTGGCCACGGCGGAGGAGGGCGCGGTTCTCCGGCGGCACGGCGTCCGGGGAGAGATTCTGGTTCTGGGGCACACGCATCCGGGACAGTTTTCTCTGCTGCGGAGATACCGTCTGGCGCAGACAGCCGTTGACGCGGACCACGCCCGGCAACTGAATGCTTACGGGAAAAAGCTGCGCGTTCATTTGAAAATTGACACTGGGATGCACCGGCTGGGCGTCCCCGCAGAACAAACGGCGGAAATCGCCCGGCTGCTTCAGCTGAAGAACCTTCGGGTTGAGGGAATTTTTACCCATCTGTGCGCGGATGAAAGCCGGAACCAAGAAGATGAGACATACACGCTGGCTCAGGCGGCAGCTTTTTCGAAGGTTCTCGGCAGTCTGAAGAAGCAGGGGCTGTCCTACGGCAGGATGCACCTGCTGTCCAGCTATGGGCTCCTGAACTATCCAGAGTTCGGAGGCGCATATGCCCGGGTAGGAATCGCTCTCTATGGCATGCTGAGCAGCCGCGCCGGTTTGGAGGACATTCCCCCCATTGACCTGCGTCCGGTTCTTTCCCTGAAGGCGCGGGTAGCCGCCGTAAAGGAGCTCCGCAAGGGTGATCACGCAGGCTATGGTCTTGGATATACGGCAGAGGGCGGCAGGCGGATTGCCGTCCTGTCCATTGGATACGCGGACGGCTTTCCGCGCGCCCTGTCCTGCGGGCAGGGAAGGGTCTTGATTAACGGGATGGAAGCGCCTGTCATCGGACGTGTCTGCATGGACCAGACGATTGTGGATGTTACGGACATCCCGGCTGTGGAGAGCGGAGATACCGCTGTAATAATAGGAAGGTCCGGACCCTGCTGGATTACGGCGTATGATTTGGCGGAGGCAGACGGGACCATCACCAACGAGATTCTGAGCCGCCTGGGCCCAAGATTGACGCGGATGCTTATCTGACGGCCGGCCGCCGCTGCCTGTTTCGGGCTTTCTGAACCGCCTGAAACAGGCAGCCTTCTTTTTATGGACAGCGGGTGGATTTCTGCCGGACGGCTGGAGCTTCTCCTTGGGCCGGTTTTTCGGGATGCCGTCCTTTTAAATCAAACTGCACAGCTGCACAATACAGCTGCACAATTGCCTCCGGACATGCTAAAAAATTCGCCGGACAAGAATTTTCAAAAAATGAAAAATACTTCTTGACAAACGAGGATGTGTTCTGTATAATAAGCTCCGTTGAGTCGATACAGCGGGTTTGTGTAAAGGTAGCACAGCAGACTCTGACTCTGTATGTGAGGGTTCGAATCCTTCACCCGCTGCCAGCTCAGAAATTCTCACCACCGCTCCGTTTCCGGCTTCGCCGAAAACTGCGCTATGGTGAGAATTTCTTCGCTTTCGGCCAGGAATCGCTTCGCTGGATTCCCGGCCGAGGAGAATACGGGGGTTATACCTTTAGAATATACTTTCGATTGGCAGGGGTAAACACGCCTGCCAATTGAAGGTATTATCTGGGTATTCCTTTGGTTCCCTGAAACTGTACTGGTTTCAGGGATTTTTTATACCTTTTTCTCCCTCTTTCTTCCTTTTTGTCTCTTGCTTTTTTGACGCAGCGGCCTTTACCGCTATTTTAAGCATATGGAAATCATAAGATTGCCCACTGGATTTTTTGTCTGGATATTTTTGGGCTTGATGCCTGTTTGGACTTGACCTGGGATAAAAAATCCGATATGATAGAAAACATCATAGATTGATATAATGTCTGTAATGATACAGCAAAGCAAATACCTTTTCCAAGGAAAGGAGTCCCGTCATGCCTGATAATACTTTCGTCCCTTTATACCAGCAGATTAAGGACGACATCAAATCCGCCATTGAACAAGGCAAATACCGGCCCAAAGAGCAGATTCCCACCGAACCAGAACTCAGCGCCGAATACTCTGTCAGCCGGGTCACCGTCCGCCGGGCGGTGGAGGAGCTTTGCAGCGAGGGATACCTCATCAAACAACAGGGCCGGGGCACATTTGTCAGCACACCCCGCATCCACCGGAAGTTCTCCGTCAGCAGCCAGGCGGTGAGCTTTACCAAAACCTGTCAGGAATACGGCATGACTGCAGGGGCCCGCGTGCTGGAGCGGAAAATCGTCCCTGTGCGGGAAGACGAAAAAACCTTCTGGAACTGCGGGGACGACACCCTTTTGCTATACATCCAACGGGTCCGCACCGCCGACAGCCAGCCGGTCTTTCTGGAAAACCTCTTCCTGCCTTACGACCAATTCAAAACCCTCATGCAGGCCGACTGGGAAAACCGTTCCGCCTTCGACCTTATTGACTCCGTCAGCGGCCGCCGGGTAGTAAACACCCTCCGCCGGTCCATTGAGGCCCTGCGGGCCACGCCGGAACAATCCTCTCTGCTCAGCGTACCTGTGGGGGACGCCCTCCTCCATCTGAACTGCTATTTCATTGACCACGAGAACCACCCCCTCTGCATCGGGCGGCAGTACTACGTCGGCAGCCGCTATATGCTGGAAATCTGAACAGGCTCCGCCGTCAGCAGGACCTCTTTTCTTCGGAAAGTGGTCCTGCTGTTTTCTGTTTTCCACAAAGGAAATCTGCTGGAATTATTCATCTTGACAAAATGCCGGAAAATGCAAAGAAAGCTCTTGACAAGCAGCCGGGTCCGGGTTATTATGACCTCAAGAGAAACGTATGTAACGTTTATAACGATACAACGTTAAAGAGTGAAGAAAGGAAAGGTGATCCAGGGTGAATCAAATCCTTCTGGCGTCCCACGGCGGGCTGGCTGCCGGGATACGCGACACGGTGGAGCTGATCGTAGGCAAAGTTCCCAACGTCCACGTCCTCTCCACCACCCGGGACGAAACGGAACCCATCACCGTCCGGGCGCAGCGGCTTCTCCGCAGCTTCGACCCGGCGGACGCGGTGTACATCCTCACCGACGTGATGGGAGGCAGCGTCAACAACGACATGCTCACACTGCTGGCAGAGTTCCCCCAGGCGACCATCCTCTGCGGGACCAACGCCTGCCTTGCCCTCAGCCTGGCAACGGCGGACGAACCCCTCAGCGACGGCGAGATCGAGGAATTCCTGGAAGAAGCCCGAGGCCAGATCGTGAACTGCAACAAACTGCTGCGTCAGGCGGCAGAAAATGAGGAGGACGATTTATGATTAAACTGGTAAGACTGGACTACCGGCTGCTCCACGGACAGGTGGTGTTCGCCTGGACCGGCCACACCAGCGCGCAGCGCATCATTGTGGTGGACGACGATGCGGCCGGCGACGAGCTGAAGAAATCCGCTCTGACCCTCAGCAAGCCCACCGGGGTGAAGCTGAACATCTTCCCTCTGGAAAAGGCCCTGGCCAAGATGCCTAAGGTGGAGACTTTGAACGAGAACATCATGTTCATCTTCGGAAACGTGGCCACCCTCCGGGCCTTCTGCGAGGGCTATCCCAAGCTCAAGGAAATCAACTACGGCGCCACCGCCAACCGCCCCGGCAGCAGGCAGTACGGCCAGTCCGTCTTCCTGACGGACGAAGAGATTGTTCAGACCAAGGAGCTGCTGGACAAGGGCATCCGGATTTTCATGCAGCAGACGCCCAGTCATAAAGAGGAGACGCTGAAGCTGTAAGCACTTCCGCACGCGAAACAGAAACAACCAAGGAGGAAATCCCTATGTTTTTGACATCCCTGATTCTGGGACTGGTAGGCGTGTTCTGTATCCTGGATTCCCGCCTGCTGGGCCGGCTGAACTTCGAGCGTCCCCTCATCACCTGCACGATTGTGGGTCTGCTTCTGGGAGACCTTCCCACGGGACTGGCCGTGGGCGCATCCATTGAGCTGATGAGCTTGGGTCTGGTGGTCATTGGCGCGGCGGCCCCGCCGGACATGAACATGGCCGCCATCATCTGCTCCGCCTTCGCCATCCTCACCGACGCCAGCACGGAAACCGCTCTGGCTCTGGCCATCCCCATTGCCGTTCTGGGCCAGATGCTGGGCGTGCTGATGCGCACCATCCTCTCCAACCTCACTCACGCGGCGGACAGCGCCATTCTCCAGGGCAACTTCCGCCGGGC
>JAAWLO010000050.1 GCA_022797935.1 Oscillibacter sp. | reverse complement strand
GGAGCGTATACACCGTGTCCCCGCCGGGCATGAACAGATTGGGCCGGTGGTCCCCGAAAAAGACCACAATCGTGGGCTCCCCGCTCTCCCGCAGGGCCGCCGTCAGCTCTCCTAATGCCTGGTCCGCACGGGTTATCCCCTCCAGCATCACCCGGATGATGTCCCGCTGGGCGGGGGTGAAGTCCGGGGCAATGAGGGGAATCTGACACTCGTAGTTGAACTTCTGGGGCTCGAAGGGCTGGTGGTTCTCCATGGTGATGCCGAAAAGGAAGGCCCGGTTCCCCGCCTCGTTCACCGCCTCCATCCGCTTCAGCATTGCCTGGAAGAAATAGCCGTCCCGCATGTAGAACCCGCCGTAGGGCCCGTCCGCCCGCTCAATGCCCATTTTTTGGATATCGTTTGAAAAATACAGATTGCGGAAGCCGAGCAGGGGATAATTTTCCACGCGGTTATACAGGGTATTATCATAGGCGTGGAGCAGCTCCGCAGTGTAATTACCGGTGTGGGTGTACTGCTCTGCCAGGGCGTCAAAGCGCTCATAGACCGCCGGGTCCTGAAAGCAGATGTTGGTCCCCGGGGGCAGGTCCAGGCTGTTTAGCCCGTAGAGCAGGGGGATTTCCAGATAGCCGGTGCCGTAGCCCAGGTAGTGGCTGTGGAAGGTTCCGCTGACGCTCTCCGCCTCCAGGGCGTGGAAGTTGGCCAGAGGGTCCCCCTCGTACTGGAGCACCGGCAGGCGGCTCAGGTCGAAGAAGGACTCCGAGAGGATGAAGAGGACGTTGGGCTGGACCTCCGGCGCCTCCCGGGCTTCCAGCAGCTGGTCAATGCGGCCCAGCACCTCCAGCATGAAGTCCTGGTCATATCCCTCCGGCGGGGTCTTGGGCTGGGGAAATGCGTCCCGCCAGAGGCTGAGGGTCAGACCGTGGAGGCTGTGGTTCTCCGCCGGGTCCATTCGGGTGTAAAAGTCCACCCCCAGGGTCCCGCCAATGGTCCGGGTTCCCGGTCCGGTGAGGAGAATGCCTGCCAGCGTCATGGCAAAGAGGAGCGACCGGCCTCGGGCGGTTCCCTCCAGGGCGGTGAGCCGCCGGGTGAGGACCAGCAGCAGCGTACAGAACAGCAGCGCCGCCCCCGCCAGCCAGAAGTCCTCCGGCGGCGTCAGGTTCCCTGCCAGGCCCGCCACGTTCCCCGCCTGCTTCGCCAGACCGAAGTCCGCCAGCTCCAGGGGGGTGCCGTTGATGGCGTTTTTGAAGTAGTCCACCAGGGCCAGAATCAGCCCCGCCGCCTCTGCGGGAAGAGCGGCCAGCCACAGCCGTCCCGTCAGAGCGCCCAGAAGGTACACGGGCACGGCCCAGAGAAGGGCGGTCATCAGCAGGTGGGCGGGATAGTCCCGGGCCCACTCCAGCACGCCGGGCAGGGTTCCTATGGAAATCCACTGCATAGCCACGGCGACGGCCAGTCCCACGCAGAGGGCGGCGGCGGTGAACAGGAACCACCGGAGCCAGAGAGGTCCAATGGGCGGTTTTTTCGTTTTGAATAGAGACCGTTTTTTCATTGTGCAAAACTCCAGGGCCGTGGGGGGGATTCCCACGGCCCGGTTCTTCGGATTAGTAGGCCAGCTTTTCGGTGAGATAGGCCTTCAGTTCGCTGATAGGAATGCGGACCTGGGCCATGGAGTCCCGCTCCCGGACGGTGACGCAGTTGTCGGCGGGCAGGTTCTTGCTTTCGTCGCCCACGGTGTCAAAGTCCACGGTGATGCAGTAGGGGGTGCCGATTTCGTCCTCCCGGCGGTAGCGCTTGCCGATAGAGCCGGTCTCGTCGAAGTCCACCATCCAGTACTTGGCCAGCTCCTGCTGAATCTCCTGGGCCTTGGCGCTGAGCTTCTTGGACAGGGGCAGCACCGCCGCTTTGAAGGGGGCGATGGCGGGATGGAAGCGCATGACGGTGCGGACGTCGTTCTTGTCCGGGTCCACCACCTCCTCGTCATAGGCCTCCACCAGCAGCGCCAAAGTCATCCGGTCCGCGCCCAGAGAAGGCTCAATGACGTAGGGCACATAGTGCTCGTTCTTCTCCTGGTCGAAGTAGGTCAGGTCCTGGCCGGAGTGCTTCTGATGCTGGCTCAGGTCGTAGTCCGTCCGGTCCGCCACGCCCCAGAGCTCGCCCCAGCCGAAGGGGAAGCGGTATTCGAAGTCCGTAGTGGCCTTGGAATAGAAGGCCAGCTCTTCCGCCTCGTGGTCCCGGAGGCGGAGATTCTCCTCTTTCACATTCAGGCCGGTCAGCCAGTCGCGGCAGTAGGTCCGCCAATACTGGAACCACTCCAGGTCCGTCCCCGGCTTGCAGAAGAACTCCAGCTCCATCTGCTCAAACTCCCGGATGCGGAAGATGAAGTTGCCCGGGGTGATCTCGTTCCGGAAGCTCTTTCCCACCTGGCACACGCCGAAGGGCAGCTTCCGCCGGGTGGTGCGCTGAATGGCGGGGAAGTTCACGAAAATGCCCTGGGCCGTCTCAGGCCGCAGGTAGACCTCGTTGGCGGAGTCCTCCGTGACGCCCTGATGGGTCTTGAACATGAGATTGAACTTCCGGATGTCCGTGAAATCGTGCTTGCCGCAGCCGGGGCAGGGAACCGCCTTCTCCCGGATGAAGGACACCAGATCCTCCTGGCTCATGGCCTCCACATTCACATCCAGGCTGTTCTCCTGGACATAATTCTCGACCAGCTTGTCGGCCCGGTGGCGCATTTTGCAGGCCTTGCAGTCAATCAGGGGATCGTTGAAGGTGGACACGTGGCCGGAGGCCACCCAGACCTGGGGGTTCATAAGGATGGCGGCGTCCAGACCCACGTTGTAGGGATTCTCCTGAACGAATTTCTTCCACCAGGCCCGCTTCACGTTGTTCTTCAGTTCCACGCCCAGGGGACCGTAGTCCCAGCTGTTGGCGAGGCCGCCGTAAATCTCGCTGCCGGGGAACACGAAGCCCCGGCTCTTGCAGAGGGCCACGATTTTTTCCATGCTCTTGAGTTGGTTGTCCATTGCGGTACACTCCTTGTCAAATGATTTGGTTTTTCCACAGGTTCGTCTCTTCCTTCCGCCGGTTCCGGGGATTCCGCCATTCCGTTCCGGCAAATAAAAACGCCCCGAGCCTGGAATGGCTCAGGACGAACGGTTGCCGGTCCGCGGTTCCACCTGAATTTCCCCTGGCGGGGACACTCTGACCGGTAACGGTGGGAACCGGCGGGGCATTGCCTCCCCGCGGCTTCGGGACGCCAGGCGGACCCCATCCGGAAGGGCTTGCAGCAAACACCCTCTCTCTTCACCGGACCGGGGGAACGCTCCTTCCCTTCTCAGCCTTTTGCTTTCCGTAAGCTTACCACCCTTTTCCCCGCTTGTCAAGGGGAAATCCGCCGCTTTTCCGCCCCTGCCGGAGGGGGACGGGATGCTTGTGCTCTCCCGTCCCCCCGCTGGCCTTATTCTGCCAGGGGGAAGCGGACGCTGACCGTGAACAGGTCCGCCATTGTCTCCACCTGGAAGCTGCCGCCGCAGGCCTCCGTAAAACTCTTGGCTATGCTCAGGCCCAGGCCGCTGCCGCCTCCGGTGCGGCTGGCGTCTCCCCGGACAAAGCGGGCTGTGAAGTCCACCCCTGTGGGAAGCTCCTCCCGGGAGGTGTTGCGCAGGCTGGCGGTGGCCTGTTTTTCTGAGATGGTGAGACTGAGGTAGACCCGGCTGCCCTCCAGGGCGTAGCGCAGGGCGTTGTCAATCAGGTTCTGGAAGACCCGGTACAGCCGCCTGCCGTCCGCCGTCACCAGCACAGCCTCCTGAGGCAGCTCCGTCCGGAAGTGCAGGGCGCTGGCCTGTATAGGTCCGTCCAGGTCCGCCAAAGTCTGGCGCAGCAGCTTTGCCAGGTCCAGCCGTTCCAGATGGACCGGAAGCTGGTCCGCCGCCGCTTTGCTGATCTCAAAGACGTCCTGGACAATCGTGTTCAGCCGCTGGGCCTTCTCGTCAATGATCCGGGCATAATCTGCCGCCGCCGGGGAGAGGTCCGGCTCCTGCCGGAGGAGCTCCGCGTAGGAGAGAATGGAGGTCAGCGGGGTTTTCAGGTCATGGGACACGTTGCTCACCAGCTCCACCTTCATCCGCTCGCTGCGGGTCTGCTCCTCCAGGGCCGTCTTCATGCCCGCCTGGATGTCGTTGAGGGAGTCCGCCGTCTTTCGCAGGTCCGCGTCCTCCGGCAGGCGCAGGGGCTTGCGGAGGTCCCCGCCCCGGACCGCCTCCACCTGGTCCGCCAGCCGCCCAAGGTCCCCGGCCAGCCCCCGGCTCTTCCAGAGGCGGAAAAACAGCAGGGCCAGCGGAATTGCCAGGACCCCCAGGGGAAGCTGGATGAACAGCATAACGCCGGTGAGGGCGATGCCTTTTCCGGGAAACATGCGGCAGAGAAACAGAATCCAGTTCCCGGCCTCCGCCAGAAGGAGAACGCCCAGGACCAGCAGGACCGCCGCGTGATTCTGGCTGAGCCGCTTTTCCACGGGCCGCTTCAGGTCCTTGGCCCGCAGCTCCCGAAAAAAAGGTCCCAGAAAGGAACGCCGGGCGTCCTTTCCGTTGTATTTGTGGTCGTTGCGCAGCAGCCAGAAAAACCACACCAGGGCCAGCAGGCCGGGGAGATTGGAGGTGAACAGCCGGGAGACCGCCCGGCCTAGATCCGCAAAGCACCAGGAGCCGGACCAGTAAGCGTCCCGCAGAAGATAGTAAAGATCCCCGGTTCCAGACAGAAGAACCCATCCCGTCAGAACCGCTCCCAGGAGAAACCGCGCTTCCGTCCAGACCCGCTGGGTCCAGCAGGCGATTTTCCGCTTCGCCAGATAGAAGCTCCGGTTCAGGGCGAGGGAAAGAAGCAGGCACAGCACCCCCGCCCCCAGAAGACAGGCCTGCCGCCGGTAAAATTCCCGGCTTTCCTGGGTCTGGTGGAAGACGCTGTACATGCCGCCGGTATAGAGCTGGGAACCGTCGGCGTAGTTCAGGGCGTAATAGCGAAGGGGGGTCTGCCGGACAGCCAGATAGACCTCCACGTCCTTCAGCTGCTCCCCTGCCGGGAAGTTGTCGTAGCCTGGGACGAACCAGAGGGAATCCCCGTCGTAAACGCCGCTGCCGTACACATCCAATTCCTGGCCGTTCCAGACGGCGGAGACCTTGCCGTCCCGGAAGCTGAGGTAGAAGTTATAGGCCTCCCCCAGGGTCTGGTTCCGGAAGGCGGCCAGTCCCTGGTCCCCGTTGCAGTAGGTTTTCCAGTTCCCATTTTTGCCGCAGCGGATGAGGTAGAGCACGTTCTGATCGGCCTGATAGGCGGCGTCCGGCTCCTGGGGGACGGGGTTCTCCGCCGGCTGCAGAAAGACGTAGTGCTCCCCGGTGGAGTCCGTCGTGGTGGCTTCCTGTGGAATTTGGAAGCCCGTCCCCGTCACGGCCTCCTGTATGACTTCCGCCTCTCTCAGAGTCAGGTCGTCGAATTCCTCCAGCCAGACGGAGGGATAGGTCGGAACGCCTCCGGCGCCTATGGTGAGAAAACCCCGCAGGTATCGGGAGGCCTCGTTCCGAAAGGCCTGGGTATCCTGCCAGTCCCGGCGGAAGTCAAAGCCCTGGTCCCGCTGCCAGAGCAGGCGGTCCACCATCCCGCCCAGACTGCTCAGCAGCAGGCTCACCCCCAAGAAGAAGGCCAGGAATGCGAAGAAGGGTTTTGCCCGCCGCTTTTTCCGTGTCTGGGGGAGGGCCGGTTTTCCGGCTTCCTCCGCTGTCAGGCCGTGTTCTTCCAGTACCTTAATGATGCTTTCACTCGTGCTGTTCCAATTTGTATCCAATGCCCCACACCACCTTAATATAGTCTGGCTCTTTGGGATTCAGCTCAATCTTTTCCCGCATGCGCCGGATGTGGACCATCACCGTGTTTTCACAGGAGAAGGCATCCTCGTTCCAGACCCGGCGGTAGATTTCCTCGGCGGGGAACACCTGGCCGGGATGGCGGAAGAGCAGGTCCAGAATTTTGGTCTCCGTCGGGGTGAGGCGGACCTCCTCGCCGTCGGTCCGGAGAATCCGGCTGGCGGTGTCATAGCTGAGGCGGCCGTTGACCAGCAGGCCCGCTTTCTCTCCAGCGTGGATATCTCCCAGGAGGGTGTAGCGGCGCAGCTGGCTGCGCACCCGGGCCAGGAGTTCCTGGGGATTGTAGGGCTTGGTGATGTAATCGTCAGCCCCCATGGAGAGCCCCAGGATTTTGTCCGTGTCCTCGCTTTTGGCGGAGAGGACAATAACCGGCAGATTCCGCCGTTCCCGGATGCGGAGCAGGGCGCTGAGCCCGTCCAGCCGGGGCATCATCACGTCAATCAGCAGCAGCTGAACGGCGGGGTCCAGACACTGGTCCAGAGCCTGGAGACCGTCACAGGCCCGCCGGACCTGATAGCCCTCCCGTTCCAGGGTGATGGCTATGGCCCGGACGATCTCCGGGTCGTCATCCACAACTAAAATACATTCGTTCATGAGCGCCTCCCTTTGAGCTGCTTCCAGTGTAGCAAAGAATTCTTACAAACAACTCGACAGTTTTCTTACGATTTTCTTACGATTTGGGCTGTGGGTCTGGGAGGCTGCTTTTTTGGCGCCCTCCGTTTTTTCCTGTGGACCCTGGAGGCTGTGTGAGGCTGTATCGCAATGAGTATGGTACTCCTTCGTTGGCGCTTTGAGATGGCGGTACGGTGTCTTTGGGAGGTTTCGGTCCCTCCTGGGATTTGTTACTGTGCTTTTTTCAGCTCTGCCACGTCATGGGTCAGGAGGCGTATAACGGTTTTCATGGTATTGACGTCCTCTTCCAGTGCCTCCACCCGGCTTTTGGGCGCCAGCGTGTCCAACAGGTTCTGATGCCCCTCCGCCAGCAGCTTCAGCTGAGGCAGAACCACGCCCTCTTGGGTGACGGCGACCTTTTGGAGAAGATCCCGCATTTCCGCCTGTTCAGCTCGAATTTCCGATTGTTCCGTTCGCATTTTTGCCTGTTCGGATCGAATTTCTGCCAGCTCAGTCTTCATTTCCGCCAGCTCGGTTCGGATTTCCGTCTGTTCGGTCCTCATTTCCGCCAGCAGCTCCAAAATCTTTTCCTCGTTATTCATGGTGTGCTCCTTTCTCCATCTTTGTTTGTTGGTGCTTTATTCTCTTCCCGGCAGGGGGGAAGCGCTGATTGCTTGTGGCCCAGTCCTGCGAGAGAAAGGTCCCGTCTGACAGACCCTTGTGAATTCATGCAGGAATCATCTCCTGCATTTGGGATAGCTCTATCATAGCATCCGTTTATCCTTTATGCAAGAAAACATTCCTATCAATCTTCCAAAAAAACGAGAGGAATGTTTGCGAAATAAGTGAGGAAAGAGATGGAGTTTTGGGAAAAGGTGTCCACGGGGGGGACTTTCGTCTGTGCGCAGGGCCTCGCATTGGCTTTGGGAGACTGCTGGAGGGTGTTTGACGAGATAATATAGTGTTGAAGGGTGTCTGAGGGGCTCAAAATACGAAAAGAAAAAACCGGTCGAATGACCGGTCTGCTGTTTCCAAACGGGGTATTTGATGTCCTTCGCCCTTCGTCCCCCTCCCCGCGGGGAGAAGGACAGAAGACGAAAGACAGGGGACGAAATCCGTTCGGGATGGAAGTCCTCCCCTTCCCTCATTTTTTCAAGGGCAGGAAAAACAGAAACCGGGTCCCCTCCGCGCCGCTCTCTGCCCGCAGAGTCCCCTTGTGCTCCTCCGCAATCACCGCCGCAATCGGCAGCCCCAGGCCAAAGCCGCTCTGTTCCCCCCGGGAAGAGTCCGCCCGGTAGAACCGCTCAAACAGCCGGGAAAGCTGTTCCGCCGGAATGGGTTCCCCGGGGTTGAAGACGCTCAGCCGGGCCTGCCGTTCCGTTTTTTGCAGCGCCAGCTCCACGGTCCCCCCCGGGGCGCCGTACTTGATGGCGTTGTCCAGCAGAATGGAAACCAGCCGCCGCAGCCGCTCCCGGTCCCCCAAAACAAAGACGTCCGGCGCAATGGAGTACGTGAGCGGCTTCCCCGCCTCGAAGGCCACCGCCTCAAAGGCCAGGGCACAGTCCTCCGCCGCGTCGGAGAGGGAGACGGCCTCCAGCACCGGCGGCTGGGCCAGGTCATCCGCCCGGGCCAGGGTCAGCATCTCCTCTACCAGGGCTTTCATCTGCCGGGCCTCGGAGAGGATGTTGTCCGCCCAGCGGGCGGGCCGTTCCGTCAGCGGCTGGGCCTCCAGCAGCTCTGCGTTGGAGAGAATGACCGTGAGAGGCGTTTTCAGCTCATGGGAGGCGTCGGACAGGAACTGCCGCTGCTGCCTCCAGGCCCGCTCTGCCGGACGGGTAGCCCACCGGGCCAGGAGAACCGACACCGCCAGCAGCAGCAGAAACGCCGCCAGGGCAATGCCCAGATAGGAGCCCATCATCTCCCGCAGCATGGCCTGCTCCATGGACATGTCCACAAAGGCCAGCCGCTGAAAGAGCCCGTTGTCCCGGCGCAGAAAGCGGAGGCGGTAACCCCGCACCACGCCCTCGGGCCCCTCCTGACCCAGGCAGTCCTCCAAAATGGCGGCCAGCTCTTGGGTGTCCTCCAGGCCGCTGTACGTGCCGCTGGTGACGTAGGCGGTGTAGCCCTCCCGGTTCCGCCAGAGGCTGACGGTGAAATAGGGCAGCAGCACCGTGTCCCCGCCGATTTCCACGCCGGGTCCCGGAAGGCGGCCCTCCTCCTGAATGACCCGGTGGAGCACCTGGCGGCTCAGCTCCTCCACGTTGTTCTCCAAAGCGGCGAAAATCGCCCCGCACACCGCCGCCAGCACGGCAGTGACCATAGCCATACAAACGGCGACAAATTTCAGCCGGAGCTTCCGAATCATAGGGACCCCCCTCTGCCCGGTCCGGGTGCGCGGCGGCGCCGGAGGGCGGCAAAATCATGGTGGAAAAATTTGTGGAAAAAGTGGAAAACCGGGGAAAGATGGTGGAAAAGATGGTCCGTTCTCACAGTTGACAAAACGGCGGAAGCCGGACGGTCCCTGTGCCGGACGGAAATGCCAAATTCTGGGATGCCCAAAATCCCCGCTCCCCTCTCAGGAGGATGCCGGGGACTCCTCTTTCTCCTCCTCCAGGCAGTACCCCACCATGCGGATGGTGCGGATTTTGACCCGTGCCCGGAGATGGGCCAGCTTTTTGCGGAGAAAGGAGATATAGACCTCCAGGTTGTTGTCCTCGGCCTCGGATTCATAGCCCCAGATCTTCACCAGCAGGGCCTCCTTGGTCAGAACCAGATTCCGGTTCAGCAGCAGCTGCTCCATGAGGTCAAATTCCTTCCGGCTGAGGCGGGCGGACCGGTCCCCGCAGGAGAGGGTAAACCGGTTTTTGTCCAGCGTCACCCCGCCGAACTCCAGGGAATCCAGGTTCCGCAGCTCCGGCTGGCGGCGGGTCAGGGCCCGGACGCAGGCTAGCAGCTCCTTGGGGTCGAAGGGCTTGGTCAGATAGTAGTCCGCTCCCCGGTCCAGGCCCTCCACCCGGTCTGCCACATCCCCGCGGGCTGTGAGCATCAGCACCGGCACGGCGTGCTTGGCCTCCCGCAGGCGGCGCAGGACCGTAAAGCCGTCCAGCTTGGGCAGCATGACGTCCAGGAGAATCAGGTCGTAAATCCCCGTCAGGGCCTCGTCCAGGCCGGATTCCCCGTCCCGGCGGATATCGGCAGTATAGCCTTCCAGCTCCAGAAGGTCCTGAAGGGTTGCGCCCAGACGGGCCTCGTCTTCAATAATCAGAACGCGCATGAAAACCCTCCTTTACGAGCCCCGCAGGCCGCTTCCGGCGATTGTGAGCAGGGCGTCCAGGGCGTCCGGGGCCAGGGCGTAGATGGCGCTGCCCTCCAGGCGGACGTAATAGCCGGAGCCGCCGGGCATGCTCGCCCCCACGGTGAGGGCAAAGGTCTGGTCGGCCCCGTTGGCGGCGTAGACGGCCTCCAGCTGGGCGGCGGGCTGGTCGAAGCCGCAGATGGAGGCGGCCTCGTCACTGGGGAAATAGTCCACGCATTGGGTGACGGCGAGGCCCCGCAGGTCCCGGAGCAGCTCCTGCACCAGCGGATTGGCGGTGACGTTGTCATTCCCGGAGAACCACAGCGGGTCCCCTTCCCCGGCCTGCCGGGCGGTGAGGGTGACGGCAGGCGGCTGCGGGGTCTCCGTTTCTTTCCCGGTTTCTGTTTCCTCTCCGGCCTCCGCCAGGGGACCCTGGACGGTGACGGAGCGGAGGACGGACAGGTCCGGCGTCTCCGGCAGGCGGCACATGGCATAAATCGGCGTCTGCGCCATGCGGACAAGATCGTCGGCTACAATGTAAACGGTGGATTCCTCCCCGTTCATCATCATGTAGTAGCTGTCGCCGTCGGTGGTGGTTTTGCCGAACAGCAGATTCTGAACGGTGCCGTTGGCGCTGGCGGCGGTGATGGTGGCGCTGGGGCTGTCCAGGCCGTAGCTCTCCAGGCTTTCGGAGGCGGGAAGTACCTGCTGGAATTTCAGGGCGGCCAGGGCGTCCACCATAGCGGTCACGTGGGCGCCGTCCAGGGGAAAGTCCGGCCCGTCTGCCCAGACCCAGGTTCCGTCCTCCTGGAGGGAGAAGGTGAGGGTGGCGGAGCCGTTGTAGTAGGTCAGGCTGGTGCAGGCGGCAGGGTCGGTGATGGCGCCGGGTTCCGTGGGCAGCGCGTCGCTGCTGGAGGCGGTGACGGCGGCACGGTGCTCCCGGTAGCGGAGCGCGAAGACAATGAGCAGGGCGGCGGCCAGGACCGCGGCAATGGACAGCAGAAGGGTGACGGTCCGTCTTTCTTTCCAAGTCATAAGGAATTCCTCCTGTTTCCGGGGCTCAGAATGGGTCCCGGCGGGTGGTTGGCGTTGTGGGATGTTCTCGTGGTATTATATCGGGACCGCCGGGATTTGTCAAATTGGTCCCTCCGGCGGAGCTTGGGCGGAAATCTCCAGCAAGGTTTACAAAATGTTTAAAAAAAAGCAAGATTGATTTCAAAATTATGGGGTAAGCTAGGACCATCCTCTTCGGAGGAGACACGATTTCCTCTCTTTCTGTTTCTTTTCCCTCTTTGCAGCCGGCGGCGGATGATTCCACCGCCGGATTTTTTTCGCACGGCTTCCAGCAGGAACCTCTTGCAAAGCGGAGAAAAGTCTTATATAATAGGGATTACAGCCTGGTTTATTATTTCACAAACTTGCCCGCGGAGGGGTTTCTTCCCCCGCGGAGGATGGAGGAACATGCTATGAGAGGTGTCCACAGCGCGGTGGACGATATCCGCCGTACCGTATTCAAAGAAGTTGCCCGGCTGGCCTATGCCGGCGGGGACCCCCGTCTGGCGGACCAGATTCCCTTCAAGATGATTCAGGGCGATGTGGCGAAGCACCGGCATGACGTCTTTCTGGAGCGGGCCATTGTCCAGGAGCGGGTCCGGCTGGCCCTGGGGCTCAACCTCCGCTACGCCGGGGAGCAGACGCCGGTCAGCGAGGACCTCCAGTGGGCGGAGAAGTCCAACAAGCACTTCGAAAACCCCCTGGTCAACATCATCCCCTTCGCCTGCAACGCCTGCCCTCCCAAGCAGCTGCGCATCACCGACAACTGCCAGGGCTGCCTCTCCCACCCCTGCATGAACGTCTGTCCCAGGGACGCCATTTTCATGGACAAGGACAAGCACTGCCACATTGACCAGGACAAGTGCATCAAGTGCGGCAAGTGCTACAACCAGTGCCCCTACCGGGCCATCAGCAAGATTGAGCGGCCCTGCGCCGCCGCCTGCGGCATGGACGCCATTGAGTCGGACGAGCTGGGCCGGGCCGTCATCAACTACGACAAGTGCGTCTCCTGCGGCATGTGCCTGGTGAACTGCCCCTTCGGCGCCATTGCCGACAAGAGCCAGATCTACCAGGTGGTCAGCGCCATCAAGAACAACGAGAAGGTAATTGCCTGTGTGGCCCCCGCCTTCGTGGGCCAGTTCGGCAAGGAGGCCACTCCCGCCAAAATCAAGGCCGCTATGGATGTGCTGGGCTTCTTTGACGTGGTGGAGGTGGCCATAGGCGCGGACCTGTGTACTGTGGAGGAGGCCCGGGACTTCCTGGAGGAGGTTCCCGCCAAGCAGCCCTGGATGGGTACCAGCTGCTGTCCCGCCTGGAGCGTCATGGCGAAAAAGCTCTTCCCGGAGTTCGCCGACTATATCTCCATGGCCCTGACGCCTATGGTCATCACCGCCCGGATGGTGAAGAAGGACCACCCGGACGCCAAGGTGGTCTTCGTGGGTCCCTGCGCCGCCAAGAAGCTGGAGGCCAACCGCCGGACCATCCGTTCCGACGTGGACTTCGTCCTCACCTTCGAGGAGATGCAGGGCATCTTCGACGCGATGGACATTGATTTCGCCAAGCTCCAGACCAACCCCGGCGACGACATGGACGAGGGCACCGGCATGGGCCGGGGCTTCGCCGTGGGCGGCGGCGTGGCGGCGGCGGTGGTGGAGGCCATCCGCAAAATCGACCCGGACCGGCAGATTAAAATCGAGTACGGCGACGGCCTGCGGAACTGCCGGAAGATGCTGTCCATGGCCAAGGCGGGCAAGCGGGACGGCTACCTGCTGGAGGGCATGGGCTGCCCCGGCGGCTGCGTGGCGGGAGCGGGCACCATCCGTCCGGTGCGGGAGAGCACCGTGGAGGTGGAGAAGTTCAAGGCTGGGGCCAAAGCCCAGAGCTGCACGGAGAGCCCCTATCTGGACCGCCTGACGGAAGTGGAGCAGAAATACGAGATCAACCGGCACGACTGAGGCCGGAGGAAAATTGACGGGCAAAGGCCCGTCAATTTTTTCTTCCCTCCTGTAACGAAAGGCCGCTGCGGGGGATATAAGGAACAAAGCCGCCGGAGAAAGGAGGATGGGCCATGGAGGACCTGCAGATTGTATACCAGCAGCACGCCCAGACCGTCTACAAATACCTGCTGGCCCAGACCCGGGACCCGGATTTGGCCGAGGAGCTGACCCAGGAGACCTTTTACCAGGCGGTGCGCTCGGTGGACCGCTTCAACGGCCGCTGCAAGGTCTCTGTCTGGCTCTGTCAGATTGCCAAGCACCTGTGGTACCAGCATCTGCGGAAGCGGCAGCGGGAGTCCCCGGAGGAGCCGCCGGAGTCCGCCGTCCCCTCTGCGGAGGAGGGTCTGCTGGAGCGGGAGGGGCAGCTGGACCTTCTCCGCCAGGTCCACGGCCTTCCGGCGGTGCAGCGGGAGGTGGTGTATCTCCGGGCCTTCGGAGGCCTGAGCTTCCGGGAGATTGGGGACGTGATGGGCCGGACGGAGACCTGGGCCCGGGTCACCTTTTACCGAAGCAAGGAAAAACTGCGGAATGGAGGCGGAAGCCATGAAGAATGATTTAACCTGCGGCGTGGTCCGGGACCTGCTGCCCGGCTATTTGGAAGACCTGTTGGGAGAGGAGTCCCGGGAGGCGGTGGAGCGGCACTTGGCGGACTGTCCCGGCTGCGCCGCCCGGCGGGAGTCCCTGGGCGCTCCGGCGGGAGAAGAAGCGGCGGCACGGGAGGTGGACTATTTGAAACAGGTGAAGCAGGTAAACCGGAAGCGGATTGTGATTTCGGTTCTGGCCACGGCGGCGGGCCTGCTGGGGGCGCTGCTGCTGAAGCTCTTTGTAATCGGCACACCCTTCCAGCCCCAGTCGGCGGCGGTGACGGGGACGGTACAGGAGGGGGGGGAGGAACTGGTTCTGGAACTGGTCTCCGTAGGGTCCGGCAATGCCTTTCACGGCTGGCGGGTGGAGATCGAGGACGGCATTGCCTGTGTCTACGCCCGGGACGTGCTGGTGTCTCCCCTCTTCCAGGACGGATCCGCCACGGTAACCGTACCCCTGAAGGGCGTGTATGCGGTCTGGCTGGGGGGAACGTCGGGCCAGCTGGTGTGGCAGGACGGCGTGATGATCTCCCCCAAGTGCCTGGAACTGCTGGACGCGGCGGTCCCCTACTGCGGCGACCCCACCGCCCTGGGACGGATTGCGGACATCCTGAACGCCGGCGAGCGGGCGGGGAGCTATACGGTTTCCATGCAGACCTCCAAGCGGCCCTATACCTGGACCATGGAATTTACGGAGCGGATTTTCGACCGGCAGATTGCCTTCATGACCAGCTTTAGCATCCTCTGTCTGGCTTTGGTAGACAATCTGGAGGAGGCTTACTTCGTCTATCCCGCCCTTCCGGCCCCCACTCTGGAGTGTCCCACGGCCAGAAGCGGCATGACCCTGGAGGGGCTGGAGCTGGCCCTGCCGGCCCTGGTGTCCGAATACAACGAGGCCCACGGCACAGACTGGGTTCCCAAGGCCAGCGTCAAGGACTATACCCGCTCTCCGGCGGAGTTCCAGCGGCTGCTGCTGGTGCTGGAGAATTTCTACGGCTGGGCTTTCTGAGGGCAAAACAAAGCCTCACCCGAAGGGGTGAGGCTTGTTTGTTTCATCGGGGGATGCTCAGAAGGCGGGAACCACCGCGCCGCCGAAGGTCTCGTTGATATAGTCCCGGATGGCATCGGAGTGCAGGGCCTCCACCAGGGCCAGGATGGCTTCGTTGTTCTCGTTGCCCTCCTTGACCGTCAGGATGTTCACATAGGGGGAATCGGCGGCCTCAATAACCAGGGCGTCCTCCACGGGGTTCAGGCCCGCGCCCAGGGCATAGTTGGAGTTGATGGCGGCAATGTCCACCTCGTCCAGGTTGGCGGGGATGTTGGCGGCCTCCAGCTCCACGAACTCCAGGTTCTTGGGATTTTCGGCAATGTCGTTCTTGGTGGAGTCCAGCTTGGTGCTGTCCTTCAGGGTGATGAGGCCCTGGGCCTCCAGCAGCAGCAGGGCGCGGCCCTCGTTGGTGGAGTCGTTGGGCACGGCCACCTTGCCGCCGTCGGGGATGGCGTCCAGAGAGGCGGACTTGCCGGCGTACAGGCCCATGGGTTCCACGTGAACACCGGCGGCGTTGACCAGGTGGGTGCCCCGCTCGGCGTTGAAGTCGTCCAGATAAGGGACGTGCTGGAAGTAGTTGGCGTCCTCGTCGCCGTCCTCTACAGCCAGGTTGGGCATGACGTAGTCGGAGTACTCGTTCACCACCAGCTCAATGCCCTGTTCCGCCAGAATGGGCACGCACTGATTAAGAATCTCGGCGTGAGGGGTGGGAGAGGCGGCGACAGTGATCTTCACGGTCTCCACGGGGGTTTCGGCAGGAGTCTGAGCGCCGTCAGAGGTCTGGGTGTCCGCGGCGTCCTGACCGCCGGCGGAGGCGGAGGACCCGTCCTTGCCGCCGCAGGCAGCCAGGGACAGGGCCAGAATCAGGGCCAGGGAGAGGGCAAGAAGCTTCGTTTTCATAATCGTTCCTCCAATTGCAAAACTTGTGTTCAAAGGGTTTCCGTATGCGGGGAGCTCCCCTCCCCTCTCTGCGCGCGTGAGAGGCGGAAAAGAGGACCCGTTCGTTCAAACGTTTGCCGGCAGGCGGCAAGCGGCTGAAACCTTATTTACCGTGGGTGCTGAGCAGGGACAGAAGGCCGAAGAGAGGCGTGCTGCCCGCGTCCAGGCGGCGGTCAATCCGCCGGGAAATGCGGCTGAAGATGCTCTGCACCACCTGCACCAGGATGATGAGGAAGATCACGGTAATCCACATCACGGAGGGGACGTTGCGCTGGTGCCCGTAGCGGATGGCCAGGTCGCCCAGACCGCCTGCGCCCATGGTTCCGGCCATAGCGGTGTAGCCCACAATGGCAATCAGCACCACAGAGCCTCCCAGCACCAGGGAGGGCCTTGCCTCCGGCAGGTAGACCTTCCAGACAATCTGGAAGGCAGAGGCACCCATGGACTGGGCTGCCTCAATGACACCGGCGTCCACCTCGCTGAGGGCGGTTTCCACCATCCGGGCGATAAAAGGAGCGGCGGAGATGACCAGCGGCGGAATAGCCCCCCGGATGCCGATTTTCGTGCCCATCAGGAAGGTGGTCACGGGGAAGACGGCGATCATCAGAATGATGAAGGGCAGAGAGCGGCCAATGTTGATGACCCATCCCAGAACGGTGTTGACGGGCTGGTTGGGGCGGATGCCGTGGGGCTGGGTCAGGGTCATGACGACGCCCATAGGCAGGCCAATGAGATAGGCCACCAGGGTGGAGATGCTGGTCATCAGAAGGGTGGCCCACACCTCTTCCAGAAGGATGCTGCCGTATTCCGACCAGAAGGCGGCGGTAAAAATCTCCAGAAAATCAGCCATGATACTCCACCTCCTCGACGGTGATAAAGGGCTGGGAACGGATGTAGCTGAGGGCCTTGGCGGCCTCGTTGGGGTCGTCGGGCAGGCTGAGGAGCATGGTGCCCGTGGCCCGGCCGCCGACGCTGCGGGTGTCCGCGCCCAGGATGCTGACCTTCACGCCGCAGTCAATGGCGAGAGAGGCGATCAAGGGCTGGTTCACGGTGCCGCCGTTGAAGGAGACCCGGGCGGCCCGGGTTCCGATGGGATATTGGGAGACGCTGGCCCCACCGGGGTAAACCAGCCGCCGGGCGGCGTCGGTGGAGGGGTTGGAGAAGATGTCCTGTACGTTCCCCAGTTCCGCGACGGAGCCGCCGTCCAGAATAGCCACCCGGGAGCAGATGGCCTCAATGACGCTCATCTGGTGGGTAATCACCACCACGGTGACGCCCAGCTTGCCGTTGAGCTCCTTCAGCAGGTCCAGAATGGAGACGGTGGTGGTAGGGTCCAGGGCGGAGGTGGCCTCGTCACAGAGGAGAACCTTGGGGTCTGTGGCCAGGGCCCGGGCCACGGCCACCCGCTGCTTTTGTCCGCCGGAGAGCTGAACGGGGTAGGCGTTGGCCTTGTCGGCCAGGCCCACCAGCTCCAGGAGCTCCGCGGCCCGCTTCCGGGCCTGGGCCTTGGGAGCCCCGGCGATTTCCATAGGGAAGCAGACATTTTTCAGGCAGGTGCGCTGCATCAGCAGGTTGAAGCTCTGAAAAATCATGGTGATTTTCCGCCGCTGGAGGCGCAGTTCCTTTTCCGGCAGGGCGGTGAGGTCTCTGCCGTCTACGAATACCTTGCCGGAGCTGGGGCGCTCCAACAGGTTCAGGCAGCGTACCAGGGTGGATTTGCCGGCGCCGGACAGGCCGATAATGCCGAAGATTTCGCCGGGCTCGATATTTAGAGTGATGTCCTCCAGCGCGTGGACGGCGGCGGGGCCTTCGCCGAAGGTTTTGTAGAGATGTTCAATTTTAATAATTGGTTCCATGGCGGGGCTCCTTTTTCCCCCGAAAGGGGGAAGTGTTTCTCGCTTCCGCGAGGGGGGAGTTTGGGTTTTCCCCGGAGGGGAATGGTTTTTTCTCCGATAGGGAGATTTTGCTTTTCCCCCGAAGGGGGAAGGTTGTACTTGCCCTGTCGGGCGGGGGAATGGCAGCCAGGATGCTGGCTGGATCCATGCAGCACCGTCGCGGCGGGAGGATTCCCGGCCCCTGCCGGGGCCGCCAATCGTGCCGCA
>JAAWLO010000049.1 GCA_022797935.1 Oscillibacter sp. | reverse complement strand
AATTCAAGCTGCATTTTTATCAGGAGATTTTCCGGCGTTTTCAGGACCGGGAGGCCAGCCTGACCACCGTGGAGACCTTCTGCATGGAGTCCATCCAGGCCCTGGGGCGGCCCACGATCAACGAGTTTGCCAATTTCATGTGCATCTCGCCGCCCAATGCGGCCTATAAGGTCAACAGTCTGGTCCGCAAGGGCTATATCCGGAAGGTACAGTCGGACAGCGACCGCCGGGAGTATCACCTGGAGGTCACGCAGAAATATCTGGAGTACTACAACATTTCCAGCAGCTATATCGAAACGGTGATGGCCCGAGTGGCGGCCCGGTTCAGTCCGGAGGAGTGCGTCAAGCTGGAGAAAATGCTGGTCATTGTCAGCCGTGAGCTGATGCCGGAGGTTCGGCTTCCGGAGGGAAAATAGACCTGGTTCGGGGCGGCAGCTGTGATTTGCCGCCCCGTTCCGCGTCTGAGAAGGGTACCGCCCGGGGCTTGACTGTCCGCATACTAAATACAACTGTACACACCGTAAAAATAGACAAAGGTTTTTCCTGTGCCGGAAACGCTTTTGGATTAGTCACTGAAATTGGCCGAAAGACCTTGCCGAAGGCGAAAAAAAGGTTGACAGCGCGGTTTTTCCCCTCGTATAATCAGGGATAGAGAGAGCAGGAATGCCCCCGTGTGTTCCCGCTTTTTTTGCGGGGATATCCTTTCCTATTTAAAGCGATAAACCGCCGGGGCAGAATCTGCCTGTGAATTTCGATTTGAAACGGAGTGAATCCCATGACATACACATCTCCACTATACAGCTCCCGGTTTGAGCACGACGCCTGCGGCATTGGGGCCGTGGTGGACCTGACGGGACGGAAGTCCTATGAGACGGTGCATTCTGCGCTGAAAATCGTGGAAAAGCTGGAGCACCGGGCTGGCAAGGACGCCGCTGGGGAGACGGGCGACGGTGTGGGCCTGCTGCTCCAGATTCCCCACAAGCTGATGCAGAAGGCGGCTGCCCAGGAGGGCATTGACCTGGGCGGGGATCGGGATTACGGCGTAGGCATGTTCTTTTTTCCTGAGGATGCCCTCAAGCGGGCCCAGGCGAAGAAGATGATGGAGATCATTTTAGACAAGGAGGGCATGGAGTTCCTCTTCTGGCGGGACGTGCCCACGCATCCGGAAGTTCTGGGCCAGCGGGCCCGGGCCTGTATGCCCCATATCTGCCAATGCTTTGTGCGGCGTCCGGCGGACTGTGCGCCGGGGCTGGATTTTGACCGCAGGCTCTTTGTGGCCCGGCGGGTGTTTGAGCAGTCCAATGTCAACACCTACATTCCCTCCTTCTCCAGCCGGACCCTGGTCTATAAGGGGATGTTTCTGGTGGGACAGCTGCGGCGCTTCTACGCCGACCTGACAGACCCGGACTGCGAAAGCGCCATTGCCCTGGTGCACTCCCGTTTTTCCACCAACACGAATCCCTCCTGGGAGCGGGCCCATCCAAACCGCTGCATTCTCCACAACGGAGAGATCAACACCATCCGGGGCAACGCCGACCGGATGCTGGCCCGGGAGGAGACCATGTCTTCACCGCTGCTGGAAGAGGACATGGACAAAATCCTTCCGGTGGTGGACCCAAATGGCTCAGACTCCTCCATGCTGGACAACACCCTGGAATTCCTGATGATGAACGGCGTTCCGCTGCCCCAGGCGGTGATGATCTGCATCCCTGAGCCCTGGGCCAACGACAAGCGCATGGACCGGGAAAAACGGGATTTTTACCACTACTATGCCACCATGATGGAGCCCTGGGACGGTCCCGCCGCCATTGTCTTCTCCGATGGGGATACCGTGGGCGCGGTGCTGGACCGCAACGGCCTGCGGCCCTGCCGCTGGTATCTCACCCGGGAAAACCAACTGATTCTCGCCTCCGAGGTGGGTGTGTTGGACATTCCCCCAGAGGATATCGTCAGGAAATCCCGCCTCCAGCCAGGGCGGATGCTGCTGGCGGACCTCCGGGAGGGCCGTCTGGTGGACGACGCCGAGCTGAAGCAGGCCTGCGCTGCCCGGCAGCCCTACGGCGAGTGGCTGGACGCCCATCTGATCCACCTGCGGGACCTGTCCATTCCCAACCGCCGGGTGGAGACGCACTCGCAGGAGCTGCGGGACCGTCTCTACAAGGCCTTTGGCTACACGTATGAAGAGGTGAAGGACGCCATTCTCCCCATGGCCCGGGACGGCGCGGAGCCCACGGCCGCCATGGGTGTGGACACGCCGCTGGCGGTGCTCAGTGAGCGCCATCAGCCCCTGTTTGGCTACTTCAAGCAGCTGTTCGCCCAGGTGACCAACCCGCCCATTGACGCCATCCGGGAGGAGACCGTTACCGATACCACCGTTTACGTGGGCTCCAGCGGCAATCTGCTTCAGGAACGGGCGGAGAACTGCACCGTACTGCAGATCCACAACCCGATCCTCACCTCCGTGGACCTGATGAAGATCCGTTATATGAACCGCCCGGGCTTCCAGGTGGAGACCGTCTCCTTGCTGTACTACAAGGGTTCCCCCCTGGAAAACGCTTTGGAGCGGCTGCTGGTGAATGTGGACCGGGCCTACAAGAAGGGGGCGAATATCGTCATCCTCTCGGACCGGGGCGTGGACGAGAACCACACGGCCATTCCCTCTCTGCTGGCGGTGTCCGCCCTGGAACAGCATCTGATTCGGACGAAAAAGCGTACCGCTGTCTCGGTCATCCTGGAGAGCGCGGAGCCCCGGGATGTGCATCATTTTGCCACCCTTCTGGGGTATGGAGCCCAGGCGATCAATCCCTATCTTGCGCAGGAGTGTGTGGAAGAGCTGGTGAGTCTGGGAATGCTGGAGAAGGACCCCGGCGCGGCGGTGAACGACTACAACAGCGCCATTCTCCACGGCATTGTGAAGATTGCGTCCAAGATGGGCATCTCCACCATTCAGTCCTACCAGTCCGCCCAGATTTTCGAGTGTGTAGGCATCAATAAGGCGGTGATTGACCGCTATTTCACCAACACCATCAGCCGGGTGGAGGGCATTGGCCTGGAAGAGATCGGCGAGGGAGTGGAGTGGAACCACAACCAGGCCTTCGACCCCCTGGGCCTGGGCTTTGACGCCACGCTGGACTCCCGGGGCGGCCATAAACTCCGTTCCGGGCCCGACAAAGAGGACCACATGTACAGCCCGCAGACCATCCTGCTGCTGCAGAAGGCGGTGCGGGAGGGGAGCTACGAGACCTTCCGGCAGTATTCCGCGCTGGTGGATTTTGCCGACAAACCGCACACCCTCCGGGGACTGCTGGGCTTCCGTTTCGCGGAGGACGGCGGCGTCCCGCTGGAGGAGGTGGAGCCGGTGGAAAGTCTGGTCCGCCGCTTTAAAACTGGGGCCATGAGCTACGGTTCCATCTCTCAGGAGGCCCATGAGTGTCTGGCTGTTGCCATGAACCGCATTGGCGGCAAATCCAACTCCGGCGAGGGCGGCGAGGCCCGGGAGCGTCTGGGAGATGAACGCTGTTCCGCCATCAAACAGGTGGCGTCGGGCCGCTTCGGCGTCACCAGCGAGTATCTGAACAGCGCCCAGGAGATACAGATTAAAATGGCCCAGGGGGCCAAGCCCGGCGAGGGCGGACATCTGCCGGGAAAGAAGGTCTATCCCTGGGTGGCCAAGACCCGGTATTCCACTCCGGGCGTCAGCCTGATTTCCCCGCCGCCCCACCACGATATCTATTCCATTGAGGATTTGGCGCAGCTGATTTACGACCTGAAAAATGCCAACCGCCGGGCCCGCATCAGCGTAAAGCTGGTCAGCGAGGCGGGTGTCGGCACCATTGCCGCCGGCGTGGCCAAGGCGGGAGCACAGGTGGTGCTGATTTCCGGCCATGACGGCGGAACCGGCGCGGCACCCCGGAATTCCATTCAGGGGGCGGGCCTGCCCTGGGAGCTGGGCGTGGCGGAGGCCCATCAGACGCTCATTCAAAACGGTCTGCGGACGCGGGTGGTCATTGAGGCTGACGGCAAGCTGATGACGGGCCGGGATGTGGCCATTGCCTGTATGCTGGGGGCGGAGGAATTCGGGTTTGCCACGGCGCCTCTGGTGGCTATGGGATGCTGTATGATGCGGGTGTGCAACCTGGACACCTGCCCGGCGGGCATTGCCACCCAGAATCCGGAGCTGCGGAAGCGCTTCGCCGGAAAGCCGGAGTACGTCATCCATTTTATGGAATTTGTGGCCCGGGAGCTGCGGGAGCACATGGCCCGTCTGGGTGTGCGGACTTTGGATGAGCTGGTGGGCCGGTGCGATCTGCTGCGGGTCCGGGAAAAGCTGGTGACGCACCGGGCAGAGACCCTGGACCTCAGCGCTCTGCTGCAAAATCCCCATGGAGCCGGAAACGTTCCTCATTTTGACCCGGCCACGGCCTATGACTTTGCGTTGGAGAAGACGGCGGACATGCGCGTCCTGCTGGAAAAACTGGGCCGGAGTCTGAAGGGGAAAAAATCCGGACGGCTGGACGTGCGGGTTTCTTCCACAGACCGGGCCTTCGGCACCCTCTTCGGCTCTGAGATTACCCGCCAGTGCGGGAACAGCCTGCCGGAGGACAGCTATGTTATCACCTGTCACGGCGGCGGCGGACAGTCCTTTGGCGCCTTCATTCCCCAGGGCCTGACGCTGGCGCTGGAGGGAGACTGCAACGACGGCTTCGGCAAAGGCCTCTCCGGCGGCAAGCTGGTGCTCTATCCGCCCAAAAACAGCGCCTTCAAGCCGGGGGAGAACATCATTGCCGGTAACGTGGCCCTCTACGGCGCGACGGGGGGCAAGGCCTTCCTATGCGGCATGGCCGGAGAGCGGTTCTGCGTCCGCAACTCCGGAGCCAGCGCCGTGGTGGAGGGAGTGGGAGACCACGGCTGCGAGTATATGACCGGCGGCCGGGTGGTCATCCTGGGTCCCACGGGGAAGAACTTTGCGGCGGGCATGTCCGGCGGCATTGCTTATGTGCTGGATGAAAAACACGACCTGTACCTGCGGCTGAACAAGGAACAGGTGATGACGGACAGCCTGACGGAATCCCATGACATTGCGGAGCTTCGGGGGCTGATTGAGGAACATGTGGCCGCTACCGGCTCTCCCCGTGGGAAGAAAATTCTGGCGGCTTTCCAGTCCTATGCTCCCTGCTTCAAAAAGGTGATGCCCAGGGACTATGACCGGATGCTCCGGGCCATTGCCCAGAACGAAGAAAAGGGTATGAGCCGGGAGCAGGCGGAAATCGAGGCGTTCTGCGCCACGACGGCGGTGTGAGGAGGAACGTGAGATGGGTAAAACGACAGGCTTTTTGGAATATGCCCGGCAGGAGGTACGGAACCGCCCTCCAGTGGAACGGGTGGGGGACTGGGAACCTTTTCACCTTCCGCTGCCGGAGCAGGTTCGCCGGGAGCAGGGCGGACGGTGCATGAACTGCGGCGTGCCCTACTGCCAGGCGGGTATCCCCTGGGAAGGGAGGACGTTCGGCTGTCCCCTCCATAACCTGATTCCCGAGTGGAACGATATGATTTATGCCGGAAATCCAGACCACGCTCTGAGCCGTCTGCTGAAAACGAATAATTTTCCGGAGTTTACCGGCTGGGTCTGCCCAGCTCTGTGTGAGGGAGCCTGCATCTGCGGCCTCTATGGGGACCCGGTCACCGTGCGGGACAATGAGCTGAGTATCATAGAGGCGGCGTTCCTTGCGGGAAAGATGAAACCCCGCCGTCCGCCCCAGTGGTCGGGAAAGAAGGTCTGCGTGGTGGGGTCCGGTCCGGCGGGACTGGCGGCGGCGGATCAGCTGAATCACCGGGGCCATTCCGTCACCGTACTGGAGAGAGAGGAGCGCCTGGGCGGCCTGCTCACCTATGGCATCCCCAATATGAAGCTGCCCAAAGAAGTCGTGAACCGCCGGATTGAGCTGATGACGGACGAGGGCGTCAGCTTTGCGGCGGGGGTGGACGCGTCGGACCCGGCGGTGGCGAAGCGGCTGCTGGCCGACTATGACGCAGTGGTTCTCTGCTGCGGCGCGGAGCGTCCCCGTCCTCTGGAAGTGAATACGGAGGGGATTTCCGGCGTATTTTATGGCACAGAGTATTTGAAATCTGCCATAGAACGGCAGAAATTCGGCAAAGATTCCCCGGTTCCCACGGCAGAGAGCCGGAACGTGGTCCTGGTGGGCACCGGCGATACCGCCAGCGACTGCCTGGCCACAGCGCTGCGGCAGGGCTGCCGCTCTGTGGTACAGCTGGTGCGCCGTCCGGAGGAGGACTACCGTCTTCCCGGCGGGGAACTGCCTCTGGATTATGCCCACGAAGAGGCCCTGGCCGTCACCGGCGGAGACCCCCGGCGCTTCGGTGTCCAGGTCCAGGAGCTGGTGACCGGGGAACAGGGTGCTCTGACCGCTGTGGTCACAACCCAAGGGGAGACGCTGCCCTGTGACCTGCTGATTGCCGCCACAGGCTTTGCCGGATGCGCGGCAGAGGTCTGCCGGGCCTTTGGCGTGGACTTCGACCGGACGGTTTCCACCCCGGAGGGCAGCTTTGCCGCCAGTGTGGAAAAGGTCTTTGCCGCAGGAGACATGCGCCGGGGACAGTCCCTGGTGGTGTGGGCAATTGCGGAGGGCCGGGCGGCGGCGGCTCAGGTGGACGCCTACCTCATGGGCTATACCAATCTGGTGGGAATGGCCTGAGGGTAAGAAAGCCCCCTGGAACCAAGGGTTCCAGGGGGGCTTTTGGTATACGGGGGAACGGTATCAGCCGGCAGCGCCGCCATCCAGCGCGGCAATCATCTCATCCATGGAAGGTACGTCGCAGCGGCCCGTGCGGACAGCCTCCAGCACCACCTCCGGCGAGGCGGGGACCTTGTTGATGCGCACGCCAATGGCATTGGAGACCGCATTGAGAATCGCGGGTGTGGCGGGAACCGTGGCCACCTCGGAGATGCCTTTTGCGCCGTAGGGGCCCTGGGGCTCCGGGTCCTCAATGAGAATCAGGTCGTAATCCGGGGTATCCTCTGCCCGGGGAAGACCCAGTTCCCGGTAGGTGGTTTTGACGGGATAGCCGTCCTTGGTGGGGAAGCCCTCCGTCAGGGCATAGCCCTGGCCCATGGAGCAGGAGCCGTGCATCTGTCCTTCGATGATGTGGGGGTTGACGGCCCGGCCCACATCATGGGCGGCAATGAACTTCAGTACCTTCACCTGTCCGGTGGCTTTATCCACCTCTACAATGGCCGCCTGAGTGGCGTAGGCATAGGCCGGGAAGTTCCGGTACTTGACGCCCTGGGCTGCCGCGCCCTCGAAGTCGCCAATGGGGAAACAGGGGTCGCAGGCAAAGTAGTACTCGGCCTTGCGTTCCTCCCCAGGCTGCCAGGGATGATCCCGCAGGCTGGCCTTGAGCTTTTCGCAGGCCTCGTAGACCGCCCGTCCGCCGCAGAGAGTCTGCCGCTCGGAGACGGATTCGCCGGTGGGAATGGTGATATCCGTGTCGCCGGTGACAATGTCAATCTTCTCCAGGTCCATGTCCAGGGTTTCGGCGGCAATCTGGGTCATGGCGGTGCGGAAGCCCTGGCCCATGTCCGTGCCGGAGACCACCATGCGCAGGCGGCCGTCTCCGCCCAGGGTCAGCCTGCAGGCGCCGTCATCCGTGAAGATGCCCTTGCCCACGCCCACGTTTTTGAAGCCCGAGGCCACGCCCCAGCCCAGTACCTTGCTGCCCTTGGGATACTGGCCCTCATACTCCTTCAGGGCCTGCCGCAGCTTCTGTTCGCACTGGTCAATGGTGTCCATCATGCCCATGCTGTACTGCAGCACCTCGCCGCCCACAGAGGTGGCTCCCGGGTAGACGGCGTTGCGCCGCCGCAGCTCGAAGGGGTTGATTCCCAGCTTTTCCGCCATCATATCCATGGCGGTCTCAATGGAAATGGCGGCCTGGTTGATGCCGTAGCCCCGGAACGCGCCGCCCTGCAGGTTGTTGTTGCGGATGGCGGAAGCCTCGACGTTGACGTTTTCAATGATGTAAGGGCCGCCGCTCATCAGTGCGCCGGTCATCAGGGTGCCGTAGCTCTCACACTCGTAGGGGCCGCCATCGGAGAACATCCGGCAGTCCAGGTAGTGGAATTTTCCCTCCGGGGTGAAGCCGATTTCGTAATCCGTGTGGTAGCCGTGGCGCTTGGTGGTGAGAAGGAGGTCCTCCTTCCGGCTGAGGGTGATTTTCACGGGCTTGTCACAGACCAGGGCCGCCACGGCCGCCGGAGCCTCCAGGAAGGCGTCGCACTTCTTTCCGAAGCCGCCGCCCAAAGGCGTGGCCACAACCCGGACCTGCTCCTCCGGCCGGTCCAGCACCTTGGCCAGCATCCGGCGGACCTCAAAGGGGGCCTGGGTGCAGGCATAGACGGTGACCTTGTCCCCCTGGCGGTATCCAATGGCGGAGATGGGTTCCATGCAGGCGTGCTCCTGGGGCTGGATTTCCTTGGAGACCTGGATTTTCACAATGCCGGGGTCCTGTTTGGCAGCCTCCACATCGCCGCTGACCCGTCCTGTGTGGACGATAAAGCTGTTTTTGCGATAGCCGTCGGCCATAGTAAAGATGCCGGGCAAAACCTCACAGTCGATCTTCGCCAGTTTGGCCGCCGCCCGGGCATGGGCTTGAGTATCGGCCACCACCAAGGCCAGATGGTCCCCCAGGAACTGGACCTCGTCCTGACAGAATACCGGCTGGTCCGGAGTCCAGTTGCCCATTTTGTTCAGGCCCGGCACGTCCTTCCAGGTGACGACGCGGACCACACCCTCCGCCTGCTCCACGGCGCTGTAATCGGCGGAGCGGATTTTCCCGTGGGGCACAGGGGCCCAGACAAAAGCGCCGTGAAGCATCACATCCTCGCCGAATTCCTCCGGGCCCAGGTCGTCGCAGAATTTCAGGGTGCCGCCGGTTTTGGCCAGCCCATCCACGTCCCAGACGGATTTCCCCAGGGCGGAGCCGGTCACCGAGGGAATCACCTGGTCTTTTCCGGCGACAATGACGCTGCTTTCCCGGGTGCGGAAGGCGTCAATATCGGGATTCTCCCCGCGGAGGCGGGCGGCGGAGAGCTTTACGGCCTCAATGATTTTTACGTAGCCGGTGCAGCGGCAGTAGTTGTTCCGCAGGCCCTCGTAAATCGCTTCCTCGCTGGGAGCGGGGATGCGCAGCAGCAGCGCCTTGGTGGCCATGACCATGCCCGGCGTGCAGAAGCCGCACTGGACCGCGCCCACGTCCAGAAAGGAGCGCTGAATCACCTGGAGAGCGGTGTCGTTGAGGGCGTTCTCAATGGTCTCCACGGCGCAGCCCTCCAGGCGCTTGAGCATGGTCACGCAGGCCCGAGCCAGCTTGCCGTCCACCAGGACGCTGCACGCGCCGCAGTGGCCGGTTCCGCAGGCCTCCTTGGTACCTTTCATGCACTTGACGTTCCGCAGAAATTCCAGCAGCGTGCGGTTTTCCGCCTCCGGCAGTTCCACGGGATTTCCGTTCAGTGTGAATCGAATCATAAAATGTTCTCCCTTTTATACAAGTCTGTTTCCGTGTTTTACCCCGTATCCGGAGCGGTCTCTTGACACGTGCGGCGGGGGCATATACAATGTGGAGGCCGTCAGGGGCGTTCCCATCTTGTTTCCTTGGAAAATAATATAGCACAACGTGTTTGAAAAGACGATATGCTATGGAAAATATATCGAATTTTCACAAAAAAGGGATTCCGTTTTGGCAGGGCCAGCGGGGTTCCGGAAGCCGCAAGGGGAGGGCGTATGGAAAAACATGAGGTTTTGATTCAGGAATTTCTGCATTACACCAATGTCAGCACGGCGCTGGACCGCCGCCGCAGCCGCCGGGAGCTGTTAGGATGCGACCACTCGGAGCTCAATTGCCTCCAGCAGATTGCGGCCCTGGAGGAACCCAATGTGACAGCTCTGGCGGAGGCGCTGCAGATGACCCGGGGAGCCGTCAGCAAGATTGTCCAGCGGCTGGCGGAAAAGGGGGCAATTACCAGCTACCAGCGCCCTGGCAACCGGCAGAAGGTCTACTATGCCTTGACCGCCGCCGGAGAGGAGCTGAACCGCCAGCACGAGGAACGCCACAGCCAATGGCGGGCGTCGGAGCTGCGGTATTACGAAACCCTGGACGCGGGGACGCTGGACACGGTCATCCGGTTTATGCAGGGGCTGAACCACTGTCTGCGGGGGCAGCTGGAGGCGCTGGAGCGTTGAGGAAGGGAACCGCGGGAATCCGCCGCTTAGATCCCCGCGGCTTTTTACTGCTTCCGGCCTGGTCCCGGACTGCGGCTGCCGTGTTTTGCCGGGATTCAGTTCTTGATTTTGGCGTTAATGCGCATGAAGCGCCGGTGGCCGGAGTCCAGGGCGTCATAGAGGTCCTGGCTGTCCTGGGGATTGTCCTGGGTGAAGAGGGACACCGCCCACATCAGCACCAGGGAGACCGCCAGGCCAATGGTGCCGTACCATACATAACCCAGGCCCCAGACGAAGAAGGTCAGGCAGATGATAACCGCGCCTGCGGTGACGGAGACGATCGCTCCCGTCCGGCTGGCCTTCTTCCAGTAGATGCCGAATACCAAGGCCGGGAACAGGGCCTCCACCAGGGAGTCCGCGAAGATCATCAGGTTGTATACGTACTCCCAGTTCATCAGGGAGACGAAGACCGTCACCGCGCCGAAGACCAGGATGACCACCCGGACTACGTGGGTCTCCGAGGCTTTGAACTTGCACTTGCCGATGTCAAGGAGCAGGTCCTTGTAGATAATGGAGGCCATGACCATCAGCAGGGCGTTGGCGGTGGACAGGCCCACGGCCAGTACGCCGATGAGGAATACTACCATCAGCACCTGGGCCAGCAGGCCGTGGGTACCGGCAATGATGTTGCACATGTAGGGGATGACCAGTTCGGTCTCGGAGCTGGTGAGGTCCGGCATGGCGGCCAGGGCCACGAGGCCGATGAGCATGGTGCCGCCCCAGACGATAATCTGAAGGAAGGGGGCCAGGAAGGCCATCTGCCGCTGGTCCTTCAGCCCGGCGCTGTAGTAGCCGGAGCGGACGAAGACCTGGGGCAGCAGCAGGGTGAAGCCGAAGGCGCAGGCCAGGGGATAGCTCACCCGGGAGGGATAGGTGCACACGCCGATGGGACCGGGGTAGGAGAACCACTCCGGCGTGGAGGCGCGGACGGCCTGGAAGGCCTCGAAAATGGAGCCATTGAAGACGATTTTCAGGGTGGCGAAGATGATGGCCCACAGAGCCAGGATGAAGAACCAGCCCTGCACGGCATCGGCGAAGGCGGTGGACTTCACGCCGCCCAGCATGACGAACACGGTCATGATGATGCCGCAGGCCAGGGTGAAGGTGGAGGCGGGCACCGCGCCGCCGGTGGCGACTTCCGCCGCCCGTCCGCCGGCCACCAGTACGGCGGAGATGAAGGGCACTGCGCAGACGATGTAGACAAGGTCAATGATGACGGTCAGGGTCTTGGACTGATACCGGCAGAAGAAGAAATCCGCCGGCGTGGTGAAGTGCTTCTGCTGGTTGACAATCCAGACCTTCGTCATGGTGAAGTAACAGATAATGGGGAACATGGAGAAGATGCACATCTCTGAGAAGAAGTAGCCCAGACCATAGCGGTAGTAAGCGCCGGGGCCCGCGAAAAAGACCCACACGCTCATGCAGGAGGCAATGTATGTCATCACCAGGACCGGCCATTTGAATTTACCGGCCTGGAGGTCGATTCTGCCGGCGTCCCGTTTCTCCTTCCAGGTGGTGTAGCGCGCCACGCCAATGAGAAAAACGAAGTACGCAATGAATACGGCCCAGACAGCCGTGCTGGAAAGCAAGCCCTTGGACATTCTCGGTTTCCTCCCTTTCTATCAAGTGTACCGGTTCCGGCGGGGGTCAGGGTTTCGCGGCGGGTTCCTCCTCCTCGTCCTCAATGAGGGGATATTCCCGTTCTGTCAGCTTGCAGCCGACGTAGACGGAGAGGAACGTTCCCACAAAGCTGATGATGCCGTGACCAATGCAGCCGGTTTCATCTCCGTAGGCGGGAAAGCCCGGGAAATTGTAAAAGACCCAGAAAAAGAGCACGGCGGCCAGCCAAAGCTTCTCCGTTCTGCCGATTTTCATGGAAAGACCTTCCTTTCTGATGGATGTTGTGTTTGGAGCGGATGGAACTCAGGACCAGTGCTTCCACTCCTCCAGCAGGCCGGCGGAATCCACCACCAGACCCAGGTGCATGGAGATGATCCGCAGGGCGGGCTCCTCCAGGTGCTCGGACCCGCGGGTCAGGTCCCGGGGAACCACCACGCGGAAGTCCCGGTTGGCGGCGTCAAAGGCGGAGTTGATGACGCAGCAGTCGGTCATGCAGCCGGTGAAAACCACCCGGCGGATGCCCAGGTTCCGCAGCAGCATCTCCAGGTCTGTGGGGTAGAAGGCGCTGAGGCGCTTCTTGGTGGTGACCATGTAGTCCTCGTCCCGAACGTCGATGGACATCTTGTTCCAGCGGGTGCCCTCCAGGGCGTGTTCGGCGATGTTGGGAATTTCGCCCACGCAGATGGGGAAGGTGTACCGCCAGGCGGAGGGGTAGAGCTTTTCGTCAACCCCGCCCCGGCGCAGGGTGGCCCGCACGTGGATCACCGGCAGGCCCAGCGCCCGGGCTTCGGCCATGAAGGCATTGAGGGGCTCCACAATCTCCCGTCCCCGGGGAGAGGGGCAGGGGCAGTCCGGATCTTCGGAGAGGTGGCCGTCGTGCATGTCGATGGTGACCACGGCGGTGCCGGCAGGGTCCAGAAAGAGGCTCCGCAGCTCCTGGGGAACTTCCTTGACCACGCTGTCGAAATACGCTTTCATTTGCAACGCTCCTTCCAAAATGCAGAACCTGCGTGTTTCGCCGGGGAACCGAAGGGAACGCCGAATGGGGATTCAGAGGAGGAATCCGGCAGCAAACGGCGCGGCGGGGCTCAGCGGCAGAACAGGCAGGTTCTGGTTGTTAAGCATAGAATATCATGGAAAGAAACGCTTGTAATCGTGCGGAATGCACAAGTTTTTTTCGGCCGCTTCGTGCACGGCTCTGGAAATTCCCGGGAGAAGGGCGCCTGGAATTTGGAAATGGTTCTGATAAAATTTTCCTTTTTCCGGCGTATTTCTCAAAGGATCCGGTTATTTTTGGCAGAACCGGAAGATTTTCAGGCAGTTGAAAAGGGTATTTCGGATTTCGGCGCTTTCCAGGTCCACGTTCAGCAGTGCCTGAATCCGTTCAATCTGGTAGGAGAGGGTGTTGCGGTGGACAAACAGCTGCTGGGCGGTTTGGTTTATGCTGCAATTGCAGTGAAGGTAGACCTCCAAAGTGCGGAGGAAGTTTTTTCCGCTTTCCAAGTCGTAATCCAGCAGGGGCTTGAGATGGGAGACCGCGAATTCCCGCACACGGGATTGGTCCGGGATTTCAATGAGCAGCTGGTAAAGGCCCAGCTCGTCAAAGCGGACCACCTCGTGCCCGGGATGGCACAGGCCCAGGGCCTTCCGGGCCTCGGTTGTGCTGAGACACAACTGCAGAGGGTCCTTGTAAAGCTGTCCGATACCGGCGTGGATGTTCATGACCGGATACCGGGCCTGGATGTTCTGGAAAAGCCGGGTACACAGGCTGCTCAGTTCCTCCAGACGGTCTGGTTCCAGACGGACCAGCAGATAGGTGAACTGCTGGCGCTCCAGATACAGGGTCTGGGGGAATTGCTCCCGGATTTTTTGGCAGAGCAGATTGCTGCTCTGCTGCCTGGAGATGGCGGCCCTTCCCGGCCGGTTTTCCAGGGTTTCCTCCTCCGGCCATTCCGTAATCAGCACCGCGTGATTGGCGGCCAGCTGCTGGCGCTTGATGAAGGTGAGAAGGGACTCGGAGGGGATCGTGTCAAAGCGGAAAAGCAGTTCCTCAATCAGCTGGTCTCTGGCTTCATTCTGATAGCGTTCCATCAGCAGCAGCTGGGAGATATCCCGCACCATGTTGGCAATCAGCGTGTCCCAAGGAATAGTAAATATTGGAAAATTTCGCTCGTTGGCCTCACTGAGAATCTCCGAAGGGAGGGCGGGAATATAGTCGTCGCAGAGATAGATGATGAGACAGGCGGAATAGGCCTCCAGGGCCTCGCGGAGAATGCCGAGGAGGGTATCGACAGTATAATCCACGCCAATGCCGGTGATGATGATGACGTCGCCGCCCACCAGCCATTCCCGGATGCTGGGCGTCTGGGCCACATTGGGCCAGGAGATGGTGCGGTACAGCCCGCCGCGGCCCGCGGCCAGGTTCGCGTGGCGCAGGGAGTCCAGCTCCAATAAATCTTTTACGCAAGCCATACGGTTTCCTTTCTTCCGGACTGGAATTTCCGGACAGATTGTGAGAATGTTCCGCGTTTGCTTGCAGTTTAGCATAGCTTTTCTGGAATCACAAGACGGCATTTCAGGTGGAAGAAGGGGGACCGCTGCCCGGAAAGGACGGCAGGATAAAAGAAAACGATCCGGAAACTGGGATAATTCCGGCAGGATTTGACAAAATACAACAGGATGATTCTTGAAAAAAAGAAACCGCTTTTCCGCGCGCTGCGAAAATTTTTTCTTGCGCACGGCGGCGGAGCTGGGATCCCTATAAGCCCGGAGAACAGCGAAAGACCCGAAAACGCTCTGCGCTTCCGGGCCGTGTCTATCGTTTATTCGCTGGTGCGAAGCCGGGGAAGAAGCCTGTTCATTCCACGGTATTTCTGGGCAGATAGCCCAATTCCTGAACCTTCTGCAGAATCTCCTCCTGCCGGACGCCGGTGGAATCGTAGTCCACCGCGACGCCGCCCCGCTCACTGATGCTGACCGAAGTGACGCCGGGCAAGGTGTCCAGTCCCTGCTTCAGAATCTTTTTATCCCGCTGTTCCCCTGCGTTCTCCAGGGAAAAATAAGTGCTCAACTGGGCCATACACGCGCTCCTTTTTCTGACAGATGGGAGTAGTGTTTCCGTTTGGAGCGATTTTATGCGGTTTGTTTGGAACATGCGGCTGCGCTGCAATAGAGGGGCCGCCGGAGCATTTCCGCAGGCGGGGCTTCAGGGATTTTCCGTTTTCTCCAGATGGGCTGACAGGGCCTCCAGTTCCGAGCCTGCCTGGTCCATGGCGCGAGGCAGTTGGGAGAGGTTTACCTCAATTTTCCGCAGTTCGCTGCTGACGTGGCTGGCGGTGGCCTCAAAGGTATCCATCAGCTTCTGATACCGGTTCCGGAATTCCGCCAGAGTCCGGCGGGTCTGGGCGGCGGAGGCCGCCTCCAGGTCGTCTGCCCGTTTCCGGGCCTCGCACTCAATGCTCCCCAGGCGCTCGCGGAACTGGCGGTAAGCCTCGGCGTCCGGCCGCAGGGCGGCAACTTCTTTTGTCAGTTGTTCCGCTGTTTCCTTTGCGGAGCGCAGGGGCTCCAGGGCCTTTCGGGCAATATGTTCCTCGTTCAGCTGGTCTTGCAGCTGCTTTTGTTGAGAAGTCAGTTCTTCCACTTGTGCGCGGAGCTGCTCCAGCTGGGCGGCCTGTTCTTCCACCTGTTTTCGAAGATTTTCGTTTTCCGTCTCCAGTGCCCGCTGGACACTGGCGGCCTTTTCGGAGGCCTGCTCAATGTAATGTACCACGTCCTGTTTGTCAAACCCGCCGAATGTCACCGTTTTAAACGAATAATTTTCCATAGCTTCCTCCAGCTTTCGCAAATCTTTCTGTAATTTTACCACACTTTTACAGCGTTTACAAGAGGACGGGATGGAAAGGGAATGCCCTGCCGCGCATTTTATGCCGCAAAACGTTTCCTCTGGTGCAATGGAAAGCCTGCGCTGCCGCAAGCAGACAAAAACGATCCTGTTTTCCGGAAGTCTCTTGAAAACCTTTTAAAAAGGAGGCTTCCGGACTGAAAGGCGGCTTTTGAACCGAAATTTCCCGCCATGTTCCGCGCAAGGGGAAGCAAGGAAAAAGCCCCAGGCCCATCAGGGCCCGGGGCAAGCTTTTGTAATAAGGACACAGGGGAAGATCAGCAGCAGGGGGCGGGGTTGCAGTTGTTGTTGCAGCCGCATCCGCAGCCACAGCCGTTGTTGCCGCCGCAGCCACAGCCGCATCCGCAGCCGTTATTGCAATTGCAGCCGCAGGTGCAGTAATTGCCACCGCCGTTGTTATTGCCGCAGCAGCACCAGATGATGATCAGCAGGATGATGATCCAGCAGCAGTTGCCGCCGCCAAAGCCGTTGTTGCACATAAATAGAACCTCCTGAGAGATGTAGACCGTTTCGAAGCGGCCTCAATTCATCATATGCCACCCCGGGGTAAGGGTTCCTGTAAGCCGGGGAAAACCCGCCGCTCTGTTCTGGAGGCCTCCCTCTATACTATATATAATAATATAATAAAACGGCGCCGGCCAGCAGGGCAGAGGGAACGCCTTGCGGCACAGTACTGTGAAAGCTTTGAAAAATTGTATAAAATTTAACGAGTAATTTGTCAGAAGTGTAAAAAAGAAAGAAAGGGCCTGGAAGAGATAAAATTCTACTTGATAAATGAGGGGAAAAATTCTATAATAAAGATTGTGAGTAAATTAGCAATGTCGGATTTGCTCCCAGTTTCCCCCCTTCCCCGTCTGATGAAAATCGGGTAACACATTCACCGAATATGAAATGAATTACAGGAGGAAAAATCATGAAGGTAGCTATTTTTGGCGCAGGTACGATGGGCAGCGGCATTGCCCAGGTTTTTGCGGCGAAGGGTCACACTGCCCTGATGTACGCCAGTTCCGTGGCGTCCGCTCAGAAGCACAAGGACAAGCTGGCCGCCTCTCTCCAGAAGCGCGTGGACAAGGGCCGGATGGAGCAGGCCGCCGCCGACGCCATTATGGCCAATGTGCTGGTGGAGGAGAAGTCTGCCTGCGCCGACGCCGACCTCATCATTGAGTGCGTTAAGGAAGACATGGGCACCAAGAAGGCCCTGCTCACCGAGCTGGACGCCATGTGCAAGCCCGAGGCCATCTTCGCCTCGAACACCTCCTCTCTCTCCATCACCGAGATGGCCAACGGTCTGAACCACCCCGTTATTGGCATGCACTTCTTCAACCCCGTCCCCAGCATGAAGCTGGTGGAGATCATCCGGGGCGCCAAGACTACCCAGGAGACCTTCGACACCATCTGGAACCTCTCCAAGGAAATCGGTAAGGAGCCCGTGGAGGTCAACGAGGCCCCCGGCTTTGTGGTCAACAAGATCCTGATTCCCATGGTCAACGAGGCCGCCGACCTGCTGGATACCGGCGTGGCCAGCGCTGAGGGCATTGACACTGCTATGAAGCTGGGCGCCAACCATCCCATGGGCCCCCTGGCTCTGGGCGACCTCATTGGTCTGGACGTGTGCCTGGCCATCATGGAGACCCTGTACAACGAGACCGGCGACCCCAAGTACCGTCCCAGCCTGCTGCTGCGCAAGATGGTGCGGGCCGGTGAGCTGGGCCGTAAGACCGGCAAGGGCATAGTCCATAAAAAGGCCCATACCCACAAGCGGAAGCGGCTGGTGCTGCTTGGATTTGCCGTATCTGCGCAGGCCATCCGCTTCTTCCA
>JAAWLO010000048.1 GCA_022797935.1 Oscillibacter sp. | reverse complement strand
GGACGCAGGAATCCTGACGGATTTCCAGTCCAATCAACGCAGTCCTGGCAGAAAAAGATGCCCTGAAACGGCGTTTTGCCATTTTTCAAACAAGGCCTAAAAAAAGGTTTTTCGGAAAACCTATTGACTTCCGCTCAAAAAAATGGTTAGCTATAAAGTTGATGAGGTTTTTTGAAGCCCCAGGGCAAGCCTGGACTTCGCCTGTCAATACCGGCAGGATTTTCAACTTTGGGAGGCTTGGATTATGGCATTGGAGTTTTTAAAGCGTCTTATTTTTAAAGAGGTGGAAGAGGAACCCCTTCCGGCGCCCCAGGAAGAATCGGAATCGCGGCTTCCCAATATCAACCCCGGCATGCCGCTGGACCTGTTGACAAAGGACGGCGATGCCCTGTTCACCGGAAAACTGTCCAACTACCGGAAGGACAGTCTCTCCATTGAACGGATTGCGGGAACCTTGAACTTCCCCATTCTGGAAAAGGGACGCCTGGTTAAAGTCCACGGTTATACCCAGGACCTGGAACCCTTCAATCTCAAGGCCCGGGTTGTGGAGTCCAATATGGTTTCCTGTACCTTAGGAGATCTGGAATTGATTCCCTACATCAACTACCGGGAAAATATCCGCCATCCGGTAAGCACCCTTGCCGGTTTCTACTCCATGGAGGACACCTATCTCAGCTGGCCTCAAGAGTGCGAAATTCGGGATATCAGCCTGGGCGGCGCGTGTGTCATCTCCGCCAGCACCTATGAAGTAGGCACGCCGCTGAAGCTCCGGCTGGAGCTCATCAAAGACGGCGGGCACATGACTCTCCGGGGAAAAATTGTCCGGGCTAAAAAACTGGAGGACGGCCGTTCTGAATATGGATTCCTGTTCGCCCAGCTTCGCCAGACACAGGTAAATTATCTGAATAATGACCTGCAGTCCCTGCAAAAGGAGACCGAAAAGAAGCTGCTGAACTGACCAGATACCTCTTTCAGGAAATTTCGGCTTTCTATTCATCCCCTTACACAAGCAAGACCACAGCTGTTCTCAGCTGTGGTCTTTTTTCTACAGTTTTCAGCCTGGGCTTCTGCTTTCCCAAATTTTTCCCTGTCAGCTGACCGCGTCTTCCCCGCTGACAATCCGGTTATATAGTCAACGCAGTTGAAAAGGAGTACTCACTCCTTTTCAACCGGCGGACCAGGGGTCCGCCGCTGCACGGAGCGCATTTGCGTTTCCTATGAAGTCAGGCGCCGGCTGCCGCTTTGCGGCTCGAACCGCCGCCTAAGCGGCGGTTTGTTGAAAAGAATCCCTTGAATTCTTTTCAACTGCGCTGGCTATAAGAGAGAAGTCTTCCGGCTTCCAGCGCCGCTACCGTTCGAACGCCGTCAAAATCTACGTAGGGATTGTAAACGCTCTCCAGCGCATCGTGATTTCGCTTGGCATCCCGCAGGGCGTCTACCGCTTCCTTGCGAAGCAGTGCCGCCATATGAATCTGAAAACGAAGACGGTTTTTGCCTGCCACCTCTGTCATAGCGTCCAGCCGGACACGGCGGTAAGGCTTTTTTCCATAATCCATACCGGGGCGCGAGGTAACAAAAGCCAGCCCCAGGCCCGGAATCAGCAAATGCTCCATTTGATCCGGAGCCTCCGGCGAGAGGCAGACAATGGTATCCCAGCCCTTCTCCACAGCCGCCCTGTGCAGCTGCGCAAATGCCGGGGCAGCCAATTCCCAGCTGTCTGCCAGCTCATAGACCTTCGGGCAAAGCGTGTCTACCGTGTCAAAGCGCCAGATATAACCCTTATGCGTCACACTGCCCAAAAAACGGCGGACCGTTTTGCCCTTCTGTGTTCCCTGGACCCGCAGCTCCCTGGCAATAATGCCTTTTATCCGCCGGTTCAGACGCTCAGAATCAAACCGTCTGCCCATGGAAGCAATCGCGTCCAATTCAACCTGGCGGGCAGCTTTCAGGTTATGATAAGCCCGAACATAGGCGGATTTATAGGCGTGAGTATGGGCTTTTACCTCCTCCGCCCGCTCTTTGGCGGCGGTGAGGTCGTAAAATCGGCCCAGGTCTACATAGCGGTCTACGGCAGCCGGATATTGCGGTTCGATAACGTGGGGCGAAGTACCATCCGCCACCGCACAGCGCAGCTCCGGAATTACCACGCCATCCAGGGAGTCCGGGTCCCCGGAACACCAGAGATATTCCACGGCCATTCCCGCGTTTTCCACTGCCCGGCCAATCTCCCGCATAAACGTATTCTTTCCGATTCCAGGGCCTCCCTTCAAAACCATAAAATCAAATGTATCCTGTATATCTACCATCTCTGAAAACAGATTTCGAAATCCCTCGCCGCTGTTGGCTCCTGCAAAAAAGTTCGTTACTTGTGCCATTTCTTTTGCCCTCCCTAAGATTTTTACATGCTCAGGCTATGCCGGGAGAACTTGACTTGACAGTCCTTTCGCAAAAAAACTCTTTTTCATTTGCAGAATAACTCCATCTTTTGACGGATGGAAACTTGACACCCAAGCCAATTACAGGGATTCTGACCGAAAATCCGGCTTGACCGGCCCCCGACAAGATCCGCTGCATGGTAAAGTATTCGAAGAAGCAAGCGCCTCGTAATGATCCTGTGCTATGTCAATCCAGTTGTTTCAAGAAATATTTGTCAAAGGGGAATTTCACCTGAAAGATGAAATCCCCCGAAAAACTGAAAGTTGTATTACTCCCCATCCAGACTCTTTTCTTTGTGGAGCAGGGCCATCCTCTGCAGAGCCATCAGATCAGAATATCCAACTGTTTATAATCCGCGATTCTTTTCCCGGCCTCCTCCCAGGTGAAGCCGTCACGGACAAAATCATAGTCGCTCCAGATACGCTGGATCTCCGCCTTGATCTGAGGGACATCCCCCAGCCTGTCTGCGCCGGAGCGGATATAGTAGTCGGGCAGCAGGGCGCAGGCCACAACGCTGCTCCCGGCCTGGGGCAGATCCTCCGCACTCTGGCTCAGAGCGGCCAGCATCCGCAGATGGTTGTCGGTATAACTGTTCAGCTCCTGCTCCACTCCAAACAGGCCGTTCAGATCAAACAGCTGGAAAGAGGGCCTGCCTGGGACCTCAATCTCACCATTGTAATAGACCGGCTTGCCGTTGAGCTCATAGAGCGCGTTGCACATATCCATCAGGCGTTGGTAGGCCTCCTGAGAGGGTAAGCTCTGGAGGGAGCGAAACATCAAATCAACCGCCCAGTCCAGTTGGCCCAGCACCTCACAGTCTGGCAGTCTGGACAGCCGCTCCCCCAGCCGCACCAGCCGGGCAATGGACAGCAGACCCCACGCCCGAACCTGGGGATCGCTCAGTTCCTTCGCCCTGGCCTCAATTTCGGCGGGAATTTCGTTGTAGAACAGTCCATCCGCATCCTCCAGCCGCCCAATACGGTCAGAGCAATCGTCTATCAGTTTCTCCCCCACCTTGTCATAGATATTGTCATCAGCGCTGTAAATGGTGTCCGCCCGGTGGAGCCACAGCTGGGCTTTATGCAGATCGCCTGCATCCATAGCGGCTGCGCCCAGCTCATAATAGGTTCTGGACACCCCAGCCCAGTCCTTTTTTCTCTGAAACTCAGCCAGCCGCTCCTCCGGGGCTTTGTCTTCCTTTATCTTCTTTTTTCCAAATCCAAACATAAGAATCATCTCCTGTTGTATTTTGTTGACGCGAAACGACCATGCTCTTCTAAACTCTCTAATTTACTTTTATAGAACAACTTCATAGAAACCTTCGATTTGTCGAATTGACACGAGCAAAGTATAGCACCGGCGCGGGCGGATAGTCAACCTTTGTCTTTGGACGCGGATAATAGCGGCAGCAGCGTCCAGCAATGCCCGTCAGCTTGTTGATGGCCGGCGGCCCCGAACCCCCGCTGTATCGGCGTTGATGCACAAGCCGCCTGCGGCGTCTGCTGGCCTGTCCAGACTGGTCAGGGAAGAAACGTCCGGCGGGCCGCCCCGGTCAAGCGCACGGCCGCTTGTGGGCGGTGAAACCGTGGTCGTGTGCAGGAATTTTGTGCCGCGCGGAAACACGCTGTATCCCAATTTATCAGACGGGGATCATCTGCAAAGCTCGGGATTTGTCAAGCCCCTATCTGAATGACACTGCCTCCCCGCGGAAGCCCCTTGTATTTTAAAGCTCATCAATTTTCATTTTATCCAGCTGGTTCTTTACCCGCCGCTTTTCCCGCACAGCCCAATAGATGGCCAGCAAAATCAAGGTGGGAATATTCCCCGCCAATAATGCTGCCAGCACCAACAGGATATTCTGGGATATACTTCCGGTATCCATGAGGTTCAGCGGCAGCAGCAGAGACTGCAAAAGCGCCAGAAACGGCAAAATCAATCCCGGCCAGCGCTTCTCTCTTCTGGAAAGAACGATCTGCAAGCACACAGCTCCCACCAAAACCACAAACCAGAAACACAATACGGTCAACACCATCTTCGATGCAATCGCCATTACGTTTTCTCCTTTCCCATCTCCCGGTAGGCATCAATCAAAATCTTCGCGGTACCAAAGTCCAATTTGTCATCCACCGCCAAGCGCTTTATCAGGGCTACGTACGGGTCCGCTTCTGCCGTGTCGCTGAGACGGATTTTCTGAATCAGCCGGTCCAGGCGCAGACGGACCGTGGGATAACTGACGCCATACTGTCCCGCAATCTCCTTAAGCGACCCGGAGGCCAGCAAGAAACGTTTCAGGAAGGTCAAGTCCTGTTCATCCAAGTCCGCCATCCAGGAAGGCAGCGTATTCATCTCTCTCACCTCTTTCATAATATTAATTATATACTTTAATTTTATGAAAGTCAAGATTTATTTTTTCTTTTACAAATTTTATCTGTCCGCTTTTCAAACATAGAAAAGGCCGCCCTAAGGGCGGCCTTCCTGCCGTTATGAATCGCTGGACCATCCGTTGAGGGCAGCTTCCCGCGCTTCCTCTATGGATTTGAATTCAGATTCCTTCTCCGTCAGCGTACTGCCCTTAGAATTGGGCCAGCCGTTGGCTTTGGCCGCTTTGTACTCCTCATAACTGACGATCCGGCGGCCGCTTTCCCCACCGCCTACCTGAAACTCTCCGATAACATGGTGCTCCGAATCATAAAGCGGAATCAGGTAACCGCCCACGTTATTTTCTTCCATCCAGTTCTGATACGCAAGAATCTCTTCCGGCGTGGGGGACCATTTCAGCTGGCTCTCTTCCATAGAGATGTATCCCTTCTCCCCGTTCGTGCCGGCAGCCGCCATCAGGTCCGGCTCGTGCCCTACCAGGTCATGGCCAAAGGCGTTGCCGTATGTCTCACCCTGGCTGTTTTGGGGATAGTCTCCATGGTCCAGCTGGTCTCTCTGGTCCGTCAGACCAGCAGGCTCTTCCGGCTCAGGGGAGGGTTCCGGCTTTGCTTCCGGTTCCGGCTTGGACTCCGGCTGCCGCTGTGCCTCCGGAGCGGATTGCAGGAGGCTCTCCGGATTCTGGGGAACGCCGTCCTGGGAGAGTGCAAAGTGCAGGTGGACCCCGGTGGAGACGCCTGTGCTTCCCACGGCGGCAATGGTCTGCCCCAGGGCAACGGCGTCGCCTGTTTTGACTACCACGCTCAGGCAGTGGGCATAGTAGCTCTCCAGGCCATTGCCGTGGTCCAGGCGGACATAATTGCCGTCCTGAGCGCTGAAGCCGGTATCCTTTACCGTGCCTGCGGCAGCGGCGTAGATGGGCGCGCCCTCCGCCAGGCCGCCGATGTCCACGCCGTTGTGGTCCACAGAGCCTCTGCCGCCGGGCAGGGCCCGCTGTCCGAAGCCGTTGTTGATCTGCGTGCTGCTCACGGGCCAGACCAGGGTGGTCCCTGCGGGGATGTTCGCCTTGCCCTCCGGCAGGCCCGGCAGACGCTTGCCGCTCTCCGGCAGCAGCGGGGTCAGGGGATAGCAGTAGCTGGCGTTCCCATAGGCCGCGTCCAGGATCAGCTCGTCGTAGGCGGCGTCCGCCACCGCGAAGGAATAGGTCATCCGGGGAATCCACTCCGCCTTCTCGCTTTCCTCCTCCAGATAGTGAACGCTCATGCCCAGGCCATCCTCCGTGGTCAAGCGGCCTCGGATGAAGATGCTCCAGCGGCCCTCCCCCTCAGGGATGGTAAAGTAGATGCTCCCGCTGTCATAGCAGACGCTCTCCGCCAGGGTCTCCAGCTTCAGGCTGTCGGAGGACAGAGCCCGGTCCCGGGCAAAGGCCTTCTGTTCCTCCTCCGCTGCCAGGCGCAGACCGGTAAGTTTTCCGTCTTCATAGACGGTGCAGAGCTCCACCGCGCCGGGGCCGAAGGTGCTGTTTCCGGTGTGTTCCGTAATCCAGATCCCCTTCGTCTGGTCGTAAATGCCGCAGACCTCCCGGCCCTCCCAGGTCATGGACAGGCCGTTGCCGTCCAGGTCCGGGTCGTCAAAGGTCCAGGTGAGGCCGAAGGGCTCGTAGGGAGCCAGCGTCTCCTCCCACTGGGCGGCGGATTCTGCCGAGGACGCGGCCAGAAGCTCACGGTCGATGATATTTTCGGAATCCTCCGCCTCCCGGGGCTTGGCGGAGGTGGCAAAGGCCGTGGTGATGCCCAGCACCAGCGCCAGGGCAATTACACAGGCCAGCAGGGATTTTTTTCGAATGCTCATAATTGCTCGAATCCTTTCTTCCATGCCGTTCCGATGGGCGAAACCGCACAGAGGCACGCTTTGTTTTTCCGCCAGCTGAATCAGGGCCAGGGCATAGCGCTCCCGGCTGTCCGCCCCCAGGGCCAGCACCGCCGCCTCGTCACAGCGCAGCTCCATGTCCCGGTTGGCCAGAACGTAGAGCAGCCACACCGCCGGGTTGAACCAGTGGAGGCACAGCACCGCTGTCAGCGCCAGCTTCAGGAGACCATCCAGCCGCCGGATGTGCGCTCCTTCATGGGCCAGCACACAGGCCAGCACCGCTTCGTCGGTAAAGTCCAGGCTCTTGGGCAGAAGAACCACCGGACGGAAAAATCCGTACGTCAAGGGAGCGGCGATCTGGTCCGAAATACGAATCTGAACCTTCCGCCGGAGTTGGAACCAGGTATCCAGACAGGGATCGTTCACCGGGAGAGATTCCCGAAACCGTCTGCACCAACGGACATAACGGACCAGGAACCACACTGCCAGCAAACAGCCCACCGTCAGCCAGAGGGCCGTCCAAATGGGGAAGGAATCCGCAGGGGGCTGCACCGGCGTTACCGGCTGGTTGGGAAGGAGCTGAACCGGAATGGCCGCCGGGGCTGCAGGCGAAATAGGCGCTGCAGAAACCGGCGCTTTGGGACGCAGAGAGTCCCACAGCGTATAGACGCTGAACCGGGAAGCCAGCTTCAACGGTACCAGCAGCCGAACGGCCGCCATCCACCACAGCGCCACAAACGTTCCTTTGGGGAGGCGGCGGAGGGTAACCATCCGGAATACCGCAATGGCAAGCACAAACACCGCGCCGGAGAGAGACAGTCTCAAAAATGTCATCGCTGTCTCACCTCATTTCATCTCACTGACAATCTCCCGCAGCCGCGCCAGCTGTTCCGGCGAAAGCTTCCGGCTTCCCAGCAGGGACGCGAACAGCAAATCCGGGGAACCATCAAACAGACGCCCAATCAAGGCCTCTGTCTCCGCTTCCTGAACTTCCGCCTTGGTCACCAGTGCGTGGCAACAGAAGTTCGGCTCACTGCGCTGAACAGCCCCCTTGGCGATGCATTTTTTGATGACCGTGTAGGTGGTGTTGACATTCCAGCCAATCTCCTCCTTGAGGATGCCGGAAATCTGCTTGGCCGTTTGGTCCCCCAGACGCCAAAGCACTTCCATTACCTTCAGTTCTGAGTCAAATAATTTCATGGCAGGTATCCTCCCTTTTAAAACTATCGCGATAGTTTATGATGTTATACTATCACAGTAGTTTTCATTTGTCAATATTTTTTTCTCCTGTATTTTCAGCGTTTGTTTGGATTCTTTTTCTTCTCTTATGCCGTCCTCCGGGCTCCAGGGAAGCACACATCCTTTGAAATTTCTGAAAAGGCCTGCGTCCAAGGAACTTAGGGCCTTAGAAACTATAACAGCCGTCTGACCTCTTTCTGTCAGACGGCTGCTTTTTTGCCTTCTTGTTCTATTTGGATTCCAGCTTTCCGAATCACTCCGAAATATCACGGGTGGCGTAGGCGTTCAATTCCATCCCAGCTGTATTTCCTGCCTGATATTCATAAAAACCCTGCGCTCCAATCATGGCTCCATTGTCCCCGCAAAGACGCGGCGGCGGCAGATACAGCCGGTACCCCGCTTCCCGGCAGGCCCGCTCCAAGTCGCTCCGCACAATGGAATTTGCCGCCACGCCTCCTGCGGCCACCACCGTCTTCCGCCCTGCCAGCCGGGCCGCCTCCATGGCGCGGGGCACCAGGGTGTCGCTGACCGCCTGGGCAAAATCCCGGGCCAGAGCCGCCCGGTCCAGCGTCTCACCGGCCTGCTCCGCGTGATGGGCCAGGTTTACCACGGCTGTCTTCAGACCGGAAAAACTCATGTCCAGCGGTGCGCCGTCTACGTGGGCGTGGGGCAGCTTGTAGACGCCTCCCGGAGACTGCTTTGCCAAGTCATCCATCGGCTTTCCCCCCGGATAGGGCAGCCCCAGTACCCGGGCCGCCTTGTCGAAGCACTCCCCTGCCGCGTCGTCCCGCGTGCCCCCTAAAATCCGCATGTCCGTATAGTCTGCCACGTCAATCAGCAGCGTATTGCCTCCGGATATGGCCAGAGCCAGAAAGGGCGGCGTCAGCTCCGGAAAGGCCAGATAGTTGGCCGCAATATGGCCTCGGATATGGTGAACCGGAATCAGCGGCACGCCCAATCCCAGGGCCACAGACTTGGCGAAGCTCAGCCCCACCAGCACCGCGCCAATGAGACCCGGCGCATAAGCAGCCGCCACGGCGTCAATGTCTCCGCGGGTACAGCGGGCCTCCGCCAGAGCCTGTTCCGTCAGGGCGGCAATGACTTCCACATGCTTCCGGGAGGCAATCTCCGGCACCACACCGCCGTACAGCGCGTGCATCTCCGCCTGAGAGGCAATGGCGTCCGACAAGACCTTTCGCCCGTCCTCCACCACCGCTGCCGCGGTTTCGTCGCAGGTGGACTCGAAGGATAGTATTTTCATCTCGGTCTTCTCTCCCTTCTGTAATGGCTAGTCATCTTCGTTCCAGGGCTCCAGACGGAAGGGCCCTGCCGCCGGGTCTCGGGGAATCCGGACATACGTCTCGTACTTCTTCGCCGGAAAACGGTTTTGGTAAATATACTGATGCTCCGCCATCAATACTTCGTCCGGCACCGCCGCCGGGGCCCAATAGAGCGTTTTGTAATGAACGCCGAAAATGTCCGTGTCATAGCCCGCTGTCCGGGCGCCGTTCCGGCTGTAAAACCCCAGCCGCCGCTCCGCCATAGCCGGGTCCGGTGCGTGAACCGGGGCCTCACTCTCCCCCAGGACCACCATCTCCGGCTCCACCCGGCGCAGTTCCGCCAGCATCCGGGCCCCCGCGCCGCTGTTCCGCCGGCTCTCCGCCACACAGAGATAGTCCAGCAGCCCCCAGCCGGGATGCCCCAGCCACAGGAAGCACGCGCCCGCAAGTTCCCCGCCCTCGAAGAGGCACCAGGGCCGGTATATCCCATCTTGGATCATAGCCTGAATATTTGCCAAAGGCTTCAGCTCCGCCGGAGGAAAGGCCCGGCACATGTCCCGCTGGTAAACCGCCGCAACCTCCTCCGGGTTCGCCAGCTTCAAAATACCCTCCATCACGGCTCTTCCCCCTCTCCAGACAGGTTCAGCGTCATCAGAACCGCGTCCTCCCGGGGGTGTTCGTAGTAATTCTTCCGCCGTCCCGCCTCCCGAAAGCCCCGGCTTTCGTAAAGAGCGATGGCGGCATCATTGGAAGCCCGGACCTCCAGGGTCAAGAAGGCCAACCGGTTTCCCCGGGCAAAGTCCAGGAAGACCTGGAGCAGCTTTCCCGCCACACCCTGCCGGCGGCAGTCCGGCCGGACGGCAATATTCAGGATATAACCCTCGTCCAGCACCACCTGGATGCCCGCGTAGCCGATTACCTCTTCCCGCTGGTTCAGGGCCACCAGGAAGGCCGCCAGGTCGTTGCTCAGCTCCTCCGCCAGCATGTTCCGGGACCAGGGGTCCGAAAAACAGATTCGCTCCAGGGCCGCCACCTCATCCAGATGGTCTCCATTCATGGGCAGAATCCGGACATTCTGTCTGTTGTCCATGGGGACACACTCCTTTCCATACACTACACCCTTCCCCTCTTCCGGGAAAGCGCAATCAGCCCCAGGGCCTCCTCCGGGCTCCACCGCAGAAAATCCCGCAGGCCCAGGCCCAAAGTACGCAGAATTTCCGCATCCTCTGAGGCGGCAAAAAACACCCACTCCTCACAGGCAAATTCCACAAAGGGCACATCCTCCGGACGGGTCCGCCGGAGATAGGTCCGCACCAAACGCTCCCAGTCCCAACCGGTACCCGTCAGGCCCGCCGCCAGAAATTGCTGCCGCAGAAACGCCCGGGTATCCAGCCCCAGACAAAAATTCCCCTCGTCCTCCGACCAAACAAAGGGGGCCAAGTCCTCCGCAAACCAGGTCTCTGCGTTTACACAGCCCTCCCGGGAGGAATCCGCCGCCAGGTCCATGTCCGCTAAGCGCTCCCGGAGAGCCCGGACGCCCCGGGCCTGGAGATAATCCCACTCCGGCTTCAGCAGGGGCAGCAGCCAGGAGAACCACAAAACTTCCCCGCCGTATAGCTCCAAGGGTTCCAAGGGATACCGGCCTCCCAGGCTCTCCAGCAGCACCGTTCCGGCAAAGCCTCTGGCAAACAGCGCGCCGCTTTGATAGCTGCTGCCTGGACCAAAGCCGCCCCGGTTCACCAGCAGGGATTGAACGGTTTCCCGCAGAAGCCGCAGAGGCCAAACCTCCCCGGACCAGTCCGGCGGCAGAAGCAGGGCCAGCTCCCCCCGTTCCCGTTCCAGGGCGCAGGCCCCCGCCCCCACCGTCACCGCCCGCCAGCCGGGACAACTGCCCGACGGCGCAATCAAGGCGATATCCACCGGCAGAGCCTTCCCAGTCTCCTCCCGGTCCCAGCGGACAATGGGGCCAAACGCCACCTCTATGCAGGCCTCCACCAATTCCCGTTCCTCTGGGCAGTACTGGGCCTCCCGGCAGGCTGACCGGCGTCTTTCCGTCTGGCGGCAGGTCTCCGCCTCCCGTTGTTTCGCTGTCTGCCGGGAGCGGCGGCGGTCTTTCCAGAAATCGAAGGCCATCCACAGCGCCGCAATCCCCATAACCGCCAGGAGGAACAGCGCTATCCAAAAATACTCCACAAAAAATAGCAGGATTGTGTACAGAACCAGACCGCCCAACAGCATTCGCTTCCAGGGAATCCGCCGCCGCTGTTTCAGCTGTTTCACTCCGCCGCCCCCTTATCCATCTTCCCGGCTGTACAGGGCAATGCCCAGCAGAATCACCCCGCCTCCCAGGATCACCTGCACGCCAGGCCGTTCTCCGAACAGAAACAGGCCCCATACCGAGGCAAATACCGGCTCCAGCAGCTTCACCGTAGAGACAAACGCCGGGGGCAGAAATTTGAGACCCCAGCTGAATACACTGTGTCCCAGCAGGGTGCAGAACACCGCCATGCCCAGGGCCGCCAGCAGATTTTCCGTGCCCCAGCCCACCAGGGACTGGCGGCTCACCAGCGCGGCGGACAGCACGGTCCCCGCCGCCGCCGCATAAACCAGCCAAGTGTATATGGTCGTGCTGAGCCGCCGCCGGCAGACAGTCCCCAGCATGGTATACACCGCCATGCACACCGACCCTGTCAAGGCAAACAAATTCCCCCGGAGGGCGGTTCCGCCCCCTCCGGAGGCATCCGCCAGGGCCACAGCGGCGCTGCCGCCAAAGGCCAGCAGCACCGCCGTCCAGGCCCGGCAGCCCAGCTTCTTCCGCAGAAGCAACACCGAGGCCAGCGCCACGAAAATAACCTCCGTGTCCACCAGCACCACCGCTGCGGCAATGGAGGTCCAGCGAAGCGACTCAAAATAACAGGCAAAGTGCGCCCCTAAAAAAGCGCCGCTGAGAAGACTCAGGCACAATTCTCTCCGCCGGAGCGTCCGGAACTCTTCCCGCCGGGCTATGGCCAGCGGAAGCAGCAGCAAGGCCGAAAAAACCATGCGGTAAACGGCCAGAACCAGAGACGGCGCCGTGGACCAGCGGACAAAAACGGCGGAGAGGGACACCCCCGCCACCCCCAGAAGAACCAGCAGCCGCTTCATGGCAAAAGACACGCCGCCGCTTCTGCCGGTGACAGGCGGGAACTATCCAGTTTTTCCGTGCATAGGCCGTCGTACAGCGGAAGGTACGGCAAGCTTCGAGCCAGGGCATCCCGGTCCCGCCGGCCGGCCCGAATATCCGCCTCCAACCGGGCGGTCAGGACCTCCGGCGAGGTCACCAGGGAGACGGCCCGCACCTGACAGTCCCGCGTGTTCAGACGAGACCGCAAATCATCCAAAATCGCCTGTTGGTGAAGTACCCAGCAGAAAATGACATAGTCATAGGCCGGACAGCGGAGAAAGTTATTCAATAGGAAGCAAATGTTCTCCAGCACCATGGTCTTCGTCTCCTCCGTCACCTGGAAGGGATGGGCGTCCCAGCACCAGTCCCCGTCCAAAAAGACGCTGCGGTCCAACCGTTTCTGCAGCTCCCGGCAGACCGTGGTTTTCCCCACACCCATGGGACCGCCAATGAGATACAGGCGCTTCACTTGCCCGCCTCCCGCATTTTCACGGCGCACCAGTCCTGGGCGGCCTCCGGAATGCCCCGTTCTCCCGGAGGAAGCCGCCGTTCTTCTCTCGTCATAGCATTTCCTCTCCCGGCGCTTATCCCTTGGCCTCCAGCCAGTTCTTTCCCCAGTGGGCCTCCGCCGTCAGGGGAACCTTTAGATGCACCACGTTCTCCATCTCTTCCTTCAGCAGCTTTGCAACCGCTTCCGCCTCCGCCTCGGGACACTCTACAATCAATTCGTCATGAACCTGAAGCGCCAGCTTTGCCGCCGGATATTCCGCCTTCAGGCGCTTCCACACGGCCGCCATAGCCAGCTTCATGACATCCGCCGCCGTGCCCTGGATGGGCATATTCAGCGCCACCCGCTCGCCGAAGTTCTGGAGGTTCCGGTTGGAGGAGGACAGCTCCGGCAGGTCCCGGCGGCGATGGAAGAGCGTTTCCACGTACCCCTGCTCCCGGGCCCTCTGCACCACCTCATCCATATACCGCCGCACACCGGGGAAGGCGGAGAAATAGGCGTCCATATAGGCCTTTGCCCCGGCGACCGATTCGCCGGTATCCTGGCTGAGGGAAAAGGCGGAAATGCCGTAGACAATGCCAAAGTTCACCGCCTTGGCCCGCCGCCGGAGTTCCGGCGTCACATCCTCCCGGGCCACCCGGAAAACCTGGGCCGCCGTTTCGGTGTGGAAGTCCCCGCCTGCCAGAAAAGCCGCCTGCATGGCCTCGTCTCCGGCGATATGCGCCAGAAGGCGCAGCTCAATCTGGGAGTAATCCGCATCCACCAGCACCCGGCCCTCCGCTGCCGTGAACATCCGCCGGAACTCGCTGCCCAGGTCCGTTCGGGTGGGAATGTTCTGCAGATTCGGCTCCGTGGAGCTGAGGCGGCCTGTGGCCGTGACCGTCATCTGGAAACAGGTGCGGACCCTTCCGTCGGGGTCCATGGCTTTCAGCAGGCCGTCAGCATAAGTGGATTTCAGCTTGGCATACTGCCGGTACTCCAGCACGGCGTCCACCAGGGGATGGTCCAGCTTTTCCAGTACGGATGCGTTGGTGGACCAGCCGGTTTTCGTCTTCTTCCCATGGGGCAGGCCCAGGCGTTCGAAGAGCACTTCCCCCAACTGCTTGGGAGAATGGATGTTAAACGCGCCCCCGGCCAGCTTGTAAATGGCCTCCTCCTGCTCCGCCATCCGCCGGGACAGGCTCTCCCCGAAGGCAGCCAGGGCTTTCGCGTCCAAGCCGCAGCCCGTTCGTTCCATCTCCGCCAGCACCCGGCAGAGGGGCAGCTCGACGGTCTGATACAAGCCCCACTGATTTCGCTCCCGCAGCTTGGGGGCTAAAACGCCATACAGAGCGTCCACCGCTGTGACATAGCTGTCCAGGGAGGCGGCAGCCTCTCCGTTTCCCAAGAGGGAGAAGGCCTCCGGTTCCAAATACAGGGGCTTTGGCAATTCTTCATTGAAATAGGAGACAAACAGGCGTGAAAGCTCATAGCTCCCTGCCGTGGCATCCAGCAGATAAGCTGCCAAGGCTGTGTCGAAAACAAAGTCCCCGGCGGGCAGGCCGTTTTCCAACAGGGTTCTCATCAGGTCTTTGACGTTGTGGGAAACCTTTTTGATGTTCTCCGAAAAGAGATCCGCCAGCAGGCCATTCCAATCCCCTTGATACTGCTCGAAAAACAGCTCCGCCATCAATGCGCTGTTCTCCCCTGTCTCACAGAAGACGCCCAGCGCCGTACAGTCCGGCAGCGCCAGCAGAGATACGTGGTCCGCCGCGCTCCAGAGGTCCAGCAGTTCCGCGCCTCGGGCCGGGTCTGTCACCGTTTCCACCGTAACGGTCCTTTCCCTCCGGCTCTCTGGGGCCGGGGATTCCTCCGCGCTGAGGCCAAACTTCTCAATGAGCTTGGTGAATTCCAGTTTCAGGAACAGCGGGTAGGCCTCTGGGCCCGGACTTGTCCGCAGATTGTCCGCGGGAGAAAAGTCCAGGGGGACTTCCGTGACAATGGTGGCCAGCCAATGAGATTCCCGGGCGTCCGCCTCCCCCCCGGTCAGCTTTTTGATGACGCTGGGCTTGGCCGGGACGCCGGAAGCCGTGACAATATCCGGCAGGGACTCATATAAATGTTCAATAGAACCGTACATCTGAATCAGGGCCATAGCCGTCTTTTCGCCCACGCCCTTTACCCCGGGGATGTTGTCCGAGGCGTCCCCCATCAGGGCCTTGAGGTCAATCATGTGAATGGGGGCAAAGCCATACTCCTCCCGGAAGGCCGCCTCCGTCATGTCCTTTGTGGTGGTCTGGCCCATGCGGGTGGAGACCAGCTTTACTTTCGTAGTCTCATTGATGAGCTGAAGGCTGTCTTTGTCCCCTGTCACTACGACGCACTCCCATCCCGCCCCGGCGCACTTGCGGGAGATGGTGCCCAGGAGGTCGTCGGCCTCCCAGCCCTCCAATTCGTAACGGGGAATGCGCAGGGCATCCAGCACTTCCTTCAGCACCGGCACCTGCATCCGCAATTCCTCCGGCATGGGCTTCCGGGTGGCCTTATAGGCGGCGGAGGCTTTGTGACGGAACGTGGGGGCATGCACGTCGAAGGTGACGCAGACCGCGTCTGGCTTCTCCTCCCCCTCCAGACGAAGAAGCGTCGTCAGAAAACCATAGACAGCGTGGGTGTACAGTCCCTCCCGGTTGCTGAGGGGCCGGATGCCATAGTAGGCCCGGTTGATGATGCTGTTTCCGTCAATGACCATAAGTTTCATGGAAAAAACCTCCCGCAGACACAGCTGAATTGCAATCGCTTACTGATTATACCACGTTTCCCGCCGCCGCACAACCGCAGAAGCATCGGATTCTTTGCGCACTATGGACAGAAAATTGCCCCATCCAAAAACGATATGGCTCTCTTGTGCTTGTTTCTGTTTTGTAATCATTTGTTTTTATTTTGTTATTTTTTCCATTTTTAAAACTGCTACACTGAATGTAACTATCCGATCGTCTGAAACGAAAGGAGTCTTTTCTATGCGCCGTCTATCCGCGTTTGCTTTGGTAGTGGCCTGTATGTTCACCCTCAGCGCCTGCGGCGAGTCTGCGGTTCTCGACGCCTCTGATACCAGCCAGGCCCCGCCTCCTTCCGAAGAACCTGTTACGGTCTTTTCCTGCGGCGGCATGGAAGTGGCTCTGCCCAGCGCATTTCTGGACCAGCTGTTGGTGGAGACGGAGTTTCCTGACGCAGCGGAAAGCTGGAAGCCTCTGATTTCCGTCTACGAAAAGACTTCCTTTGAGGAGGCCCAGGCCGATTTCGGCGGCGGGTGCGGCTTTCTCTTTGGCCTCCTCGCTATGGACCAGGCCGCCTTCGAGCAGTCCGTCTGCTCCGACAGTCCCGGCCAGGAAATCTTCGCCACGGACGGAGAGCGCTACTACGCCTGCACCTTTCCCACAGACGTTCAGTTCTACCGCTCCGGACGCAGCGGGAGCGGCCTTCTGGACCACCCGGACTGGCCCGCCTGGGAGGCGCTGAATGAGATTGGCCCCGCTGTGCAGGAGGATTTCCTCACGCGGAACGGTCTCTCCGCCTACAACGAAACCCAGCTTCTGGAGCAGCCTTTTACTTATGTGGGGAACCATGTCTATCTAAAATACTTTCCCTATCTGGACGTCGATGGCGACAAACGCCCCTACCACACCCTGGTTCTCTCCCAGCCCGTCATCCAGGGGGAAGGCGGCGTCTGGGCCGTGGAGCGCTGGCTGGACGAGTATGGCTGCGTCTATCTCTACTTCCCCGACACCGGCAAGCCCGCCGCCGAATATTACGCAAACCTTCAGGCGGAGTGCGACGCCGGCCAGCATCCGGAACTGCTGACCCCCGCGGGGGCAGCCCGGGCTTTCATAAAGGACTCCTTTGACCGGGACGCCTCGCCGGAAAGCTTTGCGGAATGCGACGGGGATACAGCGGCCTATACCGAGGCGAACCTGCGTCTGCGGGAAACCGTACTGGACGTAATGGCCGGCCGGGAGGTGGACGGCCTGGAGCTGCTGAACTGCATGGGCCGCATCACGGAGGACAACTGGGGCACCCTGGGGCGGCGGATGTACGGCTCCGAGTGGTGGCCTCCCCTGCGGGCCGCCCTGGAAGCCGCCGCCGTGGGCGGGAACCAGCAGGACCGGGACCGGAATCTGATGGCCTTCTCCCTGGCCATTCAAAACAGCCGCGCGGACTTTCAAGAGGCCATTGGCCAGCTGTTTCAGGCCCAGGTATCGGCAGACCCGGAGGCCTTTGCCGCCGCTTTGTCGGAGTTCTCCCAAGAAGAACAGGCATACATCCAGCTGTATACCGGCGCTTTGCAGTAAAAAAGGTCTACCTTTTTCAAATCCGCTCTTGCTTTTTCTCCCAAATTCAGGTACAGTAAGAGTATCAACTTCAAAAAGGAGAACCATATCATGAACGTTCTGGAAACCAAAAACGCCCCCGGCGCCATTGGACCTTACTCCCAGGGCTATGAGGTCAATGGTTTTGTCTACACATCCGGCCAGATTCCCGTGGACCCCGCCACCGGCGAGGTGCCCGCCGGCATTGCCGCCCAGGCGGAGCAGAGCTGCAAGAACGTAGGCGCTATCCTGGAGGCCGCTGGAGCCGGATTTGACAAGGTCTTCAAGACCACCTGCTTCCTGGCCGACATGGGCGATTTCGCCGCTTTCAACGAGGTCTATGCCAAGTATTTTACATCGAAGCCTGCCCGGTCCTGTGTGGCCGTCAAGGCCCTGCCCAAGGGCGTCCTCTGCGAAATCGAGGCTATTGCCGCGAAATAACGTATTTCCCGCAAAAAAGGACGGTGTGACCGGCGTCACGCCGTCCTCTTTTTGATTCTCGCCTTTTCCTAGGCCTTGTTTGAAAATTGGCGGAATGCTGGATTGGGGCCGGTTTTTTGCCCGGCAAGGCGATTGGACGCAGGAATCCTGACGGATTTCCAGTCCAATCAACGCAGTCCTGGCAGAAAAAGATGCCCTGAAAC
>JAAWLO010000047.1 GCA_022797935.1 Oscillibacter sp. | reverse complement strand
TTTGTACTGCTTTGCGGCGGGGGATGAGGGCGTCGTGCATCTGTCTCACGAATTTTTAGGGCACTTGTGGAAGCCTCGTCTTCTCCTGGTCCCTCGTCTCTCGTCCTTCGTCTCCCGCAGGATATCCCTCGTCTCTCGTCCTTCGTCCCCCGTCTCCAGGGGGAATGCTCAAGGGGGGACCGCAGTCCCCTCTTGATTAGCGGCGGAGAAAATGGAACGGAATGGATGCTGCCGCACCGCGGCAGCGGAATGGAGTGGAATTTTCGACGCCGCCGGCGCGGATTTCCCCGTTGCGTTTTTTTCAAAAACGCATATACTAGAAACATCTGCTTCTTTACTTCATTCGCTTCCTCTTCACTCGTTCCTCTTTACTCGTTCTTCTTCACCCATTCCTCTTCATCTATCCCCAACGGAAAGGAGTCCTGTTTTCTATGTCTCTTCATCCTGTGGAACCCGCTTCCCTCTTCGCCCCCCTCGCCGCTGCCATGGGCGCCCAAAACGCCCTCCTCACCGCCGGTTCCCTCCAACACTGCAACACCATGACCATTGGCTGGTGCCAGCTCGGCCGCCTCTGGAACCGCCCCGTCTGCTCCGTCTTTGTCCGCCCAGAACGGTTTACTTACCAATTCATGGAGGAAAACGACTGCTTCTCCCTCTCCGTCCTCCCCCCGGATTACAAAGACGCTATGGCCCTCTGCGGCTCCAAAAGCGGCCGCGATCTCGACAAAATCAAGGCCGCCGGTCTCTCCCTCCTCCCTGGCCCCGCTCCCTATTTCGCTGAGGCCGATTTCGTCCTCATCTGCCGCAAGCTCTTTGCGCAGGACCTCTCTCCCCAAGCCGTCCTCCCCGCCGGAGAAGACGCCATCCTCCCCTTCTACTCCCCCCAGGCCGGAAACTGGCACAAGGTCTACTGCGGTGAAATGATTGCCGCCTACTCGGCCCTCTGACCGCTTCCGGCACCGCCCTCTGACCGCTTCCGGCACCGCCCTCTGACCGCTTCCGGCGCCGCCGTCCCTCCGCTTCCAGCCGCCTTTGTGAGGGACGGCGGATTCCGGGCGCCTGTTCACTCCCGATTTTTGAAAGAAGGTGTTTTATGCAAGATATTACAGAAATTCGTGACAAAGTCGTTCTGGCCGGTTTGAACTCCCCCGTCCTCAAACGGGAGGAACGCGCCAGTGACGACACCCTGGAGGAACTCTCCGCCCTGGTGGAAACCGCCGGAGGCGAAACCGTGGGCCTCATTCTTCAGAACCGCGCCTCCCCGGACCCCAAGACCTTTATCGGCGACGGCAAATGCGCGGAGGTCAAGCTCTACTGCGAAAACACCGGCGCTACTATGGTCATCTTCGACAACGACCTCTCCCCCTCTCAGCTCCGGGTCCTCACAGAGCTTCTGGGCGTTCAGGTTCTGGACCGCTGCGGCCTCATTCTCGACATCTTCGCCCAGCGGGCCCGGACCCGGGAGGGCCGCCTCCAGGTCGAACTGGCCCAATACCAATATCTCCTTCCCCGCCTTACCGGCATGTGGACCCATCTGGAACGCCAGGCCGGCACCAGCGGCAGCGGCCCCATAGGCTCCAAGGGCCCCGGCGAGACCCAGCTGGAGACCGACCGGCGGCACATCCACCGGAAAATCGACAAGCTTCGCGCCGATCTGGAGGACGTCCGCCGGGTGCGGAACACCCAGCGCCGCCAGCGGCAGAAAAACGAAATCCCCGTCGTTGCCCTGGTGGGCTACACCAACGCCGGAAAATCCACCCTCCTCAACCAGCTCACCGGCGCAGGCATCCCCGCCAACAACCGGCTCTTCGACACCCTGGACACCACCAGCCGCCTCCTCTCCGTCAGCGACACGCTGGACGTGGTCCTCAGCGACACCGTGGGCTTCATCCGCAAGCTCCCCCACCAGCTGGTGGAGGCCTTCAAGGCCACCCTGGAGGAGCTGGAATACGCGGACCTTCTGCTCCATGTGGTGGACGTCTCCCGCCCGGACTGGCAGGAACAGGCCCAGGTGGTGGAGTCCCTGATTCTGGAGCTGGGGGCGGGCGAGCTGCCCCGTATTGACGTGTTCAACAAATCCGATTTACTTCCCCCAGGGGAAATCATGCCCCACGGGGAGGATATCTGCGCCATCTCCGCCAGAACCGGCCAGGGCGTGGACAAGCTGCTGGAGAAGATCGCCCGCCGTCTGGACCGGGGCGTCCGCCGCGTCACCCTGCACCTGCCCTACGAGCAGGGCGGCCTTCTGGACATGCTCTACAAGGAGGCCAAGGTGGAAGCGGTGGATTACGGCGCCACCATTGACGTGACCGCCGTCTGCTCCCCCCGCACCCTGGGCCGGGTGACCGCCTTTATAGACGGCTGAACCCCCTTCCCCGGTGTGCAGACCCAGGCGGAACGCCTGGATGGCCGTGAATTCCAGGGCCTTTTCCAGGTCCCCCTGTTGGTCTTCGCAAAGCACATTACGAAGCGCGTCCATAGGGCAGGCATACGGCCCCTGGGGAGCCGCGCCGATTTGGGGCTTGATGTAGTTGGCATACAGCCAGGGCATGAAATCCATCATACAGACCGCCTTTCTGAATCACTTGCTTGCTCGCTTCCGTGCGTGTTGTTTCCCATTTGTTTTTGTGTTCCCGGTGTCCCAATCCGGCATCCCGCCAGGCTTCAAACCACGCGGAATGCCGGGGCGGAACCCCTACCGGGAAAATCTCCAGATACGTTATTTTGAGCGTGTTTATTGTAGTGTGAATAAAAGAACATGTCGAGGAGCTGCTGCATGGAAATCAAGACCAGACTAAAAAATCTTCGCAAAGAGCGGAACGAGTCGCAGGAGCGGGTTGCCAGAGCGATTGACATCACCCTGCGCAACTACCAGCGCCTTGAAATGGGCGAGGGCTATCCGCGCTACCCCGTCTTCTGCGCCCTGGCGGACCATTTCCAGGTGAACCTGGATTACCTGGCGGGCCGCACCGACGTCCGGGAAACGCTGCCGCCCTCCCGGGAAACGGAGGCCCCCTGACGTCCGGACGCCGGGCGGGCGCGTGCCGTCACAGCGCCCCTCCCCCATCCGGAAGGCGGCATTCCGGTAGATTTCTGACAGATTAAGAGGGTAATTATGAACTTTCAAGAACGATTGCGTCTCCTGCGGAAGGAGCGAAAGGAAACCCAGGTGCAGACTGCATCCGCCATTGGCCTGGCAGACCGGCACTATCAGCGCTTTGAGGCGGGAGCCAACCTGCCCAGCTTTCAGAATCTGGTCAACCTGGCGGAGCATTTCCAGGTGAATCTGGACTATCTGGTGGGCCGCACCGACGTCCGGGAAATGCTGCCGCCGCCGGAGGAATCCTGATGAGCGGCTGGCGCGTCCCCTTTGAGGACGTCGAGACGGAGTTCACCGAGAAGCGCTCCCGCTTCCTCACAAACCTCTGGCGGGTGTCCTCCGAGGCCGAGGCCCGGGCTCACATCGAGGAAATCCGCAGGCGGCACTACGACGCCCGCCACCACTGCTGGTGCTACCTCCTGCGGGAGGGGGGCGGAACGGTCCGCTATTCCGACGGCGGCGAGCCCCAGGGCACCGCCGGACAGCCTATGCTCAACGTCTTCCAGCGCCAGGAGGTGACCAATCTCTGCTGTGTGGTCACCCGGTATTTCGGCGGCGTTCTCCTGGGCGCCGGCGGCCTGACCCGGGCCTATAGCCGGGGCGCCCGGGACGCCCTGGAGGCCGCCGGCACCGCCCGGGTCTCCCTCTGGACCCTCTGGGACGTGCCCTGTACGTACCCCCTGTTCGAACGGCTGAAGCTGGAAATCGCCGCCCTGGGCGGCGTCCTCCGGGAGGCGGAATACGGCGCGGAAATCACCCTCCGCACCGCCTTTTCCCCGGAGGGAGCCGCGGCCTTCGCCGCCCGGCTGACCGAGCTCTCCGCCGGACAGCTGGCCATGTCCCCGGCCGGGGAAGAATACCTGCCCGGTCCCCGGGAGGCGGTCTGAATTTCGTCCGGTTTTTCCTGCCGTTCACAATTTGTTATTGAACACGGCGGGCGGGTCCGCTATAATAGAGTCAACGCAGCTGCGCGGAGCGTATCTGCGTTTCCTAGGAAGCCCTGCGCGGGCAGCCGTCTTGCTGCTCGAACCACCGCTCAAGCGGCGGCTCGTTGAAAAGAATCCCCTGGGATTCAGCTGCGCTGGCTATCAGAGCGGAATCCCCGGTTTTGCGGAAAGGAGGAAGGGCCCATGCGCAGAAACATTCCCCGCATCCCGCCTGTGGAGGAGCGGATTGAGCGGAAAATCTCCGCCGCCACCAGCCTTTCCATGTGCGCCCTGTCCGTACTGCTGCAGATCCTCATCTCTCTGCTGGCGGCGCACCTCCTTCTGGAGCGCGCCAGCTATGTCTACGCCCTGATGCTGGTGATGGGCGCGATTTTCGCCATCCGGGTCTATCAGCGCCCCGGCAGCCCCACCTATAAGCTGGTGTGGATGTGCCTGCTGCTGGCCATGCCTGTGTCCGGCATGTTCCTCTTCTGCCTCTGGGGCGGCACCCAGCAGGGCAAGCAGCTGAGCCTCCGCAAGGTGCCCCCCGTGCCCATCCGGGAGGGCCAGCGCATTGCCTCCCAGGCCAATCTGGCCCGCCTCCGGCGGCAGAATTCCGCCTGGGGCCGGCTGGCCTCCTATCTGGTGAAGCGCGGCTTCCTTCTCTACCAGGGCACGGACGCGGTATACTTTTCCGAAGGGGCCGATTTTTTTGAGGATCTTCTTGCCCGCCTGAAGAAGGCGGAGATTTACGTCTTCCTGGAGTACTATATTCTGGCGGAGGGGACCCTTTGGGACCAGATTTTCGCCGTGCTGAAGGAGCGGGCCGCCGCCGGGGTGGAGATTCACATCACCTTTGACGACTTCGGCAACCTCACCCGGTTCTCGGACGAGAATTTACAGGCCCTTCAGAACGCCGGCATTGAGGTGAAGGCCTTCAATCCCGTTCACCGCTACGTCAACCGCATCTACTTCAACTACCGGGACCACCGGAAAATCGCCGTCATTGACGGGCAGTACGCCTACACCGGCGGCATCAACATCGGCGACGAGTACGCCAACCGGATTGAGCGCTTCGGCCACTGGAAGGACAGCGCCGTCCGCATTGAGGGGGAGGGCGTCTGGGGCTTCGCCACCCAGTTTATGCAGATGTGGAAGATGATGGGGGGTACCTTTCACAACGAGGACGACTATTACCGCCCCCGTCACGACGTGCCCCGGGCCGCCGGATGGTGCCAGCCCTTTACGGACGGGCCGCTGAACAATCCGGACAATCCCATTGAGGAGGTCTATCTCCAGCTGATTCACTCCGCCAAGTCCATGCTGTATCTGACGACGCCTTATTATGCCGTGGAGGACTCCATGCAGCAGGCGCTGTGCATTGCGGCGGACGCGGGGGTGGACGTGCGGCTGTTCATTCCCGGAATACCGGACCACCACAAGTTCACCTATATGGTGGCGGAGACCTATTGGGGGGAGCTGCTGAGCCATGGGGTGAAGATTTACAAGTACGCCCCGGGCTTCCTCCACGCCAAGAGCGTCATGGTGGACCGGGAGGTGGCCCTGGTGGGAAGCACGAATATGGATTACCGGACCTTTCAGCTGCACTATGAGTGCGGTGTGCTGCTGTACCACATGCCGGTGGTGGAGGCGCTGCTGGAGGATTTGGACGGCATTCTGGCCCAGAGCGTCCCCTACACCATGGAGGACTGGGGGAAGCGCTCCTGGTTCCGCAAGATGTGCGCTTCGGTATTCCGGTTGGGGGCGATCTGGCTCTAGGGCCTCCACGGGGGACTCCGTCCCCCTTAGACGCTCCAGCGGACTCCGTCCGCTTCCGCCGACCCCCCCGCCAGTGACGCCGGTCACTGGCGCCGCCGCCCCAGGCGGCTGGAGTCTCGGTATTTTTGGCACGCGCGGAAGGTGAATTGCCCGAAGGACAGGAGAAGCCCCTCTGGAGGGTGCCGCGCCAAAAATGATTTCATCTTTTTTCTCCGCAGGGCGGAGAAACCAGGGGGATTCCCCCTGGACCCCCTTTGCGCGAGGAGAGTTTTTGTTATGCCACGTGCCCTTTCACCCCAGGAAATTGCGGAACGCAGTCTCATTAAAACCTACCGGAAGTCCCTCTGGAATCCTTTTATCGCCGCCGTTCAGCGCTATGAGCTCCTGGCCCCCGGCGACCATGTCGCCGTCTGCATCTCCGGCGGAAAAGATTCCATGGTCCTGGCCAAGCTGCTTCAGGAGCTGCAGCGCCACTCCGGCCAGCCCTTTTCCCTCACCTTTCTCGCTATGGACCCCGGATACAGCCCCTCCAACCGCCTGCGGCTGGAAGAAAACGCCCGGCTTCTGGGCGTCCCCCTCACCCTCTTTCCAAGCGACATCTTCTCCGTCACCGCTCAGACGGAAAAAAATCCCTGCTACCTCTGCGCCCGGATGCGCCGGGGCTGTCTCTACGCCAAGGCCCAGGAACTGGGCTGCAACAAAATCGCCCTGGGGCACCATTTTTCCGACGTGATCGAAACCACCCTGCTGGGCCTCTTCTACGGCGCGCAGCTCCAGGCCATGCCCCCCAAGCTCCGCAGCAAAAACTTCCCCGGCATGGAACTCATCCGCCCCCTTTACTGCGTCCACGAGGACGCCATCCTCCGCTGGCGGGACTACAACCAGCTCTCCTTCCTCCAATGCGCCTGCCGCTTCACCGACGCCCGGGACAGCTCCGGCGACGGCATCGGCGAGAGCAAGCGCCAGGAAATCAAGCTGCTCCTGCGGCAGCTGCGGCAAACCAATCCCAACCTTGAAAAGAGTATTTTCCGGGCCATCCACGGCGTTCAGCTGGACACCTTTCCCGGCGTGAAGCACCGGGGGCAGGCCTTCGGTTTTTCAGACATATACAATGGCTCCCCCGTGTTTCACTGCGGAGCTGACACATAAAGGAGGATTCCCACTATGGACTATTTTCGCTGTGAAAATCCCGACTGCGGCTTCCTCGCCGAGGAGGAGCCGGACGTCTGCCCCCGCTGCGGCGGCACCTTCTTCACCGCCCTCACCGAGGAGGAGCTGACCGCCGGGGACTGGGTCAGCCTGGGCAATCAGGCCGTGGACGACAAGCGGGAAACCGACGCCCTGGCCTGCTACCAGCGGGCCGCCGCCCTGGACGACCCCCTGGGCCTCACCAATCTGGGCTGGTGCCTGGAGGCGGGCATCGGCGTGGAGGCCGACCCCAAGCAGGCGGTGCTTCTCTACGCCCAGGCCGCCGAACGGGAATACATCCCCGCCCTCACCAACCTGGGCTACTGCTACACCTACGGCATTGGCGTGGAAACCGACTACGACAAGGCCGTCAAATGCTTCCGGAAGGGCGCCGAACAGGGATTTCCCCGGGCGCAGTTCCAGCTGGCCGAGGCCTACCGCCGGGGCAGCGGCGTGGAGCAGAGCAGCGAGGAGGCCGTCAAGTGGTATCAGTCCGCCGCCTGGCTGGGCTATCCCGGGGCGCAGACCGAGCTGGGCCGCTGCCTGGAGTTCGGCGAGGGCGTGGAGGAGGACCTGGAACAGGCCGCCAAGTGGTACCGCACCGCCGCCGAACAGGGCAACGCGCCCGGCATGTGCTGCCTGGGCTTCCTCTACGAGTCCGGACGGGGCGTGGAACAGAGCTGGGAGCTGGCGGTGGAGTGGTACGGCAAGGCCGCCGGAAAGGGCTATCCCCGGGCGCTGTGCAATCTGGCCTGGTGCTATGAGCACGGCAAGGGCGTGAAGCGGGACTGTGCCGCCGCCGTGGAGCTCTACCAGCAGGCGGCGGACCAGGACTATCCCCGGGGCTTCCTCTCCCTGGGCCTGTGCCACGAGCGGGGACGGGGCGTTCCGCTGAACAAGGAAAAGGCCGTGGAGTACTACCGCAAGGCCGCCGAGCTCAAGGATGAGGACGGCATGTGCTGTCTGGGCTTCATGTACGAGACCGGCGAGGGGGTGGAACAGAGCTGGGAGGAGGCCGTCAAATGGTATCGCCTCTCCGCCGACGGCGGCCTGCCCCGGGGCATGTGCAATCTGGCCTGGTGCTACGAGTACGGCAAGGGCGTGGAAACCGACCTGGCCGAGGCCTTCCGGTGGTACCGCAAGGCGGCGGACCAAAAAGACCCCCGGGCGCTGTTCAACGTGGCCCGCGCCTACGACAACGGCTACGGCGTGGAACAGGATGTGACGGAGGCCGCCAAATGGTACCAGCGGGCCGCCGACGCCGGTTCCGCCCCGGGCATGTGCGACCTGGGCGTGTGCTATGAGCGGGGCGAGGGCGTGCCCCAGGACCTGAAAAAGGCTGTGGCCCTCTACCGGCAGGCCGCCGAGCTGGGCAACGTGCCGGGCATGTGCAACCTGGGCTATATGTATGAGACGGGCCGGGGCATAGAACAGAGCTGGACCGAGGCCGTGAAGTGGTACAGCGCCGCCGCGCAGCAGGGCTTCCCCCGGGCCATGTGCAACCTGGGCTGGTGCTATGAGCACGGCAAGGGCGTGGAACAGAACTTTGCCCGGGCCGCCCACTGGTACCAGAAGGCTGCCGGTAAGAAGGATCCCCGGGGCATGTTCTCCATGGGCCTGCTGTGCCAGAACGAGGAGAGCGGCAAGCGGGACGCCGCCCAGGCGGTTCAGTGGTTCCGGCAGGCCCAGGAGGCCGGGTACGTCCGGGCGGCGCTGAACCTGGGCCTCTGCTATGAGTTCGGCGACGGTGTGGAAGAGGACCTGAAGCAGGCCGCGGCCCTCTACCGGCAGGCCGCCGAGCAGGGCAATCCCGCAGGCCAGTGCAACCTGGGTTACTTATACGAGTCTGGACGGGGCGTGGAACAGAGCTGGGAGGAGGCCGCCAAATGGTACCGGGCCGCCGCCGAGCAGTCCTATCCCCGGGGCATGTGCTGCTTCGGCTTCTGCTGTGAGAGCGGCCAGGGGGTGGAACAGGACCTGGCCGCCGCCGCCAAGTGGTACCGCAGGGCCGCCGACTCCGGCGACGCCACCGCCGCCTGCAACCTGGGCTATCTCTATGAGACCGGCGAGGCGCTTCCCCAGAGCTGGCCCAACGCCGTCCTCTGGTACCGCAAGGCGGCGGAGGCCGGGTCCCCCCGGGGACAATACCTCCTGGGCTGGTGCTACGAGCACGGCAAGGGCGTGGGCGTGGACGCCGGAAAGGCCCGGGAGTACTACGAGGCCGCCGCCAATCAGAACTTCCAGCACGCGGCGGAGGCCCTGGAGCGCCTGCGCAGCCAGACGCCGGAGCCCCGGAAGTCTGCCGGGCAGAAGCAGCCGGAGAAACCGCTGGAGAAGAAACCGGACGGCAAAAAGGAGAAACCGGGCAAAAAGCCCCCGGAACGGGGCGGCTTCTTCCGGAGCCTCTTCGGACGCGGAAAATAACAGGTCAAAGGGCCGGGACGTATTGTCCCGGCCCTTTGACCTGTCCAAGTTTTTCAGAACTTTAAAAAGTTCCGAAAAACTTCCGATTAAAAACGAAAGAAACCCCTGATAGGCCAGACTGTCGAAAACGCGTTTTCGCCAGTCTGGCCAAGTTTTTCAGAGCTTTAAAAAGTTCTGAAAAACTTCCGATTGAAAACGAAAGAAACCCCTGATGGGTTTCTCTCGTAGCTCTTTTCCTTTCCGTCCTCTTTCGGGTTTCTCCTTGCCGTTCTCTTTCAGATGGTTCCTTGCTGGGTTCTTTCGGGCAGCGCTTTTCTGAGAGCCCTAAAAAAAATTTCCGGTTCTTCCACAATTCCCTCTTGACTTTTTCGAAAAATGTGTTATTGTATTATTAACTTAGGACAGTAAAACACAGACAGGAGGTATGCGCATGCAATGGCAGTTTTCCAACGACGCACCCATTTACACGCAGCTCATTCAGCACATCAAAATTGGGATTGTCACCGGCGTCTTCCCCCCGGGGGAACGATTGCCCTCTGTGCGGGACCTGGCCACCGAGGCCGGGGTGAATCCCAACACCATGCAGCGGGCTCTGGCAGAACTGGAACGGGACGGACTCGTGTTCAGCCAGCGCACCGCCGGAAGATTTGTGACGGAGGACCACACTATGATTCAAACGGCAAAACGGGGCCTGGCTCAGCGGCACATCAAAACCTTCCTGGAAGCTATGCTGCAGCTGGGCTTCCAGCGGGAGGAAATTCTGGCCCTGCTGGAGCAGGAGCTGGGAGAGGAGGGACGCGGACGTGTCGGTGCTTGACTGCAAGGCGCTGACCAAGCGCTATGGCCGCGTGACGGCTTTGGACGAAATCAGTTTCTCTGCGGAGCCGGGCCGGATTATCGGCCTTCTGGGCCCCAACGGCAGCGGCAAAACCACCCTCATCAAGCTGGCCAACGGCCTGCTGACCCCGGACTCCGGCGTTCTCTCCATCTGCGGAGCCGCCCCAGGGCCCGCCACCCGGGCACTGGTCAGCTATCTCCCGGAGCGCACGGCCATCCCCACCTGGATGTCCGCCGCCCAGCTGATGGATTTCTACGGCGACTTCTACCAGGACTTCCGCCGCCAGACGGCAGAGGAAATGCTGGCCCATCTGGGCATCTCCCCCAAGCAGCGCATCAAGCAGATGTCCAAGGGCACCCGGGAGAAGGTGCAGCTGATTATGGTCATGAGCCGCGCCGCCAAGCTCTACCTGCTGGATGAACCCATCGGCGGCGTGGACCCTGCCACCCGGGATTACATCCTCTCCACCATTATCGGCAACTACAGCCCCGACGCGGCCGTCATCCTCTCCACCCACCTGATTGCCGACGTGGAACAGGTGCTGGACGACGTAATTTTCATCAACCAGGGCCGCCTTGTTCTGCAGTCCACCGTGGACAACATCCGGGAGGAACAGCACAAGAGCGTGGACGCCCTGTTCCGGGAGGTGTTCAAATGCTGAGGAAACTGATGAAACACGAATTCCGGGCCACCGGCCGGGTGATGCTGCCCATGTATCTGGTGCTGCTGGTCACCGCCGTGGGCTCCAACCTGGCGGACCGGAGCATCCTGGACAGCCGCTACGAGGTGCTGAACGTTCTGGGCATGCTGGTCATCACGGCCTTCGGCTTCTCCATCTGCGGCGTGCTGCTGATCTCCTTTGTTCTGATGATCCAGCGCTTTTACAAGAACCTTCTTCAGGATGAGGGCTATCTCATGTTCACCCTCCCCGTCAACGTCCACCAGCACATCTGGGCGAAGCTGATCGTCTCCTCGGTGTGGTTTACCGTCACGGTGCTGGCGGTCATCCTCTCCGGGCTGGTGGTGGTCTATGACATGGGCTTCCTGCGGGAGCTGTTTGACTTCCTTGGCTACTTCTTCCAGGGGCTCCAGAAGCTGAAGATCAGCGAGGCCCTCAACGGCACCGTCTATCTGGCGGAGTTCGCCGTGCTGATTTTCCTGTCCCTGAACGCCTTCTCCCTCCAGTTCTACGCGGCCCTGGCCACGGGGCACAGCTTCGCCAACCACAAGATGCTTCTGTCGGTGGTCTTCTTCTTCGGCTTCCAGTTCGCCATTCAGTTCCTGGGCTCCACCCTGTTCATCACCCTGGACCACCTGGACCTCATTCCCTACTTTCGCTGGGACCTCACGCCCCAGGCCGCCATTCACCTGGGACTGCTTCTGGCCATTGGGGGCGTCATCCTCTACGGGATGATTTTCTACGCCATCACCACGTTCTTCTTGAAAAAGCGCCTGAACCTGGAGTAAACTATCCACAGTACCGCAACGCGGAATTCACTGTGGAGGAACCCCATGTTATTCTCAGAAAGCTTTTTGGAAACCCAGACCGGCGAACTGCTGATGACCTTCCTGGTGGCTATGGCCCCGGTGATCGAGCTGCGGGGCGCCATCCCGGCGGGCATCTCCGTGGGCCTGTCCCCGGCCCTGGCCGCCGCCGCCGCCATTGCCGGCAATCTGGTTCCCGCCCCCGTCATCATGCTGCTGGCCCGCCGGATCGCCAACTGGCTGCGGGGCACCCGCTTCTTCGGCCCTAAAATCCAATGGCTGGAGCGCCGGGCCCATCTCAAGGGGCGGCTGGTGCGGAAGTACCGTCTGGCAGGACTGGTCATTCTGGTGGGCATCCCCCTGCCGGGGACCGGGGCCTGGACTGGGGCGCTGGTGGCCTCCCTGCTGGATATCCGGATGCGCCACGCCCTGCCCGCCATTTTCCTGGGCCTGCTGATGGCCGCGGCCATTACCACCACAGTTACCCTGGGGCTGTTCAGCCTGTTTTGAGCGGCCCGCCGGCTGAATAAGGAGGATTTATATGAAACGACTGCTGTTCCTTTGCGCCCTGACCCTCTCCATGCTCCTGCTGGCAGGCTGCGTGCCCGCCATGGTCATCACCTCCCCCAGGAACGCGGAATTCCAGGAGGCTTGGGAGGACTCCATAGACGAGAGCGCGGAAGAATGGGCCGGGGATTGGGAGGCCGCCTGGGAATCCGCCTGGGACGGCATCCGGACCTCGCGGGACCCGGACAACGAGAACAAAGCCCACTACTGGAAAATCACCGGCGGCGAGGACCAGGAAATCGGAACCGTCACCGACGAGGAGCAGGTTGCGGCCATAGACGACCTCCTCAGCGACGACGGACAAAACTGGGGCCGCCGCCCCGTCCAGGACGCCGGTGAGCCCGCTTACAGCTACATCTTCTGCCAGGAAAAAACCCTTCTGGCGGGCCAGGACCCCAGCGAGGAGCGGGAATACCAGGAGCTGGTGCGCTTCGCCGTCTCCGCCTCGGAAGACGCGGTCACGCTGTATATCCTGGAGGACCTGACCGTTCTGCCGGGCGTGGACCTGGGCGGCCTCCTGACCTTCGCCATCGACATTCCGGCGGAGACGGCGGAGGCCCTGCGGAATCCCTCCGTCTTCCTGGACGCCTGACGTCCGCCCTTCAGAACCGAAAAACGTCCCCCTGACCGGGCAACGGCCTGCGTCAGGGGGATTTTTTCTGGTTTCCCGGTTTCCCCGTCCCCGCCGCCTTCAAAACCCAGCCGCCCAGGCAGGATACCGGCAGTGCAGCTGCGCGGGGCGCATTCGCGTCTCCTGGGAAGCCATACTAAAAAAGGGCTTGACAAGAAATCTCCGGCATGCTATCCTATCCGTATTAGTACAGTTAATACAGTTGCGGCACCGCCGCAGAAGGGACGGCGCAATGATCAGCCTCAATTACCGGGACACCCGCCCCATCTATGAGCAGATCAAGGACGGGCTGCGAAAGCTGATTGTCACCAAGGCCATTGCCACGGATGAAAAACTCCCCTCCGTCCGGGCTCTGGCGACTCAGCTCTCCATCAATCCCAACACCATCCAGCGGGCCTACAACGACCTGGAAAACGAGGGGTACATCTACTCCATCCCCGGCAAGGGCAGCTTTGCCACCGGGGACCACCAGGCCGGGGCGGACCGCCGCCGGGAGCTGTGGGAAAAAACCAGAGAACTGCTGGCCGAGCTTCGGTATCTCGGCGTAAGTCAGGAGGAGCTGATGGCTCTTCTGGACGAAGAGCCATCCGGCGGGGCCCCCGCCGGGCCGCAGAAGGAGGAACTATGATTCAGGTTCAGAACATCACCAAACGCTTCGACGGCTTCGCGGCGCTGGACGGCGCGTCGCTGTCCGTCCCCGCCGGAAGCGTCTACGGGCTGGTGGGGCCCAACGGCGCGGGAAAATCCACCCTCATCCGCTGCCTCACCGGCGTCTACCGCCCCGAGGAGGGCGCTCTCTCCATTGACGGCCAGCCCGTCTGGGAGAACGCCGCCCTCAAAAGCCGGGTGGCCGCCATTGCCGACGACTGGTACTACTTCCCCCAGGCCTCCATCCGGGACATGTGCCGGTTTTACCAGGGCTTCTACCCCGGCTTCTCCCTGGAGCGCTATGAGAAGCTGAAGGAGGTCTTCCAGCTTGACGAAAAGCGCCTTCTCCGCCGCCTCAGCAAAGGCATGCAGAAGCAGGCCGCCTTCTGGCTGACCCTCAGCTGTATGCCGGACTGCCTCATCCTGGATGAGCCTGTGGACGGCCTGGACCCTGTCATGCGGCGGCAGGTCTGGTCCCTGATTCTGGGGGACGTGGCCCAGCGGGGCGTCACCGTTCTGGTCTCCTCCCACAACCTGCGGGAGCTGGAGGACGTGTGCGACCACGTGGGCATTCTGGACCACGGCAAGGTGCTGCTGGAACGGTCCCTGGCCCAGCTGCAGGACAATATGGTAAAGCTCCAGGTAGTCTTTCAGGACGGCGGCGGCGTGCCGGAGGACCTGCCGGTGCTCCACGCCTCCCGGGTGGGCCGCATTCACACCCTCATCATGCGCATGAACGCCGGGGAGGCCCAGGCCCGGGTGGCGTCCTATCAGCCCCTGCTGGCGGACGCGGTACCCCTGACCCTGGAGGAAATCTTTATCTATGAGTTAGGAGGCGCTGACTATGCGGTCAAAGACATGGTGCTTTAATCCCACGCTGTTCCGGAAGAATCTGGCCCGGTTCTGGCCCCTGTGGGGCGGCGTTTCCCTGGTGGGCAGCCTGGCGCCCCTGTCCCTGCTGGTTATTTTATTCCGGGAGCGGTTCGAGGTCAGCGGCCTCGTGCCGCTGGATGTCACCGCCAGCCTCTACTGGACACTGACCACCGTCGTGCCGGTTCTCTCCCTGGTCTACGCTCCCCTGTGCGCCCTGGCGGTGTGGCACTTCCTGTATGGGTCCCGCAGCGTGGGCTGCTTTCACGCCCTGCCCATTACCCGGGGAAGCCTCTTCCTCACCAACACCCTCTCCGGCCTGGCCATGATGCTGATTCCCTACGCCGTCACCGGCCTGCTGGCCGGTCTGGTGGCCCTCTGCACGGGGCTGCTGGACCCGGCGGGCTTCGCCGTCACCATTCTGGGAGTGCTGGGCTACAGCCTGTTCTACTACGGCTCCGCCACGGCGGTTATCTTCGTCACCGGCAACCCCTTCGCCTTCGCCGCCCTTTACGGCATCTTCCACTTCCTGGCCCTGGCGGTGGAGTGGCTGGTGTGCCTGCTGATGAGCTCCTTTTACTACGGCGTGGAGTACCTCTACCGCAAGGTGCTGGCCTTTCTGTCGCCCACCGTCTTTTTCCTGGAGAATGTCACCATAGATTCCACCTACACCACCGTTTTGGAAAACCATGCGGGCGAGGTCTGGGAACACAGCGTTCTCTCCTCCGTCCAGCTGGTGAACGGATGGGTCATTGCCGTCTATGCCCTGGCGGGCGCGGCGCTGCTGGCCTGCGCCTGGCTGCTGTACCGCCGCCGCCGGAGCGAGTGCGCCGGGGATGTGGTGGCCGTGGAGTGGATGAAGCCCGTGTTCCGCTATGGCTGTGCCCTCTGCGCCGCTATGGCCGGCGGCCTGGGGCTGTATACCCTCTTCTGGTCCAGCTTTGAGGAAACGCTGGTCTCCGACACGGTTCCCATGGCCCTCTGTATGGCCTTTGCCGGGGTGCTGGGCTTTTACATTGCCTCCATGCTGCTGGCCAAGTCCCTGCGGATTTTCCGGAGCACCTGGAAGGGCGCCCTGGGGACGGTGATCGCTGCCGCTGCCCTGTGCTTCCTGGCGGCGGCGGACCCGCTGGGCATGGAGACCTGGACGCCGGACGCCGGGAACATCTCCAGCGTCTATCTGCGGGTCCACTCCAACCTCTATGGCAACGGCCTTGTCATCGCCGAGGTCTCGGACCCGGCCGCCATTGCCCGCATCCTGGCCCTCCAGGAGGCCATCATCGACGAACGGGAGGCCTTCTGCCGGCAGAACGGGGATGACCGCAGCTCCGTGTCGCTGATCTACTACGGTCCGGACGGCGAGGAGCTGAACCGCCGGTACTACTCCCTCTCCTTCCCCCACAGCGACCTGCAGCGGGCGGGCGGGCAGCGTGCCCCAGACTCTGGCGGAGCTGGTGACGGACCCGGCGATTCAGGAGGTCAACATCTTCAGCAACCCGGAAAAGGGCAGCCTGCGGGGCGGCCATCTGTCCACCCTCTTCTCCTCCGGCCCGGATGGCCTTCAGGCGCAGGAGACCCGGGAGCTCACCATCCCGGAGGCCCGGACCCTGGAGGAGGCCATCCGGCGGGATATCCAGGCGGGTCACTTCGGCAAAACCCTCTTCCTGCCCTCTGAGACGGACTGCAGCGACCTGGTCTATTCCGGCACCCCCATCGTTCTTTATTACTCCGCGCCCGTCCTGGACTATGAGGGCAATTCCTACACCCGCAGCTGGGACATGAACCTCAATCTCTCCGTTTACTGCACGGAGACCCTGCAGGCCCTGGAGGAGCTGGGCATCCTCAGCGAGAACAGCGTTCTGCTGACGGAGCACGAACACAGCGTCTACTGGGACGCGAAGTACGGCTCCCAGGACGGGGCGTCCGACTGGCGCTATGACAGGGAAATCGTGTACTGAGCCTCCCCTTTGATGAAACCAGCCCCCGCCCTCTCAGGAAGGACGGGGGCTGGAGGATACGCGGGGGCTGCGTCTCTTGAAAAATTTTCAAAAATTTTTGCGGTCTGCTGAAACAAACCGGCCCTTTCCATCGTCTTATTAGTATAGTCAACACAGTTGAAAAGGAGTCACAACGCCTTTTCAACCGGCAGACCAGGGGTCCGCTGATGCGCGGGCAGCCGCTTTGCAGCTTGAACCGCGCTGGCTATCGAACGCTGGCCGGGCAACAAGAGAAAGGAGTCCTCCTGATGGAAAAAGCTAACAGCGCCGAAACCCTATGGCGCGTCTGGGTCGATACCCGCCGCCGGATTATATCCTTCCATGAGGAAGCGGATTGCAAACTGCTGGAATTCCGCAGCCGGGAGATGTTTTTCAACTGCATTGACCAATATACAGGCAAGCAGTACCGCTATCAATAAGCAGCGTCCGGGCCGGTTCGCTTGGGCTTTCAGCCGTCCGTGTGTATGCGCGGGCGGCGGTTTGCTGTCGTCCTTCCCGGCCCTGCGGCGGGGGGAATCCCCGCTCCGGGACGGGGGACTTTGGCCTCTCCGGAAACGAAAGACCCTCCGCCGGGGAGCGGGGACCGTCAGACGGTAAAGCCGCCGTCCACGGTGAGGACATGGCCGCTGAGGAAGGAAGCCCGGTCCGAGGCCAGAAAGGCTACTGCCTGGGCGATCTCCTCCGGGGAACCCAGACGGCCCAGGGGGGTTTCCTCTTCCAGCATGGCCCGAGTCTCCGGTCCCAGGCCCCGGACCATGTCCGTCTCGATACAGCCCGGGGCCACGCAGTTGACCCGGATGCCCGACGGGGCCAGCTCCAGCGCCAGAGAACGGGTGAGGCCCACCAGGGCGGCCTTGGAGGCGGCATAGGCCACCTCGCAGCTGCTGCCCCGGATGCCCCAGATCGAGGAGATGTTGACAATACAGCCCCGCTTCTCCTCCAGCATGTGGGGCAGGACGGTCTGGATGGTATTTCTGGCCCCGGTGAGATTCACGGCCAGGATGCGGTCCCAGAGGCCGTCGTCCGTGTCCTGGAAAAGACCCTGGTGGGATATACCGGCATTGTTCACCAGCAGCTCGACCGGGCCCAGGGCTTCTGCGGCGGCCTTTGCCATGCGCTCCACGGCGGCCCGGTCCGCTACGTCGGCCTGAAAGGGCAGCGCGGCGCAGCCTTGTTCCCGGAGGCTGGCGGTCAGGGATTCCGCGCCTTCCCGGCACTGGAGGTAATTGACGCAGACGGACCAGCCCTCCCGGGCCAGGGCAGCGGCGATGGCCCGGCCTATTCCCCGGGACGCGCCGGTAATCAAGGCGGTTTTCGACATGATTGTCATCTCCTTTAAGTTGATTCTTTCCCCCTCCAATCGGGGGGTGAAAGCCAGTATAGCAGAAAAATAAAAAAATGCAAGAAAAGACTTGACAAAAGAGAGAAAACGGTGTATCTTAAACGTGTTCCGTTTCGGACGATTAGCTCAGCTGGCTAGAGCACCTGCTTGACGTGCAGGGGGTCACAGGTTCAAGTCCTGTATCGTCCACCAGCTCAGAAATTCCCAACACCGCTCCGTTTCCCGCCTGCGGGCGGCAAACTGCGCTATGTTGGGAATTTCTTCGCTTTTCGGGCCCGATTCGCTTCGCTGGATTCGGGCCCGAGGAGGACGGGGGATGCGGGTTGGGACCTGTCCTTTTTTGTCTGTGATTTCTTCGCTTTTCGGGCCCGATTCG
>JAAWLO010000046.1 GCA_022797935.1 Oscillibacter sp. | reverse complement strand
CGTTCTGTCCAAGGACGAGGGCGGCCGTCACACCCCCTTCTTCAACAACTATCGTCCCCAGTTCTACTTCCGTACCACCGACGTTACCGGCGTGATCTCTCTGCCCGAGGGCACCGAGATGTGCATGCCCGGCGATAACGTCGAGATGGCCGTGGAGCTGATTACCCCCATCGCGATCGAGAAGGGCCTCCGCTTCGCTATCCGCGAGGGTGGCCGTACCGTTGGTTCCGGCGCTGTCACCGATATCGCCGAGTAATTTCCCGCTGAAAAAGGACTGCCGTGTTTACGGCAGTCCTTTTTGTTTCTCCCCGGCGGAAGTGCCTTCAGTCCGCTTCCGCCAAGGGGCGAAGGGGCTCCTGGAAGCTGTTGGCTCCCGCCGAGAAGACGTCTCCGGCCACCGGCTGCTCCCCACAGAGATAGAGATTGGCCTGTACGCCCTCCGCCTGACTGGGGTGGTTTGTCACGGCGTAGGTATATCGGGCCACCTGCCGGCCGCAGCATTCGCTGAGGTCAAAGCCCTGGGGGAGCTGGAGCTGGTTGTAGGAACGGTAAGGCTCTTCCAGCTGGGCGGGGAACAGGAATTGCAGCGTCTCTATGGGCTCCGGTTCCACCTCCCAGCCCAGGGACTGGAGATAGGCCACCCGCTCTTCGTTGCTGGTGAGCTTGGGTTCCTCGGGTTCCGGCGGCGTCCGGCCCAGCAGGAGAATCAGTGCCGCGAAAACCGCTCCCAGAAGCAGAACAGCGGCTGCAGCCTTCTTTCGGGAAATCCTGGCAGTGCAGATGAACATGTGCATCCCTCCTGACAGTTCCTTATTCATTTTGCGGGAAAAATATGATACAATAAGCCAAGCAAAACAAGCAATGCCCCCGGATTCCGGCGGGAAGAGGAGGAGGAACCATGGAAAAACAGCGCCTGGATAAGATTGTGGCCTCTACCGGAAAGTGGTCCCGGCGGGAGGTGAAGGAACTGGTCCGCCGGGGGCAGATTCTGGCGGACGGCGCAGCGGTGCGGTCCGCAGACGAGAAATTTGATCCGGAGGCGGTGACGCTGACGGTGGAGGGGGAGCCCCTGCTTTACCGCCGTTACACCTGGGTGATGCTGAACAAGCCCGCTGGATATCTCAGCGCCACGGAGGACGGCCGGGGCCCCACCGTGCTGGATCTTTTGCCGGAGGAGCTGCGGCGGCAAGGCCTCTTTCCGGTGGGGAGGCTGGACAGGGATACGGAGGGGCTGCTGCTGCTGACCAACGAGGGGGCCCTGGCCCATGCCCTGCTGTCCCCGAAGCGGCATGTGGATAAGGTCTACTATGCCCGGGCTGCCGGGCGGCTGGCGGAGGCGGACTGCCGCGCCTTTGCCGGTGGGATGACGCTGGAGGACGGTTTCCAATGCCAGCCTGCGGTCTTGGAGATTTTGACGGCAGGAGAGACCAGCGAGGTTCTGGTGACCCTGCGGGAGGGGAAATTTCACCAGGTAAAGCGGATGCTGGCGGCCCGAGGTGCGCCGGTGATGTACCTGGAACGAGTGAAAATGGGGAATTTGGTGCTGGATAGGTCACTTTTGAGGGGGAAATTTCGCTTTTTGACGGAGAAAGAGACAGAATCTTTGCGGAGACTTGTATAGTTCTGAGAAAAAACTCGAATACTTACCAAAAAGGACAGGAGTTTTTTGTTGAAAAAAGAAAAAACATCTTGCATTTTGCGGACAGTGCCGATATAATAGAGGCATTGGCAGATTGCACAAGGCGCTCCCTGGTATTTTAGGTGAGGAGGACGGTCATGTCGGGAAGAATTTATCAAAATGTAGTGCTTCAGCTCAAGGAAAACACAGATCGGACCATAGGTGTGATGGACGGGGAAGGCGTTGTCATTGCCTGCAGCGAGCTGTCTCTAATCGGGCAGCGCTGGACGGAGTATGTCCCCGTGGTGAACAACGCGGGCGGGGCGCTGATTGCTTCGGACGGAAAAACCTTCAAGGCCCTGAACGGGTGGGGCAATCAGTTTGACTACGCGGCCTTCGCCTTTGGGGAAAATGACGTCAGCAAGGCCGTCTGCTCCGTGGCGACCGTGGCGCTGAACGCCGCCAAATCCTATTACGAGGAAAAGCACGACCGGGGGTCCTTCATCAAGGACATCATCTCCGACAACATCATGCTGGGCGATATCTACATGCGGGCCAAGGAGCTTCGTGTGACTGCGGATGTGGCCCGGGGCGTGTTTGTGGTGCGGGCGCTGAAAAAGGGAGAGTCCGTGCCCACAGACGTGGTGCAGTCCATGTTCCCCGACCGGCAGAATGACTTCGTGCTGAGTATCGGCGATGGAGACGTGGTCCTGGTGCGGCAGATGCCCGAGGGCGCCGGGTTCCGGGAGCTGAACAAGATCGCTGCCTCCATTGAGGAAAACCTCCGCTCCGGAACCGACAGCACCGTGGTGGTCGGCATTGGCACGGTGGCCACCCATCTGCGGGATTTGGCCAAGAGCTACAAGGAGGCGCAGATCTCCATTGACGTGGGCAAGGTCTTTGACACGGAAAAATACGTCATCAACTACGAAAACTTGGGAATCGGACGGCTGATTTACCAGCTGCCCACAACGCTTTGTGAGATGTTCCTCCAGGAGGTGTTCAAGAAGAATCCCATTGACGCCCTGGACAAGGAGACCCTGTTTACCATTCACCGCTTTTTTGAAAACAACCTGAACGTCTCGGAGACGGCCCGGAAACTATTTGTCCACCGCAATACCCTGGTCTACCGGCTGGAGAAAATCAAGAAGCTGACGGGACTGGATCTGCGGGAATTTGACGACGCCATCACCTTCAAGGTGGCTCTGATGGTAAAAAAATATCTGACCTCCCGGGGGATTGATTCCTGAACAGACACGGCGGCGGACAGGGTCCGCCGCTTGTTTGCAGGAGAGGGTCCGCCGCCTTCAGGACAAAAAGAACGCAGGATTCTGTTTTACTCAAGTTTGTGTGCAGCACGCAGATTTGAGTATTTTTTTGGAAAGGGGCCTGCGGCGGACCCGCCTGTATGGGAGGAGGACGAAAAAACCGGCGGCAGAAAGGGTAAAAGAGAAGGCGCTGCCGCATTGACGGGGAACCCGGTTTGTGTTATAGTAAAATACGAGTTTTTGTCCATTGCCGGACGCAGGTCCGATTTTCCGACACCATAGGGAGGTGCCAGCATGGTAGAATCAGAGAGCGCGATCATAGAACTGCGGGACGTGGAGATGGAGTATGACAACGGGACGAAAGCCGTCCGGGGCATAACCCTGCGGATCAAGCCCGGCGAATTCGTCTTTCTGGTGGGGCCCTCCGGCTCCGGCAAGTCCACCATCATCAAGCTGCTGACCGGAGAGGTGGAGCCCAGCGCGGGCCGGGTCCGGGTCAACGGCTTTTCCACCCGGAACATCTCCGAGCGGCAGATTCCCCTGATGCGCCGGACTCTGGGCGTCATTTTTCAGGATTTCCGCCTGATTGAGAAGAAGACAGTATATGACAATCTGGCCTTTGTCATGCGGGCCGTGGGGGCCTCCGCCCGGGAGAGCCGCCAGCGGATTCCCTATGTTCTGGAGCTGGTGGGGCTGGAGGAGAAGGCCTCCCACTATCCCACGGAGCTCTCCGGCGGCGAACAGCAGCGGGTGGCCATAGCCCGGGCCCTGGTAAACAACCCGGACACGATTATTGCCGACGAGCCCACTGGCAACCTGGACCCGGAGCGGTCCATGGAGCTGATGGAACTGCTGGTAAAGATCAACGAGCTGGGGACCACCATGGTGGTGGTGACCCACGAGAAGGATCTGGTGGACCACTTCGGCAAGCGGGTGGTCACCATTGATTCCGGCCGGATTATCAACGACAGCATTGGCGGCTATGTAGGAGGACATATTCATGGGTAGGCACAATTTCGGATATTTTTTCCATGAGGGACTCTCCAACATGTTCAGTCACGGGTTCATGACCTTCGCGGCCATTGGTATTACCGTGGCCTGCCTGCTGATTATGGGCACCTTCACCCTGGTGGCGGTGAATGCCAACAGCCTGCTCCAGGAGCTGGAGAATGAGAATGAGATGCTGGCCTTCGTGGAGGAGGATTTTGAGAACGCCAAGAGCCTTCAGAAAGAACTGGAGGCCATTTCCAATGTGGAATCCGTTGTCTTCATCAGCCGTCAGGAGGCAATGGAGCGCTTTCTGGAGCAGTATCCCGACGAGGAGATGTTTCAGGACTTGGACCCCAACATCCTGCGGGACCGGTTTTCCATCCGGGTGACGGACCTGGAGTACCTCTCCCAGACCAAGGCGGCGGTAGAGGATGTGGACGGAATTGCCTACGCCAACGCCGCCGAGGAGGTGGCCGGGGGCTTCATCACCATCCGCAACGTGGCCTCTGTGGTCTGCATTGCCCTGATTGCCATTTTGTTTGTGGTTTCGGTGTTTATCATCTCCAATACGATTCGCCTCACCACCTTTGACCGGCGGGAGGAAATCGCCATCATGCGCATGGTGGGCGCCACCAACGGCTTCATCCGCTGGCCCTTTGTGTACGAGGGCTTTATGCTGGGCCTTCTGGGCGCAGCCATTGCCTTCCTCTTCCAGTGGGGGCTCTATGAGGCGGTGGCCAAAGGAGTCAGCAGCAACGATGCCCTGCAGCTGATTGAGGTCATTCCCTTTCAGGAGCTGCGGACTCCGGTGGCGGCGGTGTTCGGCTCGGCGGGCGTGCTGATTGGCGTGGGGGGAAGCCTCTCCGCCATTCGGAAGTATTTGCTGGTATAAGGGGGGACAGAGGATGAAGCAAAGAAGATGGCCGCGGCGTCTGGCGGCCCTGTGTCTGGCCCTCTGCGTCCTGACGGGGCATTTCGCGGAGGCGGTGACCAAAGCGGACATTGACGCCCTGAAGGACGACGCCAAGGACCTGGCCCAGGAGAAAAAAGACATCCAGTCCCAGCTGAGCCAGCTCTCGGATGACATCAGCAACACCATAGAGCGCAAGAGCCTGCTGGACAGTCAGATTCGGGTGACGGAGGGCGAGATCTCCAACAAGGAAGAAGAGATTCATACATACGCCGCCCTCATCACCCAGACGGAGGCGGAACTGGCGGATGCCGAGGAACGGGAAGCGGACCAGTACGTCCTGTTCTGCAAGCGGGTCCGGGCCATGGAGGAGCAGGGGAAGGTGGAATACTGGTCCGTGCTCTTCCGGGCCAACAGCTTTTCCGACCTCTTGGGGAGGCTGGACATCATCAATGAGATCATGGAGTATGACCAGCGGGTGATAGACGGTCTGAAGGCCCTGCAGCTGGAGATTGCGGAGAAAAAGGCGGATCTGCAGGAGCAGAAGAGCGCTTCGGAGGAGGCCAAATCCCAGCTGGAGCGGAAAAAGAGGGACCTGGACAACCAGCGGGAGGCGGCTAACAACCTGATTGCGGAGCTTCGGAAGCAGCAGCAGGAGCAGGAGGATGCCCTGGATGACCTCTCTGCCGAGGAGGCCGCCGTGCAGGCCCGCATCAAGGAGCTGAACCGGAAGCTGGAGGAGGAGGAAGCCCGCCGCCGGGCCGCACAGGGCCAGTCGGCGCCCGCTGCCAACCCTGGCGGCTACATCTGGCCCACTGACAGCCATTACATCACCTCCACCGTGGGAGGCCGGGCTTCTCCCGGCGGCATTGGGTCCACCAACCACAAGGGAACCGATATCGGGCGGGTGGGCTATAACAGCAGCATCTACGCCGCCAAGGCGGGGACGGTCATCATCTCGGAGTACAACCGCTCCTACGGCAACTACGTAGTGGTCTCCCACGGCAGCGGAAACACCACCCTCTATGCCCACATGAGCAGCCGGAAGGTCAGCGTGGGCCAGCAGGTGAAGCAGGGGGATGTGCTGGGAATTACCGGGTCCACCGGCAATTCCACCGGTCCGCATCTTCATTTTGAAGTCAAGGAAAACAATACTATCATCAATCCCTTGGCTAAGGGTTATCTCACCGGGGCGACCTATTCCTCCTCCGCTTGACTCATATTCAGACCTCCTGTTCCATATCATGGGGCGGGAGGTTTGTGTTATGGTAGGATTATTGGCATGGACAGAGCCCCGCAGGGGGCGAAGAAGCGTACAGCTCCAGGAGCAGGTCATTTTGCGGATGCGGTTTCTGACGGCGGAGATCGCCTCCGGCTCGCATCCGGTCATCCAGCGCCGCCGGGTTCTGGCAGCGGGAAAAAAGCTGCACAGACGGGGCGTTTCCCAGGTGGTGCTGCCGGAGGACTTTCCGTACACGGAGCAGCTGGCCCCGTGCGGACTGCGTCCGGTGTCCACGCTGTCCCTGCGGCGGGCCCTGGCGGCAGATTGGGTCCGAAGCGGGCTGGCGGAACAGGGACAGCCGGTGGCGGGGGCCCGGGTGGCGGTTGCGGCCGCCGCGCTGACCGGCGAGGTGGTGCGGACGGTGACGGAACTGTGCCTGCGGCACCGGTATGTGCTGCTGGACCTGCCCTACGGCGGGGAGGAGCTGTGCCGCCAGCTGCGGCGTGAGTACGGGGTGTCGCTGCTGCTGGGGCCCTCTAAGGAGCAGCTGGAGGGGGCGGAGGCCCTGGTGCTCTTTGACCGGCGGCAGGATTTGTCTCTGGGCAATCCGGTGGCCCTGCGGCTCTTTGACGAGGAGGCGGAACTGCCGCCGGTGCCGCTGTCCCCCAGTCTGGAAGAGGCTCTGCCGCCGGGCGTGAACCGGGGACAGCTGCTGGCTGCCCTGCGGGAGGCGGGAGCGATTCGGAACGAACAGATAGGGTAGGGAAAGAAAATGCTTGCATTCTGCCCGGTATCTGGTATAATGGGATTGTTCTGAATACACAAAGGAAAGGAAGCTGTCAATGGATTATTCGATTCTCATGATCGTCGTCATGCTGGCCGTCATGTACTTCATCATGATCCGCCCGGAGAACAAGCGGAAGAAGAAGGCGCAGGAAATGCGGGACAGCCTGAAAAAGGGCGACATCATCACGTCGATCGGAGGCATTATCGGCAGGATTGTTTCCGTCAGCAAGGACACCATTGTCATTGAGACCAGCGACGACCGGGTCCGGGTGGAACTGGCCAAGTGGGCTGTGAGTTCAGTAGGTGTCCAGAGCGGCGAGGAGCCGGTGGAGCAGAAGGAAGAGAAGAAGGAAAAGAAGAAACTTCCCGCCTCCAGTGAGACCGAAGAGAAGTAAAAAAATTTTCCCATTCCCCCAGACAGGCGCATAAAAATCCCCTCCCACGGAATATGCTCCAACAAGAGCAATTGCGAGGGAGGATTTTTATGGCTAAAGGACGAAAGAAAATGGCCCGCTGGAAGGGCGCCGCACTGGGGACGGGTCTGGCGGCGGCTGTGTATCTGCTGGGCCTGCTGCTGGTGAACCTGCTGCTGGTGCGGGGAGTGCTGGCGGACGGATTTCCGGCGGCGGCGGTACTGTGTGTTCTGGCGGCGCTGAGCGGGGGACTGCTGGCGGCCCGGCTGACGGGCTGGGGCGCTGGAACGCTGTTGGCGGCGGCGGGCTTTTTGGCGCTGCTGGCGGCAGTGGGCCTGGGCGTCTGGGCGGAGATTACCGCCCGGGGCTGTGTGCTGTTGCTGTGCGTTCTGGCGGGCGGCTTGCTGGCGGGGGTGCTGGCGGTGCGCCGTCCCCGGCGGCGGCGGAAATAGCCCCTTGTTGGAATGCACAAATTTTCCCAATGACTGGGAATGGTCCCCTTTCCTTTCGCGGGCCCGGCAAGCGGGACGGGAAGGGGACCGGGGGCAGATCTTGGGCCTGGGCTGGGGAGTCAGCCCCCAGATATAGGAGGCGCCCCACCGGAGAGAAGGCATGGTTTTGGTGAGATTGAGGAGTTAACATAATGCGGTTTACATAATATTTTGGCATAACTTCCAAAAAAACGGATTCACTCCGGAAACTTCTTGCGCAAAGCGGTAAAATCGACTATCATAAAAGCAATCCGAAAACAGGCGGACGCCCGGGCCCAAGGAAGAGGCGTTTTCGGCTTCGGCAGGTCTAAACCGGCTCCTTTCCTCATATAGTCCATCAGGCAGACTGGAGGCGGTGAGGTGAGGGCATTGGTTTGGAAACGACGGGGAACGGTGGACTGGGGGCGGCCATTGGCCCGGCTGCTGGTTCTGGCGCTGTTCTTTTTGGGCGGCGTCATTTTGGGACAGGTCTGTTCTGCCCGGGTGCCCGACGCCACCGGCGAGGAGCTGACCCGGTATCTGGAGGGGTTTCTTCAGGTGAACGGGGAGGGACCGGGAGCGGTGCTGGCGGCGGCGGTGCTGTACTTTCGCTATCCGCTGGCGGCGTTCCTGCTGGGCTTCGCCTCTATTGGTGCGCTGCTGCTGCCCTTTGTCACAGGGACCTTTGGTTTTTTTCTGTCCTTTTCTGTCTGCTGCTTCACGGCGGCCTTTGGGCCGGAGGGGGTCTTGCTGGCGCTGGCGGTGTTTGGACTGCGGTGCGCGGTTACGCTGCCCGGTTATTTTTTACTGGCCGTGCCCGCCTGGGAGCATTCCGCCGCGCTGGCCAGCCTGTCCTTTGGGAGGAGCCGGTCTCCGGTGGTCTATGGACGGGCGTGGTGGGGGCGGCTGGCGGCGGTGTGCGTTCTGCTGCTGGCGGGCATGTGCGCAGAGCTGATGCTGTCTCCCAGGCTGGTGGGCCTGCTGGCGGAACGGCTGCTGGCGGCGTGACGGGAGACCGGTCACATATTACATAGAGGGGAGGAGATTGCCGCGAATGATCTGAAACGCTATGAGGCGTATTTGAAGGGAGAAAAACGTGCCTCCCAGAATACAATCTGCTCCTACCTGCGGGATATCACCCAGTTTTCCGCCTTTCTGGAGGAACGGGGTTCTGCCCTGCGGACGGCGGAACCGGATGACATTCGGGACTGCATGGACTGGATGGGAGCCCGGGGCAAGTCCTCCGCGTCAGTGACGCGGTTTCTGGCGTCGGTGAAATCCTTCTATAATTTCCTGCTTCTGGACGGCACATTGGAAATCAGCCCAGCCAAGGGCGTTTCCGCCGCCAAGGTGGAGCGGCGTTATCCGGAGGTCCTGACCTCCCGGGAGGTGGAGCTGTTTCTGGACCAGCCCCAGTGTGTGGACGCCAAGGGCTTCCGGGACCACGCCATGCTGGAACTGCTGTACGCCACGGGTATCCGGGTCAGCGAATTGACCACGCTGAACCTGGAGGACCTGAATCTGGCCGCCGGGTTTCTCCGCTGCGCCAGCAAGGGGAAGGAGCGCATGATTCCCCTGTACCGGGGAGCGGTGAAGGCGCTTCAGGACTATGTCTGGAAGGTCCGGCCCCAGCTGGTGGCAGAGGAGGGGGAAGAGGCGCTGTTTGTCAACATGAACGGCGAACGGATGAGCCGCCAGGGCTTTTGGAAGCTGATTAAGCACTACCAGGAGAAGGCGGGCATAGAGAAGGAGATTACACCCCACACACTGCGCCATTCTTTTGCGGTGCATCTGCTGGAGAACGGCGCGGACCTGCGCTCCATTCAAGAGATGATGGGGCACGCGGATATCTCCTCCACCCAGATTTACACCCACGTGGTAAAGCAGAATCTGAAGGATGTGTATCAAAAAGCCCATCCCAGGGCATGAAAAAACCGGGTGCGGAAGCGCCCGGTTTTTGCCGTCTGCATCGGGAAAGCCGGTTCAGTCCCCGGCGCTCTCGAAGTTTTTGAGGGTGACGCCCGCCTCCGTTGTCCACTCGATATTTCCGTTGACCGAACGGAGGAGAACGAAGCTGGCGGCGCCGGAGGGCGTCTTAAAGGGAACGTCCCGCAGAAGGGTCAGGTTTTGGTCAATCGCGTCCCGATACCGCTCCCGGGCGTTTTTCGCGCTGTCGGGGCAGGAGGGGACGGGGTCCTTCCGCAAAATGCTTCCGGCCAGGACGACAATTCCCTCTGCCGTCTGGACCGCGCTGGCGTTTGCGCCGCCTTTCCGGATGTGGAAGGTGATAGCCGCCTGGGGGAGGGATTGGTTGGGCCCGGCGGTAACGAGGGGCTCGAATACCTTGTGGCCCAGGACGCCCATGAGTATCTTCGCGTATTCAAGGAACTCCTCCAGCTCGCTCTCTTTTTCCTCGGTCACGTTTCCCAGGTTGGGCTCGTTTCCGTTTTTCACCAGATACCGTCCCGCGTCCGCGGCCAGGGCGCAGAAGCGGTTTTCCAGATAGCTGATTTCCGTTGGGCCGAAGGAGTTGTTGGAGGTGGTGAAGACGACGGCCTCGGACCAATAGTCCTTGTCCATGTTTCTCCGGTGCTCCTGGAGGCGGAATAAAATGCCCTCCCCGTTTTTCCGCACGCCTGCCTGACCGATATAGACCACCTGCTGGGTGCTGTCCTCAGAACCGCCGAAGAGAAAATAGATGCCGCTCTGTTTCAGGTCGTTCCGCTCCCTGCACAGATCCAGGTCCACTCTGGGGATCCGGTAGGCAACGCCAGTCCAATTGGCCAGGGTACACTTCATCCGCCCGCTGGCGGAGCCGTCCATCAAAAACAGGTTGATATTCTTGCCGTGTGCGGCCATCTCGCTGCCCCCTCTCGTTTTCTCTCATCATACTCCAAAATCGTCCAAGTTTCAATCCAAATGTCAAAAAGAAACGGATTCCATCTCTGCGGTTTCTGCGTCGCACACCATACCTAAAAACAGGCATTTTAATAAATCAGAAAAATTTCGGAACAGCAATTGTTTATACGCTTTGAGATTCTCGATTTCCGTTTGTTGGGATATGGTGTAGAAATCGTGATCGACATGTACAATCGCTCCTGTTTCACACTCCAGAAACATCAAGTTATCGGTAAAATCCCCCAGAAATAGGTAGCCCAAGGGCGCGGTTTTCGTCCATGAAAGCCGTTCGATATTCTCCAGCAAACTGTGCCGGCTGGTATCTGCCATTCGCTCCAGTCCCGATAAGACAACTTGCAGTGTGCAGATTTCCAGGTCCTCCGGAATTTCTTCCCATTGCAGATACCGGGCCAGAGATCTGTGTATGCCGAACGGAATTTTCCGTAAAGCACCGTTGGCTCCGGGAGAATATACGATTTCAAAAATTCCCGGAACTCGTTTGGAAAGGGATATCTCCACGCTGCCTCAACCGTCTGGATGTCTGCTTCCGTTACAGGGGAGTTCTCCAGCTGAGCGGGCCACTGGAAAGGATGCTGTTTTGCCAGCGTTCGGAAACAGTATTCGGAAAAGTTTTCCATTTTTTTCAGTCCTCCTGCCTGATGGGGATGTAGTTCCTTCCATTTTAATGCCGGCTGCGGGATAATACAAGACTCCTTGGTGAATTTGACAGAACCTGTATCCACCGGCGGGAAAAACGGACGGAACCGGCGCTTTTTTGTAGTTGCGTATTCCCGGCGGATTTGGTATACTAAAGAAGAATGTAACCAGAAAGGGGCAGACCATGCGAATCTTAGGCATTGATCCCGGTTTTGCCACCATAGGCTTCGGTCTGATCGAGGCGGACCGGGGACGGGTCCAGATGGTGACCTATGGCGCGATTACCACCCCGGCGAGTCTGCCGCTTAGCCGCCGCCTCTGCCAGATCGGAACGGATATGGAGGACCTGCTGGGCCAGCTCCGTCCCGCAGTCATCTCCATTGAGGAGCTGTTTTTCAACACCAACATCACCACCGGCATTGCTGTGGCCCATGCCCGGGGGGTGCTGCTCTACAGTGCGGAGAGGTGCGGCGTTCCCCTGTGCGAATACACCCCGTCCCAGGTCAAGCTGGCGGTCACCGGCTACGGCAAGGCGGAAAAGCGGCAGGTGATGGATATGACCCGGCGGCTGCTGCGGCTGCAAAAGGTCCCCCGGCCTGACGACGCCGCCGATGCCCTGGCGCTGGCCCTGTGCCATGCCAGAAGCATGACCTCCAGACTGCCCCGGGCCGGGACGGCGCGGGAAACCATCTGAAAAGGACGGAATGGCATGTTTTACTATCTGGACGGAACCGTGGCGGAAATTCTGCCGCATCTGGCGGTAATTGACTGCGGCGGCGTAGGCTACGCCTGCAAGACCACGGACAACACATTGGCTGCCCTGAAAAAGGGAGCGCAGAAAAAGCTTTATACCTTCCTGCATGTGGCGGAGAACCTCTTTGAGCTCTACGGCTTTGCCACCCAACGGGAGCTCCGCAGCTTCCGGCTGCTGCTGGGGGTCTCCGGCGTGGGACCCAAGGCGGCCCTGGCAATTCTCTCCTCCGGCACGCCGGAGAGCCTGGCAATGGCCATCGTCACCGGCGACGAGAAGAGCCTGACGGCGGCTCCGGGCGTGGGAAAGAAAATCGCCCAGCGCATCATCCTGGAGCTGAAGGACAAAATGGCCAAGGAGACGGGCGGAGAGCTGGATTTCTCCAAGGGAAAGGGAAGCGCCTCCCCGACTCCGTTCACCAGCAAAGCCTCCGAAGCCGCCCAAGCCCTGGCGGTGCTGGGCTATACCAGTCAGGAGACTTCTGCCGCGCTGAAGGGACTGGATCCGGAGCTGTCCTTGGAGGAGCTGATCCGGCAGGCCCTGAAGCGGATGGCAAAGCTGTAAACAAGAAAGGAGAGAGGCATGGCAAAATACGAACGGTATTTTCAAGGGAATTTTGACGCGGCCCTCCGCCAGCTTCACAACGGCATCCTGAGCGGCAGCGCCACGGCCAGCTTTGAGGACGGCAGCGATTTTTCCGCCGGAGAATTCCGCTGCGCCGTGCGGGTTTACGAGCGTTACAGCGCCACGGGCGGAAACCGTCTCAGCGCTTCGGTGACGCTGGCGGGCAAAGGTGAAAACCTGTTTCTCTCCGTCATCACCGCCGGGGGAAGCCAGGGGATACTTTTCAAAATCAACCTCTTCGGGGAAGAGGCGTTTTTGAATGCCATCCGGGAGATTGCCGAAAGGCTGTGAGGGTTCCGGGAAAGGAGGACCGCCATGCTCTTTGCGAATGTGATGGCTGCCGCGTTTCTGGGCAGCGTGTTTACCATGCTCCGGTTTTCCAAGTACTGCCGCCTTCTGAACCAGCGTTGGAAGCTGGATGAGGAGACGGCGGACCGGTATCAGATAAAAGCGCAGCGGTATCTGGCCGCAACGGGAGGACTGCTGCTCCTGCTGCTGCTGTCGTTTATCCTGGGATGTTTCTTCTGACCCTCGGGAGCATGCTGCCGCGAAGGAAGTGAGTACGTGAGCATTGACTTTGGAAATGATATATACGAAGAGCCCATTGTGACGAAGACCTTCCTCCAGGAAGATGTCCAGGAGGGCTCCCTGCGCCCCCAAAACCTGCAGGAGTACATCGGCCAGGAGAAGGCTAAGGGGAATCTGGCCGTTTTTATCGAGGCCGCCCAGAAGCGGGAGGAGGCCCTGGACCACGTGCTGCTCCACGGCCCGCCGGGTCTGGGCAAGACGACACTGGCGGGCATTATCGCCCGGGAGATGGGGGTGAATCTCCGCGTCACCTCCGGTCCCGCCATTGAGAAGCCGGGGGATCTGGCGGCACTGTTGACCAACCTGGACGTGGGGGATATCCTCTTCGTGGACGAAATCCACCGGCTGAACCGCTCCGTGGAGGAGATTCTGTATCCCGCCATGGAGGACTACGTGCTGGACATCATTGTGGGCAAGGGCCCCTCCGCCAACTCCATCCGACTGGATCTGCCCAAGTTCACCTTAATCGGCGCCACCACCCGGGCGGGACAGCTGTCCGCGCCCCTGCGGGACCGCTTCGGCGTGACGCTGCGGCTGGAGCTGTATACGCCGGAGGAGCTGGCCCAAATCATCACCCGTTCCGCCGGGATTCTGAATGTGGAAATTGTGCCAGAGGGGGCCTATGAGATTGCCCGGCGCTCCCGGGGCACGCCCCGCATTGCCAACCGGATGCTCCGCCGGGTCCGGGATTTTGCGCAGGTGCGGGCGGACGGCATGATTACCAAGGATGTGGCGGACCAGGCCCTCTGCGCCCTGGAGATTGACTATCTGGGTCTGGACCCGGTGGACCGGCGGATGATGGAGGCCATTATCGACAGCTACGGCGGCGGTCCCGTGGGCCTGGAGACGTTGTCGGCCACCATAGGGGAGGAGTCCGTCACCCTGGAGGACGTTTATGAGCCCTATCTGATGCAGCTGGGCTTCCTGACCCGGACCCCCCGGGGACGCTGTGTGACCCGGAAGGCGTACCAGCATCTCCACCGGTCTATTCCGGGCGGCGCGGGCCAGGATGAGGAGATGGAGCAGCTGTCTCTGCACAGGAACTGAGGAAGCGGCTGCTCCTCCTGATTTTGGCGGGAGCGGCCCGCAGCGGGGAACCGGTCCTGTAAATATAGCTGCTTAGTGATTTTTTGAACGGTGCAGGGAGTGAGGCTTATGGAGTCCTATCTGGCCTCCGTCCGTCTCCGGCGGGAGCTTCCGGAAGGGAACTATCTCCGGGAGCTGGGGCCGGTTCGATACCTGATGGAGGGCGGTGTGCTGTCCTTTGACCGGCCCGTCACCTTCCTGATAGGGGAGAACGGCACGGGAAAGTCCACGCTTCTGGAGGGCATTGCCGTGGCCTGCGGCTTCAACCCGGAGGGGGGCACCCGGAATTTCAACTTTTCCACGCGGGCCACCCACTCCGAGCTGGGGGAGTACCTCACCCCCGCCCGGAAGCGCTATCCCAGGGACGGTTTTTTCCTCCGGGCGGAGAGCTTTTATAACGTCGCCACCAACATTGACGAGCTGGACGAGGAACCCTCTTTTTCCCCGAGGCTCATCGACAGCTACGGCGGCGTGTCCCTTCACAGGCAGTCTCACGGGGAGAGCTTCCTGGCCCTGGTCCAGAACCGCTTCGGCGGGAAGGGGCTGTACCTGCTGGACGAGCCGGAGGCGGCCCTGTCGCCCTCCCGGCTGCTGACGCTGATGGCGGAGATGGACCAGCTGGTGAAGGCGGACTCTCAATTTATTGCAGCGACCCACTCGCCCATCCTGATGGCCTTTCCGAAGGCCCGGATATACGAGTTGAGTGAAACGGGCATCCGGGAAACGGAGTACCGGGAGACGGAGCATTATCAGCTGACCAAACGGTTTCTGGACGACCCGGAGCGAATGCTGCGGTATCTGCTGGAGGAGGGATAAGAAGTGCTGGAGACCTGTACTGCTTTCATAGAGAACGATCTGTACGACGTCTGGAGCCTGCTGGAGCAGAAGGCGTATCAAGAGGCGTACCGGCGCTATGCCCCGATTTGGGAGGATATGCTGTTTATCTGCGAAGAGGCGGCGTTTCTGGACTTTCTGGAACAGCAGGGCCCGGAGCTGGAAGAGCGCCCTTTGCGGCTCCATTTGGCGGCGTGGGAGAAAGTCTGCCTGGAGATTGGCTGCTACGAGGGAGACGTGACGGAGAAGCTGCTGCATTTTCTGCGGGAGGACCTGCCGGAGAAGCTGCTTGACCGGTTTGAACCCTCTCCGGTCAACGTGAACATTGACGAGCTGAATGGAGAACTGGATCCCCAGCTGAAGCCCTGGCGGGAGCAGCTGGAGCCCTGGGGCTGCAGATTAAAGGTGTTCTTTGACGATACCTACTGCGCGGGAGTTTACTTCCTGTTTTTGGAGGCTCCCCGTGAATGGTAGCGTCTGTCCAAGGGGAGGAAAGAGATGACGAATGTTCTTTTCTGGCTGTTCATGCTGGTAATGGCTCTGCTGATTCCTGGATGTATGCTGTTTGTAGGACGGCTGTTTCTGACGAATCCGCCCCGGGAGATCAACCAGAGCTTTGGATACCGCACCGCCCGGTCCATGCGAAGCCAGGAGGCCTGGGACTTTGCCCATGCTTACAGCGGGCGTTATTGGCGCCGTGCCAGCGGGCCCCTGCTGGCGCTTTCCCTGGTTTGGATGTGTTTGCTATACGGCCGGGAGCCCGATACGGTGGGGATTTTCGTCCTGCCTTTGATAGGAATCCAGTTGATTCCGTTTCTGGCGGTGATTGCCGCCACGGAGCGGGCGCTGAAACGGGAATTTGACGATTTTGGAAGAAAGAGGTCTTGAAGAATGGGTAAACTGTTTGGAACCGACGGTATCCGGGGCGTAGTGGGAGAAAATCTGACGGCGGACCTGGCTTTCCGGGTAGGGCAGGCGGTCGGCGTGGTGCTGATGGAAGAGAAGGAGGGCCGGCGGCCCACAGTGGTCATAGGCAAGGACACCCGGATTTCCTCTGATATGCTGGAAGCCGCGCTGATTGCGGGACTGTGTTCCGTGGGCAGCGATGCGAAGCCTGTGGGGGACATTCCCACGCCCGCCGTGGCCTATCTCACCCGGCAGGAGAAGGCGGACGCGGGCATTGTGGTCTCCGCCTCTCACAACCCCTATGAGCACAACGGCATTAAAATCTTCAACAGCCAGGGCTACAAGCTCTCCGACGAACTGGAGGAGCGGGTAGAGGAGAAAATCCTCTCAGACCGGCCCATGCCCCTGCTCACCCGGGAGAAGCTGGGACGCCGCCTCCATGGAATGCGGCAGCTGAAGCGGGATTATATTGACTTTGCGGCCTCCACCATTGACTCGGACCTGTCCGGCCTGCGGATTCTGGTGGACTGCGCCAACGGCGCGGCCAGCGCCACTGCGCCGGAGCTCTTCGGGCGCTTCAAGGCCCACACCGTCTTCCTGAACCGGACACCGGACGGCGTGAATATCAACGACCGCTGCGGTTCCACCCATCTGGATATGCTGGCGGAACAGGTGGTGAAGGAGGGCTATGACATTGGCGTGGCCTTTGACGGCGACGCGGACCGCTGCCTGCTGGTGGACGAGAAGGGCGGCGTCATTGACGGTGACAAGGTGATGGCCGTGTGCGCCCTGGACATGAAGCAGCGGGGCATCCTCCGGGGCAACGCCATTGTGGCCACGGTGATGAGCAACCTGGGTCTTCATGAGTTCTGCCGGAATTACGGGCTGGACTTGGTCTGTACCGCTGTGGGCGACCGGAATGTGCTGGAGGAGATGCTGCGCCGGGATTACCGCATCGGCGGCGAGCAATCGGGCCATACGATCTTCACGGCCCTGGAAACCACGGGAGACGGAGAGGTCACCGCCCTCCAGTTCCTCCAGGTGTTGGTGCGGTCCGGGAAGCGGGCATCGGAGCTGGCCTCCGTCTGCGCCTCCTATCCGCAGACGCTGATTAATGTGGAGGTTCCCCACAGCGGCGGCGTGAAAGAGCAGATTATGGCCTCCCAAGAGCTGGCGGAGGCGGTGAAGCGGGAAGAGGAAGCCCTGGCCGGAGAGGGCCGGGTGCTGGTTCGTGCCTCGGGGACAGAGGCGCTGATTCGCGTCATGGTGGAGGCAAAAAAGGAAGAAATTTCCAATTCCACGGCAAACCGGCTGGCGGGACTGATAAAATCACTGAAATTCTAAAAGAAATTTTCGTTTCTTTTGATAATCTCCTTGACATTTTCCAGAAAAGATGGGTATAATACAGTATGCACAATACTTACAAAGACGAGGTGCGAGAGCTGGAACAGCTTCCGGATGAAGCGCTGTGCCGTCTGGCGGCAGCCGGCGGGCGGACAGCGGAAGAGCTTCTGGTGGCCCGCTATCACCGCTTGGTTCGAACCTGCGCCCGCCCCTTTTTCCTGGCGGGGGGGGACAGCGAGGATTTGACGCAGGAGGGCATGGTGGGCCTGCTCAAGGCCGTGCGGGAGTACGACGCGGAAAAAGAGGCGTCTTTCCGAACCTTTGCGGAGATCTGTATTCGCAGCCGTCTGTATTCGGTGCTTCGCGCCTCGGCGCGGGATAAACAGCAGCCGCTCAATCAATCGGTATCCTTAGATACTCCCTATTTCGACAGTAATCCCCTCACCTCTGGGACCAATAATTTGGCGCAGCGCAACCCTGAAGATTCTTTAATCGACCGGGAACACACGGCAGCCCTCTTATCCGGTGTCCGGAAACAGTTGTCCGAATTTGAAGCGACGATTTTGGGGTTCTATTTAGATGGTCTTTCTTGCAGGGAAATTGCAGAAGCGGTAAGCAAATCTCCAAAATCGGTGGACAACGCCGTGCAGCGCATTCGACGCAAGGTGGCGCGGCAATTACTTTCCGGCGATCTCAGCAAACGCTGAACGCAATATAATTTTCTTTTCGAAGAGAGGGTAAAATCATGTACGAAGACAAGACCTTAGTGTGCAAAGAGTGTGGTCAGGAGTTCGTGTTCACCGCCGGTGA
>JAAWLO010000045.1 GCA_022797935.1 Oscillibacter sp. | reverse complement strand
ATCATTTTCCGTCCACTTCCCTGTAATCTGTAATTGTATTACAATATTACCTTATTGCCAGCCTACCTTATTTTGCCGCCCTTGTCAAGGCTTTTTTCCTTTTTTTCAAAATTTTTGTCGCTATTACCGAAAGGGCGGGCGAAAATCTGCGTCTTCCACCCGGCCGCCGGGCGGTACCACCACGAATTCCTCGTCCCACTGGCCGGAAAACAGCTTCGTAAGAACCCGGTAGGTACCGGAACAGGACGTACAGTTCAATCCCAGCAGGTCCGCCAGCTCCTGGGCGGCAGGCGCCACGGCGGACGGGTCCGACGCGCCGGTGTCCATAAGACTGACATTCTGATAGTGCTCCACCATCATGCGGCACACCATTTTCGCCGTCTCCTCCCCGTGTTTCTCGCGGCAGCGGTCATACTCCTTGAACAAACCGCTGCGGGTCTCCAGAAAACCGGGGTACATATACAAAGTGTAAATGTCCACTTCGCCAGGGTCTCCCGGCGCTTTGCTCCGCAGAAGGTGGACACAGTCCGCAAACCGGGGCAGCACAATCTGGCTGTGCCGGGCCTCCAGGCCCGCCGCCGCATTCCCGCACTGGGCAAAGGCCAGCAATACGGTCTCCGCCTCGGTCCGGTCCAGCTGTGCCTGCAATTCCGTCCGCAGGCGGTCCGGAAAATTGTGAAGCTCCCGTTCAATCCAGACCACCGGGCAGTCCAGCCCGGCGTCTTTCATGGCCGCCCGGACCTCGTGTTCCATCATGGAGCAGGCAATTATTTCCACCGGCTTAACAGAACTCACCGTGCCTGCTCCTGTTTCGCCTTCAGCTCGGCGGCAGCGGCGGCACTGGCGGCCTCGTCGGCCAGGCGCTCGACCTCTTCAATCTTCAGGTCCTCTGCATCCTTGGGGAGGATGGCGTTGAGCAGAATCGCCAGGAATGCGCAGGGGATGATGCCGGAGCCGCCAATCACCAGATTGACGAAGTCAGGCATTCCGCTCAGGGCGGCGGAATCCGCGCCAATGCCGTAGCCCAGGCCAATGGCAGAGGCCACAATGACGTTGGAACGGGCCGTGAAGCCGCTCTTGGCAATCAGGGAAATGCCGCCGCAGAGAATCTGGCCGAACATCAGCACCGTCGCGCCGCCCAGCACCGCGTTGGGCATGATGGACACAATGGCCACCAGCTTCGGCAGGAAGCCGCATAAGCACAGGAAGATGGCGCCTGTGGCCACGGACAGCCGGTTGACCACCTTGGTCATATTTACCAGACCCACGTTTTGGCTGAAGGTCGTATTGGGCAGAACGCCAAAGATGGCCGCGCCGCTGGAGCCCAGGGCGTCGCAGAACAGGCCGCCCACCATCTCTTTGTTGGTTACGTGCCGGCCCAGGCCCACCTCTGTGATGGCATTGATGCTGGCCATGCTCTCAATGGTCATGGAGATGTAAATCAGGCAGATGGGCAGAATGGCCCGCAGGTCAAAGCGCAGATGCACCGGCATCAGCTTGGGAATGGAAATCCAGGAGGCCTCCAGCACGGACTTCCAGTCAATGGCCCAGGAGGCTGTCGCCTGCAAGGTCGCGCCTGCGGCGTCGGTATACGTAATGGTGGTAGGCAGCACCGCTGTCATGATGGCCGCCGCCACATAGCCCACGCCAATGCCAATGAGCATACTGCAGTTTTTTACCATGCCCTTGCCCCAGCGGTTCAGCACCAGACCCACCAGGAACACCAGGAATGCAATCAGCAGATTCTGGGTGGAGCCATAGTCCGCCACGCCGCTGCCGCCGGCAAAGCTGTTAATGGCAATCGGAACCAGGGAAATGCCCACTGCCGTCAGCACGGTGCCAATGACCAGGGGCGGGAAGAGCCTTTTCACCTTCTCATAGAAACAGGCCACGATAATCTCCACCAGGCCGCCCAGCAAGGTCGCACCCAGGATGGCCTCGTAAGACGGAAGTCCCCCGCCCAGCAGCACCGAGATGCTGATGTACACGCCGATATAGCCGGCGGAACAGCCCATGACGATGGGCAGATGCGCGCCGAACTTCCAGACCGGATAGAGCTGAAGCAGCGTGGTCAGACCGGCAATCAGCATGGCGTTTTGCAGGATGGTGATCATCAGGTCGCTTCCGCTCTCAATGCCGCAGAAGGCACAGATAATCAGCGGCGCGGTGATGTTGCCGATGAACATGGCCAGCACATGCTGCATTCCCAGAGGAATGGCCGTTTTCATGGGCAAGTATCCATCCAAAGTGTATGGGGACCCGAGTTTTCTCTCCTGTTTCATGGCTTGAACCCTCCTAATTCAGATTGAACACATCTGTGAATCGTGTGCGCATGGGCAAATTCCCACTTGCACATCCTTCCTCTGCCGGCGTCTGTGAGCAAAAACACCTCCCCAAAATCGTATTACCATTATATAACTGCTTTTGAGTGTATCACTAAATGGCGAACATTACAAGAGGAAAGAGGGAATTTGAGCAAAATTTATCGAATCAGCCAAAGGAATGACCTTAAACCGCCGCCGGTTTACCAAAATATCCAAGTTCTCAAAGCAGGCCATCCATCGGTTTTGGAAGCACGTTCCGTTCTTCCCACTCTTTTTGAAATTTTCATTGACAAGCCCTTTTCCGGCTGATATACTGTATAAGCCGCTTTGAATGGGCTGAAAGCGCGGGGTTTTCCTGCCGCCCCCGACAGCGAGCCCGTAATGAAGGAGTTGAAACAACAATGAACGCAATCATCGTGACCGGCGGAAAGCAGTACAAGGTGGCGGAGGGCGACGTGGTTTACATCGAGAAGCTGGACCAGGAAGCCGGCGACACCGTGAAGTTCGACCAGGTTCTGGCCGTTATTGACGGCGAGAAGGCGACCTTCGGCACCCCCGTGGTGGCCGGCGCCTCCGTGGAGGCCAAGGTGGTCAAGAACGGCAAGGGAAAGAAGATCCGCATCTTCAAGTACAACCCGAAGAAGGGCTACCGCAAGCGCCAGGGCCATCGTCAGCCCTACACCAAGGTCGAGATCGCCAAGATCTCTGTCTGAGCATGACCCGCATCACATTTTTCACCGCAGAGGGCGGCCGGATCACCGGCTTTGAGGCCAAGGGCCACAGCGGGTACGCCGAGGCAGGAGAGGACATCCTCTGCGCCTCCATCGGCGCGGCGGTCTCCCTGGTGGAGGCCACGGTCAACGACGTGCTGGGTCTGGCTGCGGCGGTGCGCACCGACGCGGACCGGGCCTTGGTTTCCCTGCGTCTGCCCGGCGGATTGGGTCCTGTGGCGGAGAGCACCTGCCAGTCCCTGCTGACAGGGCTGATGCTCTACTTCACCATGCTCCACGACGAGTATCCGGATAACATCGAAGTTCTGGAGGCGGACTGAGGTCCTCTTCCCCATCTGAAATTCTGACAGAAAGGATGGTCCCTGACATGATTCGCATTGGTTTACAGTTCTTCGCCCACAAGAAGGGCGGCGGCTCCACCAAGAACGGCCGCGATTCCAAGGCCAAGCGCCTGGGTCCCAAGCGGGCGGACGGTCAGTTCGTTCTGGCGGGCAACATTCTGGTCCGCCAGCGCGGCACCCACATTCACCCTGGCGTGAACGTGGGCCGCGGCAGCGACGACACCCTGTTTGCCACCGCCAGCGGCACGGTTCGCTTCGAACGGCTGGGCAAAGACCGCAAGCAGGTCTCGGTTTACGAGGCGGAGTAAGCGCTTTGAGAGGGCCCGGACGGTTTGTCCGGGCCCTTTTTCAGCCGCTCTTTCAGAATGGATTCTATGGTTGGCCTTCAGATTTCTGAGGAGGCCGGCCTCCCTCAGCGGCTTTATCCGCCGGATGAGCCCAGAGACCTGGGCGCTGTTTGAAGCGCAATTTTTGAAGACGCCGCAGCGGACTCACGGGCGCAAGGAGGGCCCATGCCATGAAAACCGCCATTGTATACTATTCCAGCCACCACGGTAACACAAAGAAGCTGGCGGACGCCATTGCTCTGAACCGTGATGTGGACCTGATCGACGCCGCCGCCCAGGAGCCGGTTGATTTAGCCCCCTATGACCTGATCGGCTTCGCCTCCGGCATTTATTACGGAAAGTTTCACCGCAGTGTGCTGGATTTTGCCAAGAGAAATTTACCGGAACACAAGCCGGTGTTTTTCCTCTGCACCTATGGCGGACGGGCCAACACCAAGGCCATTGCGGAGGCCGCCCGGGCCCGCTCCGCTGTCATTCTGGGGCAATTTGGCTGCAGGGGGTTCGACACCTTCGGGCCCTTCAAACTCATAGGCGGCACTGCAAAGGGGCATCCTGATGCCAAGGACCTGAAGGACGCCTGCCGCTTTTTCGAAGAACTGCTGGAAAAAAGCGCCTCCGGGCGTGATTGATATAAGGAGGTATCCATGGCCTCATCCTTCATTGACAAGGCCCGCATCACCGTTCGGGCCGGAAACGGCGGAAACGGCGCCATTGCCTTTCATCGGGAAAAATACGTGGCGGCCGGCGGACCCGACGGCGGCGACGGCGGCCGGGGCGGCTCGATTATCCTCAAGGTGGACGACAATCTGTCCACACTGATGGACTTCCGCTACAAGCGCAAGTACGCCGCCGGAAACGGCATGGACGGGCAGGGCAAACGCAAGTCCGGCAAGGACGGCGAGAGCCTGACCATCCGGGTTCCCCGGGGTACGCTGGTCCGGGACGCCGAGACCAACGAAATCATCATCGACATGAGCGGCAGCGAGCCCTTTGTGCTTTGCCGGGGCGGCCGGGGCGGCTGGGGCAACAGCCACTTCGCCACCCCCACCCGGCAGGTTCCCCGCTTTGCCAAGGCAGGTCTGCCCGGAGAGAGTCACGACGTGATTTTGGAACTGAAGCTTTTGGCGGACGTGGGACTGGTTGGATTCCCCAATGTGGGAAAGTCCACCCTCCTCTCCGTGGTCTCCAAAGCGCAGCCGAAAATTGCCAATTATCATTTCACCACGCTCTTTCCCAATCTGGGCGTCGTTTGGGTCGAGGAAGGCGTCAGCTTTGTTATGGCGGATATTCCGGGCATCATTGAGGGAGCCAGCGAAGGGGCCGGTTTGGGTCACGACTTCCTGCGGCATGTGGACCGCTGCCGCCTGCTGGTTCATGTAGTGGATGTCTCCGGCAGCGAGGGGCGGGACCCTGTGGCGGATTTTGACGCCATCAACGAGGAGCTGAAGCAATACAGCCCCGCTCTGGCGGAACGGCCTCAGATTGTTGCCGCCAACAAAACGGACATTTTAGAGGACCCGGAAAAGCTGGAGGCGCTCCGCAGTCATGTGGAGGGCCTGGGGTATACGCTGGTGGAGATTTCCGCCGCCGCCCACAAGGGTACGCGGGAGCTGGTGCAGCAGATTGCCCAGCGGCTGTCGGTCTTGCCTCCTGTGGCGGTTTACCAGCCGGAGTATGTTCCAAAGCCTCCTGTGGCAGACGCCTCCTCACCGCTGGATATTCAGCACGAGGACGGCGTTTGGATCGTGGAAGGTCCCTGGCTTCAGCGGATTATGGCCAATGTTAATTTTGCGGACTATGAGAGCCGCATGTGGTTTGACCGCACTTTGCGGGAGGCCGGGGTTTTTCAGCGTTTGGAGGAGATGGGTATTCAGGATGGGGATACCGTGTCTTTGGATGGATTTGAGTTTGAATATCAGAAGTAGGAAAAACCGGAGGCTGTCAGCCTCCGGTTTTTTGGGCTCTGCCCAAACCCGCCAGGGCCTTGCCCTGGACCCACCGCCCTTTGAAAAGGGCGGCCCGAAACGCTTTATGCCGCCCCAGACGAAAGTGCCCAGAGGGGCGCGCCGTTATGGCGGCTGGGGGAGAGCTCCTCCAGAATCAGGGACAGGTCCCAGGGAATCAGACTCCGGTCCCGGCTGGCTGGGTCCGCCACCAGGATTTCTCCGGACAAGGTCTCGCCCCGCAGAAGGATGAAATGCCCGCCTTTGGTGAAATGCCCTTTGGTCATCAGGGCCACGAAGATTTCCCCTGCGGTCAGGCGGGTATAGAGGTCGTCCTCGTCCAGGCTCTCCGGGTCTACGGGCGTACAGGCAAGACCGTAGTCTTCCGCCACGCCCTGGACAATGGAGAGATAGGACCCGTTGCCCCGGCACCAATATCCGGAGCGGACGCAGTGTTGTGCCATTTCCTCCGGGTCCACGATTTCCCCTGTGAGACTGCTCACCGCCATAGCCAGAGCCGTAGGACCGCAGCCGTGGGTGGAGAGGGGGTCGGAACCGTAGGTCTGTGCCGCCCGGATTTCGTCGGTCTGGTTGAAATAAGCGATGTCTGCGCCTCCGCCGGTGAGGTATTCCACATCTCCCCGCAGAACCAGATTGCTGACCAATGGGTCCAGCAAGGTCTTAGGCGGCGCCAGGTCCGGTTCGTCCAGAAGGGAAGACACCTCCTCCGCTTCCGGCGGCGGGGTCCTTTGCGCTTCTATCCACTGCTGGATGGAGCTGCCGGTCTCCCGAAGTTGGTCTGCCGCCGCGCTTCCGGCCCGGCCAAGGGCCTCGCCGGTCCAGCAGACGGCATCCCAGGCCGCGCCGCCTGCCCAACGCACAGGGGCCATAATGGTATTGTAGAGTTCCGGTTCCGCAAAACGGCAGGCCACCAGTTCCGCGCCCAGAACACAGATGGCGGCCAGCGCAATCACGGCCAGACGCCTGGGCCACTTCCGGCGCGCCTTGGCCTCGGATGGAATTGAGGGGTCAACATGCTGCATGGACACGCTCCTGTCAGATACGAGGGGGGATGAGGGTTGATACGTTTGACTATAGCACAGTCTTTCCGCTCCTTCAAGCCCTCCCGGTGTTTTTCGGCAGAAAAAATCTTCCATCCGCAGAATATTCGGGAAAAAGGACCGCCCGAAGGCGGTCCTTTTGGTGTCTGCGGGGAGCTCAGCGGCGGAAATTCCGCATCCGCCAGACAATAGCGGAAACCTGTCCCCGAGTCAGGGTATTGTTGGGGCGGAAGGTACTGGTGCCGTTGCTGAAGTAGCCTTCCACAATACCGGCGGCGTTCAGGGCCTGGACATAGACATCGGCGGTGTCCGTAAAGGGCTTCACGCTGGAGAGATGCTCAATATCCAGCTTGAGGGCGCCGGCGGCCAGCTGGGCCACCTGAAGACGGGTAATGGGGGTGCTCAGGTTGATGTTGCTGCGGGTAATCAGGCCATCCGCCCGGGCCCGGGCCAGATAGCCGCTGAAGACGCTGCTGTTGTCCGTGGGCGCCTGCTCGGGATAACCGGCGGCCAGCATAATCAGCTTCAGCGCCGCGCCGTAGGTGATGGTGCTGTCAGGCTGGAACTTGCCGTTGGCATAGCCGTCGATCACCGACGCGTCCGACAGCTCCATGACGTACTTGTAGCACCACGTGGTGGCCGTGACATCATGGAAGCCCTTATTGGAGTTCAGCACGCCCAGGGAGAACACTCCCGAGGCAATGGCCGTACCGTTGGCGTTCAGGGCCACATAGGGGATTTCCACAGAGCCGGTGTAGTTGGCGGCGGGGACAAACCGAAGCTGTCCCATCTGCTGGGTACCGCTGTTATAGCCGTAGACCGTAGAGGTATTGGCGGGAACATTGCCGGTGCCGGCATAGATGACGCCCACACTGGCGGAGGGCAGCTTCAGCAGCTGAATGCCGCTGAGGGCAGAACCGCTGGCTGCGGAAACCGCCGCGTAGATGGAGCTGGCCGGGAAGTTGACCGCCACACCCTTGGGGGTAACGCCGTAAACCTCCGAGACCGCCCGGCTGGTGACGCTGATGAGGATGGCTCCGGTGACAGACCGGTTGGCTGTGCCGTAGGCGGTAAAGGGAATGCTGGCGCAGTAGTTGGCGCCGGTGGGCACATAGGCCAGCTCGGTCAGGGCGTACTGCGTGGGGGAGGTGGGACTCATGTAGAAGGTCCGGGCCGCGCGGTTGGCCACGGTAATCTGCTCCTGGGCGGCGGAACCGTAGCTGCTGGCGCCGTAGTAGTTGTAGTACAGGCCGCCCACAGCGGGTACATCGGTGAAGGAGACATACTGCAGGGTATCATTGGAGTAGGTGGCCTGATAGAACCGGGCCAGGTCATTGGCGTTGAGCTGAACATTGGTGCCGCTGGCCACACTGTAGCGGATGCTGCCTACATAACTGCTGGAGGAGGAGGCCGCCGTCGGCGTGATGACCAGGGTACCCTCCACCGACCGGCCTGCCGCTCCGTAGGCCGTGAAGCGCAGGGTTACCCGTCCGGTGGTAAAGGAGCTGGCGGCGGCAAAGGTCAGATCATTCAGCGCGTAATCCCCGTTCCGGGCGTCGGCGCTGTTGTAGTAGAAGCGGAGGTCCTGGAGGTTGCTGCGGGCCAGAGAAGCGGAATAGCTGGTGCCGTAGCCGGTGTACAGCGTACCGGCGGAAGAGGCGAAATCGGAGGTAGTGGGCACCTCAAAGACCACGTAGCTGAAGGTGTCGTTGGCATAGGTCTTGCGGTAGAAGTCGTTGAATTTCGTCCGGTCCAGATTCACGGTGCTGCCGGGGTTGACGGTACAGGTGATATCGCCGTTAGCCCGGGGATCCACCACGATTTTCAGTGTGCTTTCCTCATAGCTGTTGCTGTCGAAATAGGCCCGGAAGGGAATGGACAGGGTGGCCTGATTCTGAGCGTTGGCATTGACCCGGAAGCTGAGGCTGTTGATGGGATATGCGCCATAGGCGGTGTTGTCGTAGTAGAACTGGGTCTGGGTATAGGTCAGGCTGCTGCGGGTGAGCGGGGTATTGGTGGTGTACATATCCCCGGGGAAGCTGGCGTAGTCGCTGTTGGCCTCAAAGGCAATGTACTTGATGGTCCGGCCGCTGTTGCCGGAGATGGTCCGGTAAGCCTCGTTGAAGTCCTCCGCCCGGAAGGTCACCGTGCCGCCGGGGACCACGGAATAGGTCACGCCGCTGCCGGCGGTGGTGATGTTGATGCGGAGTGTACCTTCCTCATAGGTGTCGGCGTCATTGTAGTAGGCCCGGAAGGGAATGGAGATGCTGGAGCCGTCCTTGGCGTCCCGTTCCGCCTGGAAGGTGACATCCTCCAGGGCAAAATCCCCGTCCCGGTTGTCACTGTAGTAGAACCAGGTGCGGCTGTACGTCAGTTCCGCCTGCTCCAGAATCGTATTGCGTCCGGTGTAGAGCTTGCCGGGGAAGCTGCGGTAGGTGTTGGGCGCGTCAAAGGCCACGGCGGTAATGGTGCGGTTGTTGGTGCCGGAGAGAGCCCGGTAAACCCGGTTGAAGTCCGCCCGGTCAAAGCGCACCGTGCCGCCGGGAGCCACGTTATAGGTCACGGTATCCTCAGAGCCGTACTTGTCAATGACAATGCGCAGGGTGCCCTGGGCGTAGTCGTCGGCGCTGTAATAGGCCCGGAAGTCGATTTCCAGACTGTCGCCATCCTTGGCGGAGGCGGTTGCCCGGAACCGGAGGTCATCCAGGGCATAGTCCCCGTAACTGGTGCCGCTGTAGTTGAACTGCTCCCGGGAGAGCTCCGTGCGGCTGAAGTCCGCGTGACCGGCGGCGCTGATCTTGCCGGAGAAATTGGTGTAGAGGTTGCTGGGATCAAAGGTTACATAGCGGATGGTCCGGCTGGAGCCGGTGATATCCTGATACGCGTTGTTGAAATCACTGCGGTTGAAGGTAATGGAGTCGCCGGGGGCTACCCGGTAGACCACATCGCCCTCCACCGCCTTGTGGTCGATGACGATCCGCAGCGTTCCGTCGTAGTAGACGCTGCTGTTGTAGTAAATCCGATAGGTCAGCTCCAGCTCGCTGTTTTCCCGGGCATTGGTGTCCGCCTTGAAGTTCAGGGTATTCAGGGCATAGTCGCCGTCCCGGCTGTCCTCCAGGTAGAAAATCCAGCTGTTCACCCGGTCCCGGTCCATGGAACGGGACCCGGAGTAAATCCGGCCGGCAAAATTGTCATAGTCCTTTCCGGCGCTGAAGGTGACATACCGGGGCAGACCGGAACCGCCGCTGAGGGACTGATAAGCCCGCTGGAAATCCGTGAGCTTGAAATTCACCGTACCGCCGGGAGCCGCGTAATATGTAATCAAAGAGGCATTGGCCGTGGTAGAGGCACTGAGGGTCAGGACGCCGGAGATCTGGTTGTCATAGGCGTCCACCGCCGTATAATTCAGGCTGAGGCTGCCGGAGGAGGCGGGGATATAGTAGATATAGTTGGACAGGTCATTGTACGAGTAGCTGCCGCTGCCCACAGGGAGGCGGCTGGTGCTGGTGGAATACAGGGTTCCGTTCCCGCTGGAGGACGTAAACCGGATGGAGGCAAAGCTGTTTTGACCGGTGAGGGCAGAGAAGCGGGTTGCCACGTGGGAACGGATGTCGCCGCCGATGAGCTTGCCGTTGGTGGTGCCCGCGCCGATGGAGTCATTCTGCCCCGTGGCGTTGAGGGTATAAACGGCGTAATAGGTGGTGTTGGCACTCAGGGCCGTGCCGGTGGCAGAGGCCAGAGGCTGATTGCGGTAGACGGCAGAAGCGCCGGGGTCCACCGTGGTCCAGCCCCGGAAGGTATAGGTGCAGTTGGCGGCGGTTTTGGTGGGGGTACCGGGGTTTGCGGGGGCGGAGCCGGAGGCTACCGTCTGGCTGTTGAACACCGCGCCGCTGTTGATAAAGCTGACGCTGACTGTGGCAGGCTTATAGCCGGGAATAGTACGGCCGCAGCGGTCGCAGATGCCGTCCTTGGGACTGGTATCCAGGTGCGATTCCTCGTTGAAGCGCTCACCGCAGGTGGAGCAGATCTGCCAGTGGACCGCGCCGTTTGCCTCCGCGGTATACTGGCCGCTGGGGGCGCTGTGGGCCGTCTCGGCAAACCGGTGCGTACAGCCCTTGGCCGCGTTCTCACAGGGCCGCCAGTGGCTGGTTCTGTCATGGGCATAGCGGCTGTTGTCCTGGCTGTGGAGCGTCGGGTCCGCTCCCAGCGTGATGGTGACACTGCCGCCGCATACGGTACATTCTTTTGTACCGGAACCCGGCTGAAAACACGTGGGCTCTTGTGTTACGGTAATCGTATTACTAAAGTTATGTTCCCCGTACTGGTCACGGGCTCCATTGTTTCCCACCTGCCAATGGTGGGTCTCATCGGCAGTCCAGCCCACGTTCACCCCTGTAATCGCCAAGGCTCCGGGAGCCAGGCTGACCGTCAGGAGCAGTGCCAGCAAACATGCCGGCAGCCGTTTTGTCAAAAATCTCTTCATACCAAGTACCTCCATCACGGATTGCGCAGTGTTTTGGATTGGGAATGTGATTGCTCTTTATAACATAACGGAAAGTCCCGCTATATTCATGAACAAATTGTGAACAACCGGCAACAATTTGGTATCATCTGGGGAAAACAGAAAATTTTTTCAGCGGTTGCACTAAACCGTGCAACTTTTCCCTGCCGGACAGCTTTATTTAGGGAGTTCCGCTCTTCCGCATGCCGGAGCCCCTTCCCCCTGCCGGGGGACCTTCCTCTGCATTTCACTGGGAAAGGAGGTGCGCAAATGCCGGAAATAACAGAGGGTTCCTGCCAGCTGCTGCCCCGCATTGAGGCCCTGGAGGCCGAGGTGCTCCATAACAAGAACGCCCACAAGGAAATCTACAGCCGCCTGGAGGTCTCCAGCACCGCGTCAGCCGTTTTCGACGAAAAGCTCAGGCAAATCAAAGACGACACCCAGGAGATCAAGGCCACGGTGCAGGAGATGAAGGAGCGGCCTGGAAAACGCTGGGATGGACTGGTGGAAAAAGCCCTGTGGGCGGTCTGCGCGGCGGTCATCGCCTTTATGCTGGGCCGCTTGGGCCTGTGAGGAAACGCCGCCGGTTCTCCTGCAGGAAAAGCGCTCCAAAACACGGCCAGGAAGACAAAACACGGCGGCCATCCATATACTGAATCGGGAGGGACCCCCGGCAGATCCGTACCAAAGGCATCTGAAATCTTCGCAGGCAAACAGCGCCTGGAAAGGAGAATCGCAATGGATTGGAAACGAAAGCTGAGCAGCCGTAAGCTCTGGGCCGCAGTGGCCGGCGTTGTCACCGGACTGGCCATGGTATTCGGCCTGGATCAGGACACCATCTCCACGGTAGCAGGCGCGGTGGTATCCGCGGCCTCCGTGGTGACGTATATTCTCACAGAGGGCAAGGTGGACGCCGCTGGGGCAACCACGCCTCCCCGGAGTCCGGCCATTCCTCAAAGCGGAACCGGTGGCAGCTATGAAAACGGCTGAGACGGTTCTGGCTCTGGCCCGGCAGGAGCTGGGTATCCGAGAGTCCCCGGCGGGCTCCAATCAGGTGAAGTACAACACCTGGTATTATGGCCGGGCAGTCTCCGGCAGCGCCTATCCCTGGTGTATGGTCTTCGTGCAGTGGTGTTTTGACCAAGTTGGGGCGGCGGCGCTGCTGCCCCTCCGCACCGCCTCCTGCGGCGCGCTGATGCGGGCGGCACAGAAGGCAAACCTGTGGGTGACCCAGGACTTCCTTCCCGGGGACGTGGTGATTTACGACTTCTCCGGCAGCGGGTCCACGGACCACACAGGCATTGTGGAGCGGATCACCTCCACAGGCGTAACGGCCATTGAAGGCAACACCAGTCAGGCCGGGAGCCAGTCCAACGGCGGCGAAGTCTGCCGGAAACACCGCTCCCGGCAGCAGATTGTGGGGGCTGTGCGGCCCCTCTACGAAACGGAGGCAAATCCTATGGACAACACTCCCAGTCCCGCCCACAAGGAAGGCGTGGAATGGGCCGTGAAAAACGGCATCCTCACCGGCGACAGCGGGGGAGACCTGCGGCTTTCCGAAGCTGTCACCCGCCAGCAGCTGTGCACCATGCTCAAGCGTTTGGCGGACCTGCTGAAGTCCTGAATGACAAAGAGGCGGCATGTGCGCATGCCGCCTCTTTGTCTCTCATCTTCCGGCCACGCCGGTACGGCTCATCCAATCTTTGTTCTTCGCAAAGGCAACCGCCGTTTCCGCCGTAATCTTTCCGGCCTTGCACAGCGCCGCAATGGAGCGGTCCATGGAGATCATTCCCTCATTGGTGCCGCTGGAAATCTGGTTGTCAATCTGCTCCAGCTTTCCGCTGCGGATCAGGCCCTGAATGCCGGTGGTCATGTGCATGATTTCAAACGCGGGCATCAGGTTCCCGTCCGTGCCGGGCAGCAGCTGCTGGGAAATCACCGTCTTCAGCGCCATGCTCAGCTGGGCCCGCACCTGCTCCTGCTGGGTGGTACCGGAGAAGGTATCCACAATCCGCTCGATGGTGCTGGCGGCGTCCCGGGTGTGGAGGGTTGCAATGAGGAGGTGTCCGGTCTCCGCCGCCGTCATGGCGGTGTGAATCGTCTCCTGGTCCCGGAGCTCTCCCAGAAGAATCACATCCGGCGCCTGCCGCAGGCAGGCCCGCAGGGCAGAGTGATAGTCCTCCGTGTCGATGGCAATCTCCCGCTGGCTGACAATGCTCTTCTGATTGCGGTGAAGGTACTCAATGGGGTCCTCCAGGGAGATAATATGGCACTCCCGGGTCTGATTGATGCGGTCCACCAGACAGGCCTGGGTGGTGGACTTGCCGCTGCCGGCCCGGCCCGTCACCAGGATCATGCCGTGGGTCAGCTTGGACAGCTCCATCACCTGAGGCGGAATGCCCATGGACTGCCAGTCGGGGATGTCAAAGGACACCACACGGACCACCGCCGCCATGGAACCCCGCTGGCGGTAGGCGTTGACCCGGAAGCGGGCCAGATGCTTCACGGAGAAGGAAAAATCGTCATCGCCGATGCGGCGGAAGTTTTCCATATCCCGTCCAGCCTGGGCATAAATCTCCTGAATCAAATCCTCCGACGCCTCGGTGCTGAGGCGCTCCTCCCCCAGGCGGACCAGCCGGTTATCCAGCTTCTCACTCACTGGACCTCCGGCTACGAAGAACAGGTCCGACGCGCCGTCCTTCACCGCGCGCTCTAAATAGCTCAGCAATTCCGCCATTGCGGAACCTCCTTCTACTCTCTTCTTTCCGGCGGGACTCAGCCCAGATCGGGCAGTTCCCCGTCCCAGAGGGACAGGCTCTCATCCGACACCCACTCCTGGGAGGCGGCGGCCTGCCAGCGCAGAACGGTATACTCCGTTCCCTCCACCCGGACCTCCACCTCCAGCTGCTGGGTCTCGGAGATGGGGCAGGTATAAGAGCAGACGCCGTCCTTTTCCGTTACCTCCGGCACCCGCTCCCCGGCCCGCAGGCGGGCAAGAATGGCCTGGGCCGCACAGTCTGCGGCATAATAGTCCTCCACAGCCTGGACCGAGGCGTCCGCCAGACGGACGTCCGCCTGAACCGTGGTCAGACTCAGCAGGGCGAACACCGTCAGGCACAGCACAGCGAACACCACCAGCAGGGAAATACCTCCTACGGCGGGAGGCGAAAACTTCTTTTTCTGTTCCATCATCCGGCCTCCCCCTGCCACGACACGTCAAAGGTCAGGAGCACATCCGCTTCCTCCGCCTCCGCGGCGCTGCGGCTCACTTCCACCCGGGCCGTCTGAAGGCCGGTCTGTCCGCTGTCCGTTCCCTGAGCGGCGACGCGGTACGCGCCCTCCTCCCCGCTGGGGGTCCGGTTCCAGTCCTCGTCAAAATCCGCCCACAAAAGGCCCTGTTCGTAATCCATACCCAGGTCTTTCGCCGCGCCGGACAGAGCCGTGCCGGCATCGCCGCCGGTATGGCGGATGGTCTCCGCCACTGTCTGGGCCACTGCCGCCGCACGGTCCCGGGCCTCCGCCCGGCGGGATGAGGCGTCCGAGAGCACAAAGGCCTGGAGGCACAGGGCCGCCGCCAGGGCGAACACCAGCAGCATGACCATCTGCTCCATCAGAATCAAAGGCGCTTTGCTTCTCATGCTGCCTCCTCTCCGCTCCGCAGGGACAGCCGCAGGGTATCCCGCGCACCGTCCGGCGTGGTGCTGGTCACGGTAAGCAGGCCGTCCTCCAGGGACAGCTCCAGCCCGCCGCTTTTCAAAATGTTTTCGCCGTCCGGCGGGCTCAGTTCCGCGTCAATGGCGGTGTAGAGTTCCTTGATGTAGCCCCCGTCCCAGTAAACCCGGGTGACAAAGCCCTCTCCGTCCGGCAGGACCAGGGCCAGCCCATCGCCGAAGGGCTCCAGCGTGACGCCGTCCAGGCGGTCCGCCTGGCGGACCCGGGTCGCTATGTACTGGACGCTGGTCCGGCGCTCATAGGCCGCCTGATCCCGCTGGGTCAGACGGCGGTAAGCCTTGGCTCCGGTCAGCAGCACCGCCAGGATGCACACGGCGAACAGACCGAAGAGCAGCAGGGCGATAAGTCCGTCCAGATGATGTTGTGTGACTCGTTTTTTCATGGCGTGATCTCCAGCACCGTAATATCCGGCATCAGGTTTTCCGCAAAGGCGGTGTAATACACCAGATACCGCCTCTGGTCAATCTGCACGCCGTAATGCGTTTGCAGGTACTCCAAATCCGGGGGATAGACGCCCTCGGCGGCGTAGCAGGCTACGCAGCCCCGGCGGAGAGTTTCCTCCAGCTGCCGCCGGTTCTCCCCGGCGCGGCCGCTGTCCAAACTTCCCAGGGCCGTGGCGAAACACAGCAATGCCGCGGCGGCAATCACCGGCAGCAGCAGCCCCCCCAGAAGAGAGAGCCAGCCGCCCTTTCTCGCGCCCCGCATGACTTCACCCAATGGCCGCCATGATATTCATCAGCGGCAGCATCACGGACAGCAGAATCAGGCCCACCAGAATGGAGCACACCAGCACCAGCGCCGGTTCCACCCGGCCCACCAGGGTATCCAGGGCTGCCTCGCCCTCTTCCGTGAGGTCCCGGGCAATCTTTTCCATAGAGGAGTCGCCCGCGCCGCTGCGCTGGCCCAGTTCCAGCAGGCGGCACTGGTTGGCGGGCAGCAGGCCGCTGTCCTTCATGGCCAGGCTCAGGGCCTCGCCGTTTTCCAGCCGGGTCTTGCAGTCCTCACAGCGCTGCTTGGCGGCGGTTTCCATCAGTCCGGCGGAGAGGCCCACAGCCTCCTCCAGCGGCAGGCCGCTGGACATGCCCATAGCCATAGCCTGCGCCAGCCGGGCATTGTTCAGCTTCCGGGCCACGCCCTTGTCGCCGTGTTTGCGCTGCCAGCCGGAGAGCACCTTTTCCCGGAAGGCCGGGGAGGCGGCAAAGACCAGCACTGCCACGGCAACGGCCGCCAGCACCACCCACAGCACCGGCATGGCCACTTCCAGCCAGCGCCCCAGGGTCAGCAGGCCTCCGGCCACGCCGGTAAGCTGTCCACCCAGGGAGGCGTACACATCCTCGAAAATCGGCAGCACCTGCACCAGAAGCACGCCGATCACCACCAGCATCAAGGCCAGCATCACGGCGGGATACAGCAGGGCGCTGCGGACCCGGCGGCCCATCCGGACCCGGTCCTCATAGTAACGGGAAAGGGCGGCCAGGGCCTCTTCTGTCCGTCCGGTCCGCTCACCCACTTCCACCAGGCCGCACACGTAGACCGGGAAAGCCCCCGTGTCCCGCAGAACCTCGGACAAAGGCTGACCCTCATCCACCTTCCGCGCCGCGCCGGACAGCAATCCGTCCCAGTCCCGTTCCTCTGACAGGAGAGACAGTGCGTCTCCGGTGTTCACACCGGCCCGCAGCAGCATGGACAGCTCCAGGCACAGGGAGGAAATCTCTTCATTCGAAAGCTTGTAATTCATCATGGCCCTCTCCGATATTCAATATTTTCGGGCGGTCTCGCGGCCGCCTTTTTGGGCAGGTATTCTGCCGCCTTAGACCTTGTACGCAGGACGCCCGCACATACGGTCAGGCAGCCTTATGGGACCGGCAGCCCGGAACGCGTTGTGCTCATCCGTCGTGATTTTGAACCGTTCATGGGAGCGGTTTCCGGCAAAAATCTGCCGTTCCACGGAGTTTTTGCGTGTAAATTCCGAGCTTGCGTCTCTGCGTGGGAAGGCGCTTGCTTTAATAGGTATACTTGGTCGTATAGTTTTTGCCATCGCCGATGTATTTCATGATGGCGGCGCTCTTGTTGCTGGAGGAAGCGAACGTGGGGTCCATCCGCTGCCAGCTGGTGCCGTCGAAGTAGATGACGCCGTCAATCCAGCCCGTCTCCTTGGTCCAGACGCTGACCCAGGCGTGATAGGCCTCTCCGGCATAGCCCACCACCAGTTTGCTGGGAATTCCCAGACTGCGGAGCATACCGGTCATGAGGGAGGCGTAGTCAAAGCAGATGCCGGTTTTTTTAGACAGCACGGTATCCAGCACCGGCAGGTAACCGGTCTGCACAGTAGTGGCCAGCTTTTGGTCATAGGTGAGATTGCCAACCACGAAGTTATAAACCGCGCCCACCTTCTCCAGGGGAGCGGTGATATTGGCGGTGAGATCTTTCGCCTTCTGAACGGTATTGGGCGCACTGGCGTAATCCACAAACTGGTTGGGCCGGAGGAAGGGGGCAAACTCGTCCGTCAGGGCCACCTGGAAGGAGACGCTGGTAAGGACGGCATATTTCTTTCCCGACGTATTCTGGAACGCGGTGACCTGGTAAGCGCCGTTTCCGTCGGACAGGGGGTAGGTGATCCACTTTCCGGGGGGCAGCTCGTAGGTGTATGTGGTGGCCGGCCCCTTCACCTGAACCCGCAGGCGCTTGCTGCTGTCGGCAGCAAAACGGACCATCACGTATCCGTCTTTGGTATTGGAATAATCGATTTCCGCGCCGCCGCCGGACTGGACCGCCGTACCGCCGGGTGTGGGCAGGGGCATGGGACCGCTGGCTGCAGCTGCGGGGGGCAGAGACAACCCCATCAGCAGGCACAATGCCAGCAACAGGGGAATCAGGCGTCGTTTCATACAGGTTCTCCTTTCTCTCGGCGGCAGGCCTTACCAAAGGCACAGGGCTTGGCGCTCCGCAGAATGCTATCCTATTATACTGAAAAGCCTTTGGAAATGCAAGAGGGTTTTTTGCCGGAACAGCAAGGCAGCGGTTTCAGCGAAACCCTACCGCGCCAGGGCTTTGCGGGAAGGTCCCAGCGGATTTGGCAGGAGAAGCCGGGAGAAAAAATGAAAAAATTTAAAAATCGGACTTTACAACGGCAGAATTTGTGGTATAATAATTTTTGTTCTTATGAGTCCTGCTGGATTCCTTGCGAGAGTTGGGCCTGTAGCTCAGTTGGGAGAGCGTTCGGTTCGCATCCATAGCGAGACACATCCGACCCAGGTTTGTGGCCCCGTTTTCCACTCTGATTTGTTGGACTTTTTTCCAAAAATCGAATATTTTAGAAATCCAAATTCTGCAACTTTTTTCGTATAAAAAGTGCCGATTTGGGCTCGTAGCTCAGCTGGGAGAGCGCTGCGTTCGCAT
>JAAWLO010000044.1 GCA_022797935.1 Oscillibacter sp. | reverse complement strand
GAGTCCATACTGGCCAGCACACCCCAGACCTCGCAGCTGACCTCCGCGCAGTAGGCAAAGTAGTCCTCGGCCCGGACGCCGCGCTTGAGGATCGTCTCCTTGCCCATGACCGTGATGTGATGGTAAGCGCCGTACATGGCGGGGCGCATCAGGTTGCAGGCGCAGGCGTCCACGCCAATATATTCTTTGTAAATGTGCTTCTCATGAATGGCGCGGGTGACCAGATGGCCGTAAGGAGCCAGCATATAGCGGCCAAGCTCCGTGTAAAGAGACACATCCCCCATACCGGCGGGAACCAGAATTTCTTCATAGGCCTGCCGGACACCCTCACCGATGACGGCAATGTCGTTTTCCGTTTCGTCAGGATGATAGGGGACGCCGATGCCGCCGGAGAGGTTGATAAAGGTGACCCGGCATCCGGTCTCCTCCTGGAGCTCCGCCGCCAGACGGAAGAGGGTCCGGGCCAATGTGGGATAATATTCATTGGAAAGCGTGTTGGAAGCCAGAAACGCGTGAAGGCCGAACTCCCGAACGCCCCGGGCATGCAGCCGCCGGAAAGCCTCCGCCAGCTGGGGGCGGGTCATGCCGTATTTGGCGTCGCCGGGGGTGTCCATTACCTGAAAGCCCTCCCGGGTCTCCCCCAGGGTGAAGATTCCGCCGGGGTTGAAGCGGCAGCAGATTTTCTCTGGAATCTGGTCCAGAGCCGCCTCCATGGTGTCAATCAGGGTAATATCGTCCAGGTTCAGGATACCACCCAGACGGGCGGCCTCCTGAAATTCTTCTTCCGTGGTATTGTTGGAAGAGAACATGACGCCGGCCTCGCCGGTGATGCCGCAGCGCTCCGCCAGCCGCAGCTCTGCCAGGGAGGAGCAGTCGCAGCCGCAGCCCTCCTGGTGAAGCAGCTTCAGAATGGCGGGGGTAGGCGTGGCCTTCACGGCGAAATATTCCCGGAAGCCGGGATTCCACGCAAACGCGGCCTTCAGGCGGCGGGCGTTTTTCCGGATGCCTGCTTCGTCATACAGGTGGAAGGGGGTGGGGTACTGGGCGGCAATGGCCTCCAGCTGCTCTTTGGTGACAAAAGGTGTTTTCATAAAGCTGACCTCATAATCCTTCAGTGTGATGGGGCCGTCAAACCGAGGCGCGCCCAACGGTTCTATTTTATACGCCGCCGCCGGGCCCTGTCAAGGAATTTGCCGAAAAAGGAGGACGCCTCCGCAGCGCTGGGAAAAAGCGGAAGGCAATCCGCATAAAAAACCTTGCAAAGAAGGCCGCCTTCTGGTACAATAGACGAAGGATGGGGAAGAGGCTGTCGAGGCTTTTTCTTTTTCCAATCATTATTCTTTGAAAAAAACAACGAAAACAGAAAAGGGGAACCGCTATGAACATTGGTAAACGAGAAATCAGTCTGAACAAGGTGCAGAAGGACGCGGAAGAGAATTTCCGGAACGGCTATTTCTGCTGCGAAGCCCTGGTGGCCGCGATTCGGGATAACTTCCAGCTGGACGTACCGAAAGAGGTGATTGCTATGGCCTCCGGCATGGCGGTGGGAGCGGGGCGCTCCGGCTGTATGTGCGGCGCGCTGAACGGCGGCATTCTGGCCCTGGGCATGTTCTTTGGCCGGACGGAGCAGGCAGGGCCCCAGGACCCGAAGGTGGTCAAGTGCATGGCGCTGACCCACGAGCTTCACGACTGGTTCAAGGAGGCCAACGGGAAAAATGCCATTTGCTGCCGGATACTGACCCGGGAGTTTGATATGGGCAAGGGGGAGCACAAGGAGCAGTGCATCCGCTTTACGGGCCTGTGTGCATGGAAGGTGGCGGAAATTGTGGTCCGGGAATTGGGGCTCACCAACCTGGACGAAGCCACCGCATGAGCGGCAGAAGGACGAAGGAGCGATATTTTATGAACGCCATCAAACGAGTGCCGGTTCCGGCCTGCGGAGTCATGCTGGGGCTGGCGGCGCTGGGGAATCTGCTGCAAAGCTATTCGGAGGGACTTCGCTGGGCCTGTGGTATGGCGGCGGCGGTTCTTCTGGCGCTGATTCTGCTGAAGCTGATTCTGTTTCCCAAGGCGGTGGGGGAGGACCTGAAGAATCCGATTATGGCCAGCACAGCGGCGGCGTTTCCCATGGGGCTGATGCTGCTGAGCGTCTATGTCAAGCCCTTTCTCGGCGGCGGGGCCTTTGCGATTTGGGGGCTGGCGGTGCTGCTGCATGTGGTGCTGATTCTGTATTTCAGCGCCAGATTCCTGGTGAAGCTGTCGCTTTCAAAGGTGTTTGCCAGCTGGTACATTGTCTATGTGGGCATTGTGGCGGCGGCGGTATCCGCGCCGGCTTACGGACAGCAGGCCCTTGGCATGGCGGCCTTCTGGTTTGGCTTCGTGTGCCTGCTGTGCCTGCTGGTGCTGGTGACGGTGCGCTACGCAAAGCTTCCCGTACCGGAACCGGCCAAGCCGTTAATCTGCATCTACACGGCTCCCGCCAGCCTCTGTGTGGCAGGTTATCTCCAGTCGGCGGAGACCAAATCGCTGCCGCTGCTGCTGGGAATGTTTGCCCTGGCCTGCGTGCTGTACGTCTTCTCTCTGGTGAAGGCGGCGGCGTGCCTGCGGCTGCCCTTTTATCCCAGCTATGCCGCCTTTACCTTTCCCTTCGTCATCAGCGCCATTGCGGCCAAGCAGACGGCGGCCTGCCTCGCGAATATGGGCCATCCTGTGCCTGCGCTGCAATACGTGGTGCTGGCGGAGACGGTGATCGCGGCGGCTTTGACGGTGTATGCGTTTGTCCGGTTCCTGGGCACGATTTTTGGTAAAAATGCGAATGGCTGAGGGGAATCGAACACGCTAAAATAAGAGAGGAGACAAACCTGCCGGGGAAATCCGGCAGGATATCAAACAGGAGGAAACAAGCATGGGAACCGTTGTTGTAAATGCCGTGGGTGAACAGTGCCCCATTCCGGTCGTCAAGGCCACCCGGGCCCTGCGGGAGATGCGGGAGCCGGGCATCCTGGAGGTCCATGTGGACAATGAAATTGCCGTCCAGAACCTGACCCGTATGGCGGCGGGCCACAAGCTCACGGCCAAGGCGGAAAAGCGTTCGGAAAAAGAATTCGTGGTTACCATGGAGGTCACGGACCCCGCCGGAGAGACCCCGGCAGAGGAGCCCGCCCTGTCCTGCGGAGGCGACGCACGGGGCAGCCTGGTGGTGGCGGTGGACAGCGCCGTCATGGGCCGGGGAAGCGACGGGCTGGGGAGCGTCCTGATGAAGGGGTTTCTCTTCGCCGTAGGGCAGCTGCCGGAACTGCCGTCCGTCATGCTGTTCTACAATGGCGGCGCGCACCTCACCTGCCAGGGCTCGGAGTCTCTGGAGGACCTGAAGAATCTGGAGGCCCAGGGCGTGGAAATTCTCACCTGCGGCACCTGCCTGAACCATTACGGTCTGGCGGACCGGCTGGCCGTTGGCGGTGTGACCAACATGTATAGTATCGTCGAGAAGCTGGCTGGAGCCGGGAAGGTCATCAAGCCGTGACTGCGCAAAACAGCGCCGCTGGGGTTTGACGGATGCGGCAGAGAAGTGAGAAGTGTGTGGTTACCTTCCGGACCACCGCCGGGGCTATGGCTATGGAGGCCGCCTGTCAAAAGGAAGGCCTGCCGGGGCGTCTGATACCCGTTCCCCGGAGCATTACCGCCGGCTGCGGACTGTGCTGGGCCGGATCTCCGGAAAGCCGGGAGGCCCTGGAGGAACTGGTCATAAAAATGTGCTTGGATGTGGATGGCATTTATGCGGTCATTCTCTGAGAGGTGATGACGGATGTACGTGGTTCTGGCAATCCTTCTGGCGGGCGTGGGTCTGCTGATGCTGCTGGCCCCCAGGCTGTTTTTTGCGCTTACGGAAGGCTGGAAGAGCAACGGGGAACCGTCGGACGCCTACCTGCGCAGTACCCGTTTTGGCGGGGCGGTATTCCTGCTGGTGGGGGCCGGAGGGGCCCTGGTCTTGTTGTTTTTCGTGTGAGGAGGCTTTCTATGGCAAATATCTGTGAAGACTGCGTCTGCTATGACTTTGACGGGGAACTGGAAGCCTTTGTCTGCACCATGGACCTGGACGAGGACGAGATGGAACGCTTTTTGAGAGGAAGCTGCACCGGTTGTCCTTTCTACCGCCCCGGCGGCGACTATAGCCAGCGCAGCTGAAAAGAATCCCATGGGATTCTTTTCAACGAACCGCCGCCTTAGCGGTGGTTCGAGCCGCAACGCGGCTGCCCGCGCATGGCTTCATAGGAAACGCAACTGCGCTCCGCGCAGCGGCGGACCCCTGGTCCGCCGGTTGAAAAGGAGTGAGTACTCCTTTTCAACTGCGTTGACTATATAAGACGGCAGGAAAACAATGAACGCGGATGCGGCATAGACGGGAGAAGAAGCGAAACCGGTCTTGGCTGGCGCTGTGTTGCCCGCCCGTATGAAAAGGAGGCCTTTTTGGAACTGGTAGATTTGTATGACGAAAACCGCGTCCCGCTTGGCAGAACGGCAGAGCGCCGCGAACCAAAGGGACCCGGCGAATACCGGATGGTGGTCCATGTGTGCCTCTTCGACCGGCGGGGACGGCTGCTGATTCAGCAGCGGACGGCGGAGAAAACCATCTGGCCCCGGCTGTGGGACGTATCCGTCGGCGGCGGTGTAGACGCCGGAGAGACCAGCCGCCAGGGGGCGGAACGGGAATTCCGGGAGGAACTGGGAATTCCCCTGGACCTGAGCGGCATCCGGCCCTCAGTGACCGTGAATTTTGGCGGCGGCTTTGACGATTTTTACATCCTCGTCCGGGACCTGGACCTGGATGCTCTGGTTCTCCAGCGGGAAGAGGTCTGCGCTGTCCGCTGGGCGGAGCTGCATGAGATTCTGGAAATGGTGGACAGCGGAAGCTTTATTCCGTATCCCAAGAGTTTTCTTTGTTTTCTGTTTGACATGCGGGAGCAGTTTGGCTTCCCGACGAAGTGAAAAAGAGGACCTGCCGTCCCGGGGGGGCGGCGGGTCCTTTTTTGTCAGGAATTCTTGATTATGGTGACGGCGCCTTTTACGCCGGTAAGAACGCAGTCCCCCGCCCGGACAAACAGTTGGACGTCCGGCGGCATGGTGGAGGTCCAGGGCAGAGCGCCGGTTTTGATTTCCAGTTTTCCGTCTGCGTCACGGGGATTGGAGACGGCGTTATAACAAAGCCAGGAGCTGCTTGCCGTGCTCTTGGCAAAGCCGATTTGCAGCTGGGGCCCTGTCTCTGCTGAGACGTCGTAATAAATCTGATCGCCCTCCGACAGCCGGAAGGAACCCAGCCAGACGATTTCCCGCTCCAGGTGGCCGATGTCCACAGGTACGGTGATTGTCTGCCCAGAGACCGGGAGCAGCGGGGCCTCTTCTGCCTGCTCTTCGCCGTCATCCCAGTCGCTGCCGTTCTTCAGGTCCTCCCAGCTGTCTCCAAAGAGCCTGGTTCCCTCCGCGTCCGTTAAGGGGGCAATGCGGTTGATTCTGCCGTCCGTTCCCCGGGTGATTTTGATGTTGACCGTCCCCAGAGGGTTGATGTCCAGGGTATAGAAAGACTGATTGTTTTCCAGGTCCAGGAAGACGCGGACCGTCTCGCCCTGGTAAAAATAGGTCTTGCCCTGCCGGGTGATGCCATGGGCCGCGTATTCCGCAAGGCGCTGGCGGTCCAGCTCTTTTTCCAGGGCCTCTTTCTCCCAATCCCGGTCCAGCTTGTCCAGCAGCACCGACTGGAAATTGACCCGCCGGTCTTGTTTTGCCCGGAGCAGCCAGGTTTCCAGGGTTGTCTTGTCCAGACGGTCTGCGAGGACGGAGAAGAGAGCGATGTTTTTGTCTTCATAGGCGGCCTCGGTCAGAACGGCCAGAAGGGGACTGTCTTCCTCCAGGCCGTCCAGAGCGGCGCTGAAATAGGCAAGGGAGCCCTCCTCATAAAACTTCCAGAGCCAGACCTCCTGTTCTGCTGCGGACAGGCTGGGAAACAGGCGGCTGAAGGCCGGATGGTTGTCCATGTCATAATAATACTGCGCCTGTTCGGCTGGAGTTTGAGATGGAGGGGAGGGAGACGTGGCGGCGGAGGGGAGGGAAAACGCGAATCGGGTTTCCTCCATGGCCTCGTTCAGCACCAGGGCTTGAACGCCGGTTTCCGTGAAGGAGAGGCTATAGATATAACTGTCCTCATCCAAACCGCAGTCGCCGATCCGGTTCCCGCCGTAGTCGAAAATCTCTGACCAGAAGGAGTAGACCGCTGTGGTGATGTCGTCATCCCGCCAGATGAGATGCGCCCCCGCAATCTCCTTTTCAAAGACCTGGGTTTCTGTGTTGAAGATGAAATAGAGACTGTGGTCAGGCCCGCAGTGCCCCTCAATGACCAGGTATTTTCCAACTGGTGTGCACTCCAGAATCGAGGTGATGAGGCCCCGCCCGATTCCGGCCATTTCGTAATCGGTTTTGCCGTAGGTAAACACGGTGCCCGCGTAAGAGAAAGCGGGCGCATCCGCCTGCTTTTTCACAGGGATCAGCTTTGCGGGGAGAATCTCCGGCTGCACGGGAAGGGCATAGGCCCCCGACACGGCTGCACCGGCAGTCAGAAACCCGGCCAGCGCCAGGGACAGGACCGCAGTCCAACGGGGAGGTTTTTGAAAACACATGATTGCACCGAGCCTTTCTTTCAGCAGTTCCGCACTCTCGCTGAGGGTAACGGAGACCACGGAGTTTTGATACGTTCCCCCGGCCTCTAAGGCGTGAAGCAGCGTGTCGCCGTACATGCGCCGTTCGCCGGGGGACAGAAGGAGGAGGACCGCCTCGTCGCAGGCCAGCTCACAGGTCCGGTTGATCTCCCGTTCCATCCGCCATACCAGGGGATTGAACCAGTGGAGGCAGACCGTGAGCTGTACCAGCCATTTGTAGAGCAGGTCCCGTCTCCGGCAGTGGGTCAGTTCATGGAGAATGGTGCAGCGGAATTCCGCTTCCGGCAGTCCGGCGGAGGGCAGGACGATACAGGGCCGGAAAAAGCCCAGCAGCAAGGGGGAGGCCATCAGCGGATTGACGTACAGCTCCACCGGTTTCCGGACGCCTGCCGTTTCGCCCAGCAAAGCCAGACGATCCAACAGCGCCGGGCTGTCAACCGCCTCGCACCCGGCCCGGACGTATCCGGCAAAGCTTTGGTAGACGGTGATTTTCCGGATAAACAGGACCAGCGCTGTGCCCAGCCAGAGGAGCCAGAGGTTTTCCAGAAGCGGGAGGCCTGTCTGGGGAGCGGGTTCCGGTGTGTCCCCGGGCGGCGGCGACGCAGGAGCCGTGTCCGCCGGGGCAGGCGGGACGGTTTCCGCTGAAACGGGCGGGGCGGTACCGGCAGTCCCCCCGCCGGACGGGATGTCCAGAACCGTCTGAACCGGAGGAATGTCCCGGAACAAAGTTCCCATGAGGCTGGTATCCGGTGTGAAGGGCAGCAGCAGGCGGGCGAGGACCACCAGCCAGATGTAATACTGCCAGCGTTTGCTGAGGCGGCGGACCAGAGGGCGGAGCAGCTGCAGCGCGAGAATCAGCACTGAGCCGGAGAGGGACAAGGAAACCCACAGCTTCAGCAGTGTGTTCATTTCTCCTCCTGTTCCCAGAAGCGGCGCAGGTCCTCGTAATCCCCGGCGGAGAGGAGGTCCCGCTGGATCAGGGCCATGACAAGCCCCTTAGCGTCGCCCCGGTAAACCTTGTGAAGGAATGTCTGCGTCTGGGCGCTCTGGTAGTCGGCCTCGGAGATGAGTGGCGTATATTCGTTTTTCCGTCCAACCTTGGTGACAGACAGAAAACCCTTATTAGTCAGGCGGCCCAAGAGGGTGATTAGGGTGTTGGGCTGCCAGGCCTTCCCCCGGGCCGACAGCTCCTCCAGAATCCAGGCGAACCGGATAGGCTTCCGGGTTTCCGGCCAGATGATTTTCATGATCTCCAATTCCGCGTCTGACAGGTGCGATATCATGCAAAACAGCCTCCTTTCTTTTTACGACGGCCTGTCGTTAATAAATATATAACAGATTGTCGTAAAGAAGTCAAGACCCTTTTTCCAGCTTTGCCAGAGTCTGTTTAGACCTTCGGGCGTGGCTGGATAAAAAAGATCCGCACCTCCGGAACCGGGTTCCGGAAGCGCGGATATCAAAGGGGCTGTTATTTTCCTGACCAGTGAAAATGGGGAAACACCGAGCGGAAGAGCGACGAGGCCAGCATGGCGCCCACCGCCAGGGCGGAAGCGGAACCAAGGGTCTGGAGCAGGGTGCTGAGAAACCGGGCCGTATCTCCCTCCACGCAGTAGCGCATGGCGTGATAAATGCCGCCGCCGGGGACCAGGGGCAGCAGGGCCACCAGAAGATACCCCGTCACCGGACAGAGGCGGACCCGGGCCATTACCTCGGCGAAGAGCCCTATGGCGGCAGCGGCCAGGAAGGAGGCGAAGATGCTCTGTCCCAGCAGCAGGTAAATCAGCCATCCCAAGGCCCCGCCCACACCGGCAATGAGTTTTCCCACGCCGTGAATGTTGAACACCAGGGTAAAGCCCACGCAGGCCAGGAAGGCACAGGCGCAGGGAATGGCATAGGCTTGTAAAAACGCGGTCATAACTCTTTCCTTTCTACGCCAGCTGGCCCAGGGCCAGTCCTGCCGCCGTGCCCAGGGCTATGGCGGCGGCGGTGAGTATGGCGTCCGCTGTGCGGCTCAGGGCGGAGATGGTATCCCCGGCCATAATCTCCCGCATGGCGCTGGTCAGGGCCACGCCGGGCACCAGCACCATCAGCACGGAGATGGTCACCGTGTCTATGCTCTCCCCCAGGCCAAGCCCCGCCAGCAGCTGGACCAGCAGCGAGGCCACGGCGCTGCAGACGGCTGTGCGGAAAAAGCTGTTGCGGCCAAGAAAGCGCCCGCCGTACAGCAGGCAGGCCCCCACGCCCAGGCCGCAGAAGAAGGCGCTGGCCGCGTCCTGCCATCCGCCGCCGAAGAGAGGGGCGAAAAAAGCGGGGGCCATGCCGTAGCCAAGCAGAACCTGACGGGGGGAGTAACGCCGGGTCTGCTCCGGAAGGGTGAGAAGCTGGACCGTTTCCGGCGGCGGCGTCTGGGCGCAGAGCTGGCGGCAGAGGGCGTTGCAGCGTTCCAGCAGCTCAATATCCGTTCCGTGGCCGGGGACCCGGCGCATCCGGGTGAGCAGATGGCCCTCCGGCGTGACGGCGCTGACGATCACACAGTTGGGAATGGCGAAAATCTCAGGCCGCTCCAGACCGTAGGCCTCCAGCAGACGGTGCATGGACTCCTCCACCCGGTAAATTTCCGCACCGCTGAACATCAGCTGATAGCCCAGCTCCGCAGCCAGATTCAGGAGCTTTTCGTAATCCATGGCGTCACCTCCGTCCCACAGCATACCGCATTCCCGGCGGAAATACAACCGTCAATCCGCCGGAGAGACGCTGTCCATTGCCAGCGGAAGGCAGGCCACCAGCTCAAAGCGTCCGTTCCGCACCCGGGTCTCCAGACTGCCGCCCCGGCGCTCGGCGATCTCCCGCATCCCCGGCAGGCCGAAGCCGTGGGAGGCCTTGTTGGCCTTGGTGGTGGAGAGGTCCGGGACACCCTCCACAGCGTTTTCCACCCGCAGCATCAGAAGGCCCTTTTCCGCCCGGCAGCGGACAATCACGGTCTTATCCAGACAGAGCTCCGCCGCCTCCATGGCGTTGTCCAGGGCATTGCCCAGCAGGGCGCAGAGGTCCGCGTCGGCAATGGGCAGAACCTTGGGCAGGGAGACGGCCACATCCGCTTCCAGTCCCGCCCGGCGCATGGCCTCGGCCTTGGTGGAGAGAACGGCGTTGGCCGCGTCATTGTCGCAGAGTCTCCGCCCGCCCCGGAGAGCGGGGGACTCTGCCAGCTGGTCCATATACTGGAGGGCTTTGTCCGTTTTCCCGGTCTCCACCAGACCCCGGAGGGCAGTCAGGTGGTTGCGGAGGTCGTGGCGGAGGGTGCGGACCTGCCGTTCCTCCCGCTGGAGGCCCTGGTAATAGCTCTCCCGGAGAGAGGCCAGTTTGTCCGCCTGCTCCAGCCGCTCATGGTCCTCCAGTACCCGGATAGCATACAGCAGAGCCAGGGAGGTGAGAAAGACAAAGGGGAGCACCGCCACTCCCAGACTCATAATCAGACCGTGGAGGGTGTAGTCGCTGTAGGAATATTTCAGCTGAAAAATAGGCAGCAGCACCACAGCCAGCAGAGCGCTGAAGGGCATGGCGGCCAGAAGTAAGATCAGTCTCCAGAACCGGGGGGAGAGCTGCGGCGGCTTTTCCGGCAGATGCTTCCGGGCCGCCAGGTACAGAAGGCCCCAAATGAGGGGGCGGATGAACTTGTCGGTAATGAAAAATACCATGTCCAATTCAAAGTGGGCCATGACGGGGGCATAGTAGGTGTTCAGCGCGGCATTGACCGGCATCATGAGGCAGAAGAAAATAACCGTCACCGCCAGCCGACCCGCCAGGTCCCCCTGGGAGGCCAGCAGCAGCGCGGGGACAAAGAACAGCAGCGCGAACAGCAGATTTATGTCCCCGAGCCAGATGATTGCGTAAGAAAAAACACCAAGAGCCAGAACCAGGGCAATCCGCCAGCCCCGGCGGGGCTTCACCGGCAGAAAGGCGGAAAGAAGGCGGAAGAAATAAGAGCCGCTGACCAGCGTCAGCGCGTAGTAGGGCCAACTCGAGGACAGGAGATGTTCTGCTGCCCGCTCCAGAAAACTCCATATGATTTCCACCATCTATCCCTCCAGAGCCGACCGGGCCAAAGCGGCCAGGGCGGAAGACCGGCAGGCCCGGCTGACCGGCAGAGCCTCCTCTCCCACAAAGACCTGATTGCCCTCCAGCCGGTCCACGGCGGCGGTCCGGACCAGATAGCGCTGGTGGATGCGGACAAATTCCTCCCCCACCTCCTGCTCCACCTGGTCCAGTTTGCCGTAGAAAACGTAAGTCCGGCCCACGGCGGCACAGGTGACCTGCCGCCGGTCCGAGCGGAAGTAGCGGATATTCCGTTTGGGAATGCGGTACAGCGTCTCGCCGCTGCGGCAGAGGAAAACCTTGTCCTCCTCCCGAAAGAGGGCCTCCGCCGCCCGGTTCAGCACGCCGTCCAGCTGGTCCGGCTTGGGGGGCTTCATCAGGTAGCCCAGGGCCCCCACGGAATAACCGTCGAAAACATAATCCGTATACCCGGTGACGAAGACCAGAAGCAGGCTCTCGTCCGCTTCCCGGAGGCGGCGGGCGGTTTCCATGCCGTCCAGCTCTCCCATTTCAATGTCCAGAAAAACCAGATCCAGTTCTCCGGCGTGGTTTTCCAGCCAGCGGAGCAGGCCCTCGCCGGAGGAAAACTCAAAAAAACTTCCGCCGTCGCTCCGCCGCCGCTCCAGAACCCGTTCCAGGGCAGCCCGAAGGGCAATACGAGCGTCGGCGCTGTCGTCGCAGATACCGATTCGCAGCATTCTATCATCTCCTTGCAGCTTGCTGGAACTATTGTAACACAGAAGCGGGGATTCGCCAAACCAAATATTACAATAAACAGGCCGGTTATGACATCCGAAAACACGCCGCCGCCAAATTTTACAGCAGAGGAGGCAAAGTGAGCATCCCCGTTTGCGGGAGCCCTTTTTTTGCGCTATTCTGGCTATGGAACCGGGGGAAAACATTCGGCCGGCGTTCCGTGAAATCAGTATCAAATGGTAAGGAAGTGCTTTTTATGAACAGGACCGATATCTGCCGTGCCCTGACTGTCCCCGCCGCCATCCCGAAGACCGGACCCCGGCTGAAGACGAATCTGGACACCGATTTGCTGAAGCTGATCGCGATGGTCTCCATGCTGATTGACCACATAGGCGGAGCCTTCTTTCCGGAAGCGGGGCCCTTTCGCTGGATTGGGCGGCTGGCCTTCCCGATTTTCTGCTACTGCATGACCGTGGGCCTGCTGTACACTCGCGACATAAGACGCTATCTGGGCCGTCTGGCCATCTTCGCCGTCCTCTCTCAGCCTTTCTACGTCCTGGCCATGCATCCCTATGACTGGATGACAGACCGGAACTGGGCCAACTGGAATATTTTCTTTACGCTCTTCCTCTCTCTGCTTGCCATGTACGGCTTCAAGGAGCGGAAATGGTGGCTGTTTATCGGAGCCTTCTTTGTGGTGAGCTGGTGGAACTTCGATTACTCCGGCATGGGGATTCAGCTGATGCTGATTTTCTTTCTCTGCCGGAATCATCCCAAAATCGGGGCGGCTGTCTACGTGCTGAGTTATCTGCCGGCTCTCTGGAGCGGCTATCTGGAAGACCCGCTGGCTTTGAAGCTGGGGAGCTTCGCCGTGGACTGGTCGATCTTTGCCGTTCTGGCGGCGCTGCTGATTTTCATTCCCACGCATTCGAAGCTGAAGGTTCCCAAGTGGTTTTTCTACGCCTTCTATCCCGCCCATCTGGCGGTTATTGCCCTCATCCAATTCATGCTGTAAGAAAGGAACGATTTCTATGCTGACTGTTGAAAATCTGCACAAATCCTACCAAGTGGGAAAGACCTCCTACGAGGTGCTGAAGGGAGTCTCTCTCCAGGTGGAAAAAGGGGAGTTCGTGGCCGTCATGGGACCCTCGGGTTCCGGCAAGACCACGCTGCTGAACTGCATTTCCTGTTACATCCCCGCCGACTCCGGACGGCTGAGCCTGGGAAAGACCCAGCTGGCCAACCTGAACGAAGACGCTCTGGCGGAGGTTCGGAATCAGCAGCTGGGCTTTGTCTTCCAGGACTTTCTGCTGCTGGACGGCCTGACCGTGCGGCAGAACATTCTCCTCCCGGCCATAATCGGTGGCATGGTCTCCGACGTGACAGAGGCCCGGGCGGACCAGCTCTGCGAGGTCTTCGGCATCTCTGCCATCCGGGACAAATACCCGGCGGAAATCTCCGGCGGCGAGAAACAGCGCACCGCGGTAGCCCGGGCTCTCATCAACCGTCCTCTGCTGATTCTGGCCGACGAGCCCACGGGCAACCTGGACTCCAAGTCCACCCGGGCGGTGATCCGCTCCTTTGAGCAGGCCAAGACGGCTCTGGAGGCCACCATCTTCATGGTGACCCACGATTCCTATGCCGCCTCCTTCTGTGACCGGGTGGTCATTCTGCGGGACGGCGTGGTCTGGAAGACGCTGGAGAAGGGAACCACAGACCGGGAGAAGTTCCAGGACCAGCTTCTGGACGCCATTCGCGAAATGGGCCGCACGCTTTCCTGAAAGACGGAAACGACACGTATGGGAGTGATTTTATGAGACATTTTTCCGAAATCTATGCCCGGATGCGCCGGAAGAATCAAAAACAGTATGTCCTTTTAGTGGGCTGCTGCTTCTTCTCCGTGCTGCTGATCACGGCCTACGTCTGCATGATGCGGGCGCCCACGGTGCTGAATGTCCTTCCCGAGGGAGGCGACAGCCGCAAGCAGGTTATGATGATCTTCACCCTGGCGGTGCTGGGCTGCGCCGTCTTCACCACCTATGCCTCCGGCCTCTTCCTCCGGCAGAAATCCCGGGAGACCGGCGTGTTCCTGGCCCTGGGAGCCTCCCGGGCCCAGGTCCGGAGAGAGCTGTACCGGGAATTGGGCGTCATCTCCCTGGGGTCCTGCGCCGCCGGGGCTGTTCTGGGCGGACCTCTGGCCTGGATTCTGTGGCAGTTTTTCCGGCTCTGCGTGGTGGACACCGAGGAGATGCGGCTGGTGTTCGACCCGCATGCCTACCTCTGGTCCCTGGCGTTCTCCGCCTTTGTCATTGTCATGATGTTTTTCCTGGGAAGCCGCTCCGTGAAGCGGACCAACATCATGGACATTGTGCAGGAGTCTCACAAATCGGAATCCATCCGGGACGTGCCCCGCTGGTATGGCCCTGTGGGCATTGTCCTGCTGGCCCTGGGGATTCTAATGGGGTATTTGGTGCCCGCCTTCTTTGTCAGCAGCCTTCACTGGTATGCCCCGGGGTGGGTGGATGCGGTCTTTTATCTCCCTGCCCTCGCGGGTCTCTATATGATTCTGCTTCACACCGTGGTCAACGGTTGGAATGGGAAAAAGAAGCTCTATAAGGACCTGATTGCCACCAGCCAGATGCGCTTTCAGGGCCGCCAGACGGTGCGGAACATGCTGGTAATGACCCTGCTGATTGCGGGCGCGTACTTCGGCAGCTTCTACACCCCCATGTTGGGCACAGGCTCCATGATCGGCTACGACATCCGGCCCGTGGACTATGTTTACAACTTCCGGGCAGACCAGGACATCCCCTTGGAAGATGAGGTCCGGGCCCTGGCGGAGGAACACGGCGTCACCGTGACGGACTTCGCCGCCGTTCCCATGATCCGGCTGGCGGTAGACGGCTGGAATTACATTGAGGAGGAGGGCCCCATGGGCGTCACTTGGCGGAAGGAGTACGAGGAGGTTGTGAGCTCTGACCTGTTCCTCTCCGCCTCCGGCTACGAGGCCTTGACAGGGGTGCGGGTGGACCTGGCCCCCGGCGAAATCTGCGGCGTCATAGATGTGGAGGGCAGCAAGCTGGGCTTTGACCCGGAGAAAAACCTGGTGACCAATTACCTGACCGGGGAGCAGATGCCTGCCGTGTCTCTGGAGCCCCTGCGCTATGACAGCCTCTTCGGGCGCTACGTACTGAACGACGCCGACTTCGCCCGCTTGGGAGAGGACCTTCCCGACCAGTGGCGGGAGACCCAGGTCTGCTTCAATGTGGAGAACTGCGAAGAGACCTACGAGTTTGCCAAGGCCCTTTTCAACGAGATTGTGGACCGCTCTACTCAGGACGTGGCCCAGTTCAGCGGCTGGGACCCGGTGGTCCGGGACCGGTACATCGCGGAGCAGGGCGTTTACTTCCTGGACCCGGAAAGCTGCGCGGAGGCCGGTTTTATCCCCATCGACTATGACCAGCGGGACAGCTCCGCCTTCCGTCTGGACTGGCAGTATATGCCGGAGTTCCGGGTGCTGGACAAGGTGGACTTTGTGAGGACTATGGCGGTGTTTCTCATTCTCTTCATCTTCATTGCCGTGGTGTGCTTCGCCGCTGTCTTTGTCATTGCCTACACCCGGTGCATGACCATCGCCCTGACCAACGCCAAGGTCTATGACGACCTGCGGCATCTGGGAGCGTCCAACGCGTATCTCCGCCGCTCGGTCCGGGGGCAGGTGAAGCGGGTGTTCCTGGTCCCGGCTCTGGTGGGGACGGGGCTGATCTACGCCTTCTATGTAATCATCCTGTACTTCAACGGCCGTCCTTTGGGCATCACACCCAGTGAAGCGGCGGGCCTGTTGGCTGCGCTGGGGGTTGTGGCGGCGGTATCGGTCCTGATGTATGCCGTGTACCGCCTGACACTGCGGCAGGTCTGCGTCCTCCTGTCCATCCACCGGAACCGGCCCACGAAGGGTGCGTAAACAGGAGACCCGGCCTCTCTTCTCTGCGCAATCCGGGCCCGGTTCCTTACAGGCAGATCCCGAAACCGGCAGGAACGGAAAATTTTTCGTCATATTGTTGCAATTGTCTCGGGAGTTTGTTATACTGTTTTTACAGTATTACAAATTCGAGGTGACAAGTATGCAAAAGCTTGAAAAACAGTTCCATATTGCCTGTACCGCCGAAGATGTTGGCCGTTACTGCATTCTCCCCGGGGACCCGGGCCGGGTTCCCGCCATCGCCGCCTATTTTGACGATGCCAGACAGGTGGCCTATAACCGGGAATACAACGTCTGGACCGGCACGCTTCTGGGAGAGAAAGTGACGGCCTGCTCCACCGGCATTGGCGGCCCCTCCGCCTCAATTGCCATTGAGGAGCTCCATAAATGCGGCGCGGATACGTTTATCCGTACGGGCACCTGCGGCGGCATTGATGTGAATGTCCAGTCCGGAGACATTGTGGTGGCCACTGGCGCGGTCCGGTTTGAGCATACCAGCCGGGAATACGCGCCCCTGGAGTTCCCCGCTGTGGCGGATTTCGGCGTGGTGGACTGTCTGGTCCGGGCCACCAAGGCCCTGGGTTATCCTCTCCATACGGGGATTGTCCAGTGCAAGGACAGTTTTTACGGCCAGCATGATCCTGCCGCCTCCCCGGTGTACTACGAGCTTCAGCAGAAGTGGGAGAGCTGGAAGCGCTTGGGTGTGAAGGCCAGTGAGATGGAGAGCGCGGCGCTGTTTGTGGCGGCGGCGGCACTGGGCTGCCGCTGCGGGTCCTGCTTCCATGTGGTCTGGAACCAGGAGCGGGAAGCCGCAGGTCTGGACCAGAAGATGAGCGAGGATACCAGCGCTTCGGTCCGGGTGGCGGTGGAGGCCTTGAAGCTTCAGATTGAGGCGGACCGGGCTGCCGGAAAATAAGGGAGCGAGACCGTTTCTGCGGATGTAAAAAGCGGACTGATGGATCAGTCCGCTTTTTTCGCGCCTCACTGGATATCCAGTACCTTGTAATCCTGGTCCTCTACGGCCTTCTTCAGAACCTCGTCCGCCAGGGCGGCGGAAAGGGTGACCACCGCAGTGCCGCTCTCGTGGCTGACATTGGCGGCGCGGACCTCCGGCAGGGCCTCCAGAACCTTTTGAACCCGGGCCTCACAGTGGCCGCACATCATGCCTTCGATTTTCAGGGTCTTTTCCATAGTTGCTGCCTCCTCAGAATGTTTGGAATGTTTGGTTTTCGGGGGTTTATCTTTCTTCGCGTCCCGCAGGTCAAACAGATTCAGCCGCAGGGCGTTGGAAACGACGCAAAAGCTGGAGAGGCTCATGGCCGCCGCGCCGAACATGGGGTTCAGCGTCAGACCGAAGGGGATGAAGAGCCCCGCCGCCAGGGGGATGCCAATGGTATTATAAAAGAAGGCCCAGAACAGATTCTCGTGGATGTTCCGCAGCGTGGCCCGGCTGAGACGGATGGCGGCGGGCACATCCGAGAGGCGGCTTTTCATCAATACGACATCCGCCGCGTCAATGGCCACATCCGCTCCCGCGCCGATGGCAATCCCGGTATCCGCCCGGGTAAGGGCCGGCGCGTCGTTGATGCCGTCACCCACCATGGCAACCGTGCCCTGCTCCTTCAGTTTCCGAATCACGCTCTCCTTACCGTCCGGCAAGACGCCGGCAATGACCTCGTCCACGCCGGCCTGTTTTCCAATGGCTTCGGCGGTCCGCTGGTTGTCGCCGGTAAGCATGACCACGCGGATACCCATGTTCCGGAGCTCCCGCACGGCCTGCGGACTGTCCTCCTTGATGATGTCCGCCACGGCAATGACGCCCAGCAGCATGCCGTCCCGGCTGAAAAACATGGGAGTCTTTCCCTGGGCGGACAGCGCCTCGGCCTTGGCCTGGGTCTCCCGGGACACCGCTGCACGGGTGCTGATGAAACCGTAATTCCCGCCGCTGAGGGTGGACCCTTTCCACTTTCCGGTCAGTCCGTTTCCCGGAAGGACCTGGAAGTCCGTGACCTCCTCCAGAGGAATCTGCTCCTCCTCCGCTTTCTGGAGAATGGCGCGGGCCAGGGGGTGTTCACTCTTTCTCTCGAGAGCGCAGGCCAGCCGCAGCAGCAACTGCTCGTACAGCCCCGTCTCTGGGAGGATATCCGTCACCTTGGGCTCGCCTTTGGTGATGGTGCCCGTCTTGTCCAGGGCTACAATTTCCGTCCGGCCCGCAGCCTCCAGGGAAGCGGCCGTCTTGAACAGGATGCCGTTTTTGGCGCCCATGCCGTTGCCCACCATGATAGCCACCGGCGTAGCCAGCCCCAGGGCACAGGGACAGGAGATGACCAGCACGGAGATGCCCCGGGCCAGGGCGAACCCGGCCGTCTGTCCCAGCAGCAGCCACACAACGATAGTCACGGCGGCGATGGAGATGACCGCCGGAACGAAAATTCCGGAGACCCGGTCGGCGATTTTGGCAATAGGGGCCTTGGTAGCCGCCGCATCGCTGACCATTTGGATGATCTGGGACAGGGTGGTGTCTTCCCCCACCCGGGTGGCCCGGCACTTGAGGAAGCCGGATTGGTTTACCGTGGCGGCGGACACGCCGTCCCCCGGGGCTTTGTCCACCGGGATGCTCTCTCCGGTGAGGGCGGACTCGTTGACCGCGCTGGAACCGTCCAGAACCACGCCGTCCACCGGAATATTCTCTCCGGGACGGACCAGGAAGATATCGTCCTTTCGGACCTGCTCAATCGGGACGGTCACCTCCTGGCCGTCCCGCTCCAGCACGGCGGTTTTTGGGGCCAGCTTCATGAGGCTTTTCAGCGCGTCGGTCGTCTTTCCCTTGGAGCGTGCCTCCAGCATTTTGCCCACGGTGATGAGGGCCAGAATCATGGCGGCGGATTCGAAATAGAATTCCATCATGTAGTCCATCACAGCCTCCATGTCACCCCGGACCTGTGCGTCCGTCATGGCGAAGAGGGCGTAGGTGCTGTACACGAAAGCCGCCGAGGCTCCCAGGGCCACCAGGGTATCCATGTTGGGGGCCCGGTGCCAGAGGCTTTTAAAGCCGCTGATGAAAAACTTCTGATTGATGACCATGACCGCCGCCGTCAGCAGCAGCTGAATCAGACCCATAGCCATGTGATTTCCCTGGAGGAAGGCCGGGACAGGCCAGTTCCACATCATATGTCCCATGGAGAAGTACATCAGCACAGCCAGGAAAAGCAGGGAAGACCAGAGCCGTTTTTTCAGCTGCGGCGTCTCGCGGTCTGCCAGAGCATCCTCTGGATGGGCGGAGGCGCTGCCGGAGGACGCGGTCCTTTCGCCGCCCTTCTGTGATGCGCCGTAGCCCGCGCCCTCCACGGCGGCGATAATTTCATCAGCGGAGGCGCTGCCCTCCACGCCCATGGAGTTGGTCAGCAGGCTGACGGAGCAGGAAGTAACTCCCGGCACCTTGCCCACGGCCTTCTCAACACGGGCGGAGCACGCGGCGCAGCTCATGCCGGTAACGTTGTATTGTTCCATAAACAGACCTCCTGTTTCCGCTGTTTTTACGCACATTTATTTCATCAGTTTCTGAAGGGTCGCCAGCAGTTCTTCCACAGTCTCGTCTTTTCCCTCCCGGATGTCCCGGGTGACACAGGTGCGGATATGCTCCGCCAGAAGCTCTTTGGCGAAGGCGTGCAGCGCCGCATTGGCGGCGGCCACCTGGGCGAGGATGTCGGGACAATAGGCGCTTCGCTCCACCATGCCCCGGATGCCTCGAATCTGGCCCTCCACCCGGTTCAGG
>JAAWLO010000043.1 GCA_022797935.1 Oscillibacter sp. | reverse complement strand
AAGCCGCTTTCGAGGATGCGGCACGATTGGCGGCCCCGGCAGGGGCCGGGAATCCTCCCGCCGCGACGGTGCTGCAATGAACCAGCCAGCATCCTGGCTGGCATCCCCCCGCCCGTCAGGGCAAGTACAACCTTTCCCCCTTCGGGGGAAAAGCAAACTCCTCCTATCGGAGAAAAATCCACCGTTCCCCTGCGGGGAAAAACCCCATCCCCCTCGCGGGAGCGCCCCCATGGAGGTCCCATGCACTTCTTAACCATCCTTCTCGATCTAATTTACCCCATAAAATGTCCATTTTGCCAGACAATCCAAAACACCCCCGGCATCTGCCGGTCCTGCGAAGCCACCCTCCCCTGGACAGGGGAAGCCTCCCTGCGCCAGCTCCCCAACAACCTGCGCTGCGCCGCACCGCTCTGGTACGAGGGCCCCGTCCGGGAGGCCATCCACCGTTATAAATTCCAAAGCGCCGCCGGTGCGGCCATCCCCCTGGGCCGGTGCATCGCCCAAACCGCCGCAGAGCGCTTCTCCGGCGAGTTCGACACCATCACCTGGGTCCCCCTCAGCCCCAAACGCCTGCGCAGGCGGGGCTATGACCAGGCCCGCCTCCTGGCGGAGGAGGCCTGCAGGGCCTGGGGCGTGAAGCCTCAGCGCCTCCTCCGGAAGGTCCGGCACACCCTGCCGCAGTCCTCCCTTTCCAGCGCCGCCGACCGGATACAAAACGTCCGCCAGGCCTATCTCCCCGCAGGCCCGGCCGCCGGACGCCGCGTCCTTCTGATTGACGATGTCTGCACCACCGGCTCCACCCTCACCGCCTGCTCCAACGTCCTTCTGGCCGCAGGAGCCTCCTCCGTGGTCTGCGCGGCCGCCGCCTTCGCCGGAAAACCTGAGAAATCCCGGGAAAAAGGGAAAGAATAGACTTGCATTCCGGAACAACTGACAGTATAATGGTCTCTGCTGTTTTATCGGATTGCGGGCGGCTTTTCCGCCCATAATAACAAGAGAAATCTAATTGGAGGAACGTCCCATGGCAAAAGACATCGGTATCGACCTTGGTACCGCTTCGGTTTTGGTATTCGTGAAGGGCAAGGGCATCGTTCTCAACGAACCCTCGGTCGTCGCGCTGGACAAAAATACCGGCAAACTCCTGAAAGTGGGCAAAGACGCCCAGGCAATGCTGGGCCGTACCCCCGGCAACATTATCGCCATCCGCCCCCTGCGGGAGGGCGTCATCTCAGATTACGACATGACCGAGCGGATGCTTCGGGAATTCATCCACAAGGTGGCCGGCGTTTCCCTGTTCAAACCCCGGGTCATCATCTGCGTCCCCTCCGGCATCACCGAGGTCGAGGAACGCGCCGTCATCGACGCGGGCATCCAGGCCGGCGCCCGGAAGGTCTACCTCATTGAAGAGCCCGTAGCCGCCGCCATCGGCGCGGGTATTGACATCGCCAAGCCCGATGGACACATGGTAGTGGATATCGGCGGCGGCACCGCCGACATTGCCGTCATCTCCCTCAGCGGCGTGGTGGAGTCCGCCTCCATCAAAATCGCCGGCGACCAGCTCAACGAGGCCGTCGTCAAATACATGCGCCGCAAGCACAATCTCCTGGTGGGCGAACGCACCGCCGAGGAGATGAAGAAACAGATCGGCTGCGTCTTCCCCAAGGAAGAGGAGGAGACCATGGACGTCAAGGGCCGCTGCCTGCTGACCGGCCTGCCCAAGGTGGTCAACGTCAGCTCTACGGAGATGATGGACGCCTTCGAGGAGCCGGTGGAGCGCATCATGGAGGCCATTCACTCCGTTCTGGAGCGGACGCCACCGGAACTGGTGGCGGATATCTCCACCAACGGCATTGTCATGACCGGAGGCGGCAGCCTGGTGGCGGGCTTCGACCAGCTGGTCACCGCCCGGACCGGCATCCACACCGTCATTGCCGACGACGCCATCTCCTGCGTGGCCCTGGGCACCGGCAAGAGCCTGGACTCCCTGAACAACATGCAGGACGGCACCATGAACCTCAGCCGCCGGAAGCAGATGAACTGAACAAAGATGAACGGAGCAAAAAAGTCCCCCCGAACCTTCTGTGTTCGGGGGGCTGTTTGTTTCAGGCGTCCGATTCCTCCGCCGGGTCCGGGACGTACTCCAAAATGTCCTCTACCCGGCAGTCCAGCAGCCTGCACAGGTCGTCAATCAGGCGGGAGGAAATGCCCTGGTTGTGCCGCAGGCGGTACAGCGTTCCGCTGCTGTAGCCGAGTTTGTGAATCATTTTGTATGTGGAAATCCCCCGGGCCTTCAGCGTGCGCCAGAAAGGGTCATAAATAATCATTCTTATCACCTGAACACAGTTTACCCAAAAGTTCAGATCTTGACCATTTCCTATATTCCGGCAATGATTATAATATAGACAATGACCTAAATACAGACTATAATGGGAAGAGAAAGGTGGTGAATGACATCATGACGACCTGTGAAAACTATCTCTGTGTTTACTGGGTAAAAGAAAACAGCACCTGTCTGCTGCGAAACACCCATCTGGACATTATGGGCAGCTGTCTGGAATGCATCCTGGTGAACCTGCCGGATGAAACCCTCCAGAAGGCCCGGAGTGAACACCTGCAATCCCTGGAGGAACGGGAAAAAAACTGGTAAAAAACGGGAGGGTACCCCTCCCGCTTTTCCTTATTTTCGTTCCTCCAGTTTCCGCAGGGCCTCCAGTGCCCCGGCAAACTCCTTCGCCGTGGCGGAGGGATTTCCCCGGAGAAGCCGCAGGGACCGGTGATACACAGCGGTGGGACGGTTCCGCAGCTCCGCCTCCCGCTCCCGGACCCGGACCAAAGCCTCCTCCAGGCCCGCCCGGTGCTCCTCGGAGAGCGGGGACTCCCGGCCCTTCTCCAGGGCGGCGGCAATGGTCTCCAGAATCTCCAGGCGCAGGCGGGTCCGGCGGCGGATGGCGGCCTCCAGCCGTTCCCGGCGGCGGCGGGTCCGGGACTGGCGGAACGCCTCCCATTCCTCTTCCGCCCGCTGCTGAAGCAGACGCGTCTCCAGGGCCGTCTGCTCCCGGAAGCGCTCCAGGTCCTCCTTGGCGAAGGCGGCGCAGATTTCCGCCCGTCTGGCCAGGCGGCGCAGCTCTTCGTTCTCCTCCGTCAGACGGCGCAGGGATTCCCGCAGGTCCAGGGCCGCCTGGACGGAACGCACCGCGTCAATGGTGAACAGCACCGCCAGCAGATGGGCCGCCGGGTCCACCAGCAGGGCGGGCACCCGGGCCAGCAGGCGGGCGATGGGCGGGTGAATAAAGCGCACCATCAGAATTGAGAAGAAACCCCAGGCAATGGAGCTGGTCAGGCAGATGTGGCCGTTGAGGTTGCATTTCTGCTTGGAGTAGTCCCAGTAGCGGACGCCGAAAATCCGCTCCATGGCCGCGCCGGTAACGTATTCCAGGATTGTGGCGGCAATCATGCCGAAGAGCCACACCAGCCGCAGGTCCTCCGCCACGGGAATGGTGGCCAGGAGGATGAGGATGGCCCCGGAACCGTAAATAGGCAGCAGGGGACCGTGGAGAAAGCCCCGGTTTACCCAGTGCCGCTGGCAGAGGGAGACGTAGCCGGACTCCCAGACCCAGCCGCAGAAACAGTAGAAGAAAAACAGCAGCACCCATTGGCCGGTGGTATAAACGTGCATAAATGAAACTCCTCTAATCAGACGGCAGAAGCTCCAGCAATCCGCCGATTATCTGGTTGGACAGCAGAAAGCCCCGGGGCGTCAGACGCCAGGCTCCCTCTTGGAGGGCGGCGTAGCCCGCCTCCCGGCAGCGCTCCAGGAAGGGCAGGAAGGGGGAGAAGTCCAGGCCGTACATCCCCTCGAAATGGTCTGGGTGCAGCCCCCGGGCCAGGCGCAGGCGCAGCATCAGATATTCCTCTGTCCGCTCCTGCCGGGAGGGAGTCTGCTCCTCCGAACAGGCAGGATTGCCTGCCAGGAAGGCATCCAGGCTTCGCTCCCAGGCAAAGCGCCGCCCCTGGAAATCCGAGTGGGCCCCGGGACCGAAGCCCAGGTATTCCTCCAGGGTCCAGTACTTCAGGTTGTGCCGGGATTCCCGGCCGGGCTTTGCGAAGTTGGAAATCTCATACTGACGGTAGCCTCTGGACTCCAGAAGCTCCACGGCATCCAGGTACATGGCCGCCTGGGTCTCGTCCCCCGGCAGGGTCTCCCGGCGGGCGTAGAGGGGGGTGCCGGGCTCCGCCTTGAGGCCGTAACAGGACAGGTGCTCAGGGTTCAGCGCCAGAGCGGCGGCGAGATTGTCCCGCCAGCGGGAAAGCGTCTGTCCCGGCAGGCCGTAGATCAGGTCCAGGGAGAGGTTGTCAAAGCCCGCCTTCCGGATGGCCTCCACGGCGGAGCGAACCTGGGCGGCGGTGTGGACCCGGCCAATGGCCCGCAGCTCCTCGTCGCTGGCGGACTGCATCCCCAAAGAGATGCGGTTAAACCCCTCCTGCCGGAGTGCGGCCAGGGTCTCCGGGTCCTGGGCGGAATCCGGATTGGCCTCCAGGGTGATCTCCGCGCCATAGGTGACGCGGAAGGTGGTCCGGACTTTCCGCAGCAGGCGGCAGAGCCGGTCCGGCCCCAGATAGCTGGGGGTGCCGCCGCCGAAGTAGACGCTGGCGGCATCATAGTCCGCCGCCTCCGGGGAAAACCGGTCCAGCTGCCCTTCCAGGGCGGAGACGTAGGCGTCCATTTGGTCTTCCCGGCGGGGGAGGGAGTAGAAGTCACAGTAGACGCACTTCTGCTTGCAGAAGGGGACGTGGACGTAAATGCCCAGGTTTTTCCGCCCCATCATTCCGCCCACTCCCGGACACAGTCCAGCGGCACATCCGGGCGCGCGGCGGTCTCCTCCGGCGGCAGGCCGGCGGCCAGCAGGGGATTCTTCCGTTCCATTGCGGGACCTCCTTGCGTTTTGATTTTACCCATGGTACCACAAAGCCTCTCCGGATTCAATACCCGGCGGCAGGGGGGAATATTTCCGGTCCCAGGGGCAACACTATGGGAAATTCAGAAGGAAACGAGGAATCTTTCCATGGACATGTCTCCCAAGGAATATCAGAATTACGTCAAGCAGAAAGCGGAAAAAAGTCCCCTCTTCAAGGACTTGGTCCTGGCCTTTGTCATCGGCGGTCTCATCTGCGTTCTGGGTCAGGCCCTTCAGACCGGCTGGGGCGCGGCGGGCCTGAACAAAGAGGAGGCGGGAACCGCCTCCTCCTGTACGCTGGTATTTCTCTCCGCCCTGCTGACAGGGCTGAACCTCTACAACAAAATCGCCCGGTTCGGCGGGGCGGGCACGCTGGTGCCCATCACCGGCTTCGCCAACGCGGTGGTATCTCCCGCCATTGACTTCAAAAGCGAGGGCTTCGTCACCGGTATGGCGGCGAAGATGTTCACGGTGGCAGGGCCGGTGATTGTGTTCGGAACCCTGGCGTCCGTGCTGTACGGCATAGTACTCCAGCTGTTCCAGCTGGCTTAGGCAAAGAGGGCCTGGAAGCGCTCCACCGCGCCGCCGGCGTCCTCACAGACCACCAGCATCACGGTATTGCCGTTGGATACAATGCGGGAATTCTTCTCCCAATTTTCCATGGTCTCGGGATAGAACGCGCCGCCGGGGCCGTTGCCGTCGCCCACCTGATAGTCAATCCGGGCCTGAAGGATTCCCTTCACCGTCTCCAGGTCGCCGGCGTCCTCCACCTCCACCAGGGCAAGCTCGCCCGCCACGGAGGAAATCGCCGCCAGGGCAACCACCCTCTGCTTCGCAGCCACGCCGCTGAGGCCGGGGTAGTAGGCCTCCAGCTGTTCCTCCTCCAGGAGCATCATGGCCGGAAGGGTTTCGTCCGACGCAAGGGTCTCGTAAAAGGCGGTGAGGTCCGCGCTTTTGCTTTCGCCGCCGGAGGACCCGCCGCAGGCGGCCAGGGAGAGGGCAAGGGTCAGCGCCAGAAGCAGCGCCGTGAGATTCTTTTTCATCAGAAGACTCCTTTTTCTTGTTTTGGATTTGTTCCAACAGTAGGACGGACGGGAGGAAAAAAAGGTTCCCGGCAGCTCCAAAAAATTTCCCCCGGACGCAGAACATCGCACGCTCTGCATCCGGGGGAAGGGATTCGGTTTGGTGGCTCATGGCGTCTGTTTCTCCAGTCTCTCCATCTCCCGCAGGGCCCGCAGCTGAATGGGGACCGCACAGAGCAGGGTCAGCACATCCGCCGCCGACTGGGTCATCTCCACGCCGGTCAGGCCCAGGGCGGCGGAGAGGAGATAGACCAGGGGGATGAAGAAAATTCCCTGCCGGGACATGGCCAGGAAGGTGGCGGAGGCGGTTTTGCCAATGGTCTGAAGCATCATGTTGCTCATGACAATCCAGCCCGACAGGCACAGCGTCACGCACTGAAAGCGCAGGGCCGCGGTCCCGATTTGGATGACCTCCGGGTCGTTGCGGAACACGGCGATCAGCTGGGGCGCGAAGAGGAAGCCCAGGGTCCCCACCGCCAGGAGAAACGCGGTGGAGCTCTTCACGCAGAACCAGAATCCCTCCTTCACCCGGCGGTAGAGCTTCGCGCCGTAATTGAAGCCGCACACAGGCTGGAAGCCCTGGCCGAAGCCAATCATGGCGGACCCGCCGAACATCATGATGCGCTGCACCACGCCCATGGCGGCAATGGCGGCGTCGCCGTAGGGTCCGGCGGCCCGGTTGAGGCAGATGGCGGCCACGCTGGCCAGTCCCTGCCGGGCCAGGGAGGGCAGGCCGCCCCGGACAATCTGTACATAGTAAGCCGGTCCCCGCTGTACCCGGGCGATATGGATGTGGAGGTTTCCGCCCCGGGCGCAGCCCGCCAGAAGCAGGCAGAAGCTGACGAACTGGCTGACAATGGTGGCCCAGGCGGCCCCGGCCACGCCCAGATGAAAGGTGAAAATCAGCAGAGGGTCCAGGAGGATGTTCAGCAGGGCGCCGCTGGTGATGCCCACCATGGCGTAGACGGCGCTGCCCTGATAGCGCAGCTGGTTGTTCAGCACCAGAGAGGAGGTCATCCAGGGCGCGCCGAAGAGAATGACCTGGAGATAGGCCTTCGTATAGGGCAGAATCGTGGGCGTGGACCCCAGGAGCAGGGACAGGGGCTCCAGAAACAGCTGTCCCAGCACGCAGATGGCCAGCCCCGCCCCCATGGCGGAGAAAAAGCCGGTGGCGGCCATGTTGGAGGCCTCCTCCCAGTGCTGCTTTCCCAGTTCCCGGGAGATGAAGTTGCCGCTGCCGTGGCCAAAGAAGAAGCCCACCGCCTGAATAATGGCCATCAGGGAAAAAACCACGCCTACGGCGCCCGTGGCGCTGTTGCTCTTCAGCATACCCACGAAGAAGGTGTCCGCCATGTTGTAAAAAGATGTGACCAGCATGCTGATGATGCAGGGCAGGGCCAAGCGGCAGATCAGCTGTCCCACAGGGGTTTCCGTCATCTGGCGAAACTTTTCTTCCTGTTTTTCATCCATAGGTCCCGCCTCTTTTCCGGCGCTTCCGGCCCGTTTTTTCTGTCTGCGTTTGTTTCCGTCAGGATTGCGCCAGTTTTCCGAAGCCGGAAGGCGCTCAGCGGCCTCTGTGCTTCGCTTTTCGCTTCTGCTGTTTTAAGCGGAACCGGCGCTGGTTCTCTTGTTCCTGCTGTTCCCTGCTGATCTGCTTTTTCCGGGCTTTCCGTTCCTCCCGCTGCAGCTGAAGCGCCTGCTGGGATTTCGTGCTGGTACCGGACATCTGCAGCTGCTTTTGGATGCTGCGCTGCCGGCGCTTCGGATTATCCGCAGCCTGCTTTCTCCCGGTTTTGACCGCTGGACTGAACTTCAGCTCATCATAGTGTCTGAGGATGAAGGCCCAGACTTCACAGTCCTTCGGCTCCGCTCCAAATGTGACCTTGCACACGGATAGGCTCCCGTCTGCTGTTCGTTCAAAAACACCGACCCAGAAAGATCCATCAAAAAATACGGTCAGAGTTCCGCTTTCTGTGTCCATAACCGTTCCCTCCTAACATGCGTTATGGGCAAAGAACGGACAACCCAGGAGGGGCAGGTTACTTACCTTATCTCAAAAGATAAGACGGCCGGGCTACCTACCGGCTCTGGCACATCTTATGATTGGATGTGCGTTGCGTTTTTATCTTTGTCATTTCTATCAATCCTTCCGGCAGGCTACGCAATTGACGGCCGGACTGATATAAGCAGAGTATACCACGACCGTCCAAGGCTTTCAACCCTCATTTCCAAGCGCCGTCAGGAATGCCGCGCCTCCCCATCGCAGCCAGACAGGGACCCTTCCGCCTTGCGTCCGGAGCGGGCCTGTGCTACAATGAAAGGATAACAGAAAGGAGCACTGCCATGACACAAATCATTGCCAAGAAGGACTGGTCCCGGCGCGAGGTCTTCGACTTCTTCTCTCCCATGTCCCAGCCCTTTTTCAGCGTCACCTTCCGGCAGGACGTCACCCGACTGCGGGCCTTCGCCCGGGAAAACCGGCTGTCCTTTTACTACAGTCTGGTCTATCTCTGTACCCAGGCGGTAAACCAGGTGGAGGCCTTCCGCTATGCCCTTCGTGGCGGGGACCTGGTGCTGTTTGACCAGCGGATTCCCAGCTTCACGGATTTGAAGCCCGGCGCGGAGACCTTCCACATTGTCACCCTGCCGCTGGAGAAAAATATCCGCTCCTTCTGCGCCGCCGCCAAGGCCAAGAGCGCCGCCCAGACCACGTTTCTGGACCAGGAGGACAGTCTGGACCTGATCTACTTTTCCTGCCTGCCCTGGGTGGAGCTGACGGCCCTGACCAATGAGCGAAATTTTGACCCCGACGACGCCGTGCCCCGGATTGCCTGGGGAAAATACACCCAGGAGGGAGAGCGGACCCTTCTCCACATCTCCCTGGAGCTGAACCACCGCTTTGTGGACGGAATCCACGTGGGGCGGTTCCACGAGGCCCTGAGCGCCCTGATCGAAGCCCTCTGAGCCGGAGCGGCAAACGGATGCAGCGGGAAGAACACGCGGACCGGGAGCATGGCTCCCGGTCCTTTTCCGCGCTCAGGACGGTTCTCCCCAGTATTGGATGCACCACTGCCAGACGTCCGACTGAAGGGTGAGAACCTGGAGCGTTCCGTCCGCGCCCCGCCGGAACCACACCGCCCCATTGGCGGCGGAGGCCAGGTCCCCGCTGCCGTCCAGAACCGGCTCCGGATCTGCCCGGAGGTCCGCCGCCAGGGTCCCCCGGCCATTGCCCCCAACGGTTTCGCCGCTGTGCTCCAGAAACTCCTCCGGCGTGTTGACCGTCCACTCACCGCCGGGGGACGTCACCCTGGCGGGATAGGCCAGGAGGTCCGCGATTTCCGCCGCTTCTCCGCTGTCAAGGAGGTCCGCCAGACGCAGGACGAAACCCCGGCCCTCATCGGCCGACAGGGCTGTATACAGGTCCTCCTCCCCGGTATCCTGGGTAATCTCCCCGGCGCCCAGGGCCCGGACGGCGGCCTGGTCCGTCTGGATGGTGAAGATCCGGATGACACCCTCCTCCACCTGGCCGAACCACAAGGCCCCGTCCGCCGCGGCGGCCAGGCCGCTGCCGTCGCTGAAAATCTGAAACTCCACCGGCGTGGGCTCCCAGGTCATGGCCGTGGAGAGGCCCAGGCGGTTCTGTCCGATAACCTCGTCGTAGTAGGGGAGAAATTCCTCTGGGGAGTTCACCGGGAAGGTTCCGGCGGCCACCTCCACCTGGGCGGGGTAGACCAGCAGGTCCGCCACCTCCTCTTTGCGGCCCTCCTCGATGCGCTCCGCCAGCAGCAGCACGAAGTCCCGGGCCACGTCGCTCCGGATACCCGTCCGGGTGTACAGCGGGTCCTCCGACTCCTCCGGCGTCACCGACGGGGGCTGGTTGTGCAGCACCTCCATCTGCCGGTTGTTGGCGTCCAGGATGGCGTCCAGCTCCGGCTCCCGCACCGGCGCCAGAGTGGACCAGATGAAGCTGTCCGCCAGCTCCTCCAGCTCTTCCCGGCCAATGGCCCCGGAGGAGAAGGTGTCGTCCTCCTGCCGGCCCGTCAGCACATTCACCAGTACGAAGCTGTCCCCCAGGTCCGCCAAAATCAAAGAGCGGTTCCGGGCGCCCAGGCCCAGGGTGAGGCGGACGCCGTCCTCTGTCTGGTAGACCCACTCCTCGAAATCACGCAGGTCCCCGATGTTCAGCATCACGTCGTCAAACGTCCCCTTGACAGAACGGCTGAACTGGTACTCAATGGTCCCGTAGCCCTTCAGCTCCCCGTTCCCCAGCTCCGCGCTGCCGTCGAAGCGGAAGGTGCCGTTTTCATAGATGTAGCCGCTGTAGGCCTTGGCGTTTGGTTTTAAGAAATCCCCTGCGGCCAGGGTCCAGATCTCCGGCAGCACCGTTTCCATCCGCCGGTGGAGCTTCAAATCGTATTTCGCGATGATCTCCTCCAGCTTGCCTGCCATCTCCTGGGTGTAGACCAGGTAGTTCCCGTACCTCTCCTCGAAGCCTGTGGGCTCATTGCCAATCTCTCTGAGAATGGCTCCGTCCTGGTCATAGTGCTCCAGGAAGGCCTGCCACTCCGCCAGCGCCTTGCTCTCCGGCGTGTCTGCCCAGCCGGAGAGGCTGACGAAGTCCCTGTACTCGTACTCCCCGGGAACCGCCGCCCCGGTTTCGTCCACCCGGTTTACGCTGCCCTTCTCCGGCAGAAGCAGGTCCCGCAGGCCGAAAACGTTGGCCGCCAGGGCCAGCCCCGACAGGGCCGCCGCCAGGATAACGGCCGCCGCCAGCACCCCCAGACCTCTGGTTCTTTTTGCATGGCCCATCTTTTGATATACCTCCCAACCGATTTTCTGAGAACTGCGGACCTGGGAAAAGGTCTCCTGGTAAAAGCGTTTGTTAGTCATCCCGCCATGCCTCCCCCAAACGTTCGCGCAGCCTGTCCCGCGCCCTGGAGAGCCGCGTGGTTACGGTGGAATCCTTCAGCTCCAGCAGCTCCCCGATTTCCTTGACGGTGAGTTCCTCGTAGTAAAACAGATACAGGACAGTCCGGTATTTCTCCGGCAGAGCCAGGACCTCCCGGTACAGCGCCGCCTGTTCCGGGCGGTCAAAAACCAGCGGTTCCGGCAGGGCTTCCAGCGGCACCCGCCGGTTCCGCCAGGGGCTTTTCAGCAGGTCCCGGCAGCAGTTCACCGTCACCCGCAGCAGCCAACGCCGCAGGTGTTCCTCTCCCTCGAAGGTTCCCCGATAACTGTAGAGGCGCAGGAAGACCTCCTGCACGGCGTCGTCGGCGTCCTGTGGACTGCCCAGTGCATGAAGGGCCGTGCGGTAGACGGTATTCTGATGCTGTTCCACGGCGGTGGTAAAAGCGTCCTTGTCCACAGTCATCCCCAGCTGTTTCTTGGATTGCGCGTGTGTTCACTAATGATACGAGCCAGGAAGCCGTTTTGTCTCACCGGATTGCAAAAAAAGGCAGAAAAAAGCCGCCGGGCTGTGCCTGGCGGCTTTAGGGGAGACTCAGCGGGTCTCCAGGTTCTCCTTGCGCAGGAAGGCTTTTCGCTCCAAGGTACGGGCCAGGGGCACGCCCAGCAGATAGCAGGCCGCCGCTTCCCCCAGGCCCACAGTCAGGGCGTTCAGGCCGAAAGCAGGCCAGAAGGCGCCGCCGTCCTGAACGGTGAACCAGGCGATTTCCGCCCCGACGATAACAGTGTTGCACAGCACCGGCGGCAGGGCCGCCCAATAGACGTTGGGCATCCGCCGGGACCAGAGAGCGGCCAGGAGGGTGGCCAGGGTGCCGAAGATCCAGTCCAGCATGATGGGGGAGCCCAGCAGGTTGGCCAGGAAGCAGCCCACGGCCAGGCCGGGGATGGCCTCTGGGAACAAGAAGGGCAGGACGGTCAAGGCCTCTGCCGCCCGGAATTGGACGCCCATGTATTGGGGAATCGGCAGAAACAGGGTTGCCGCCGCGTAGATGGCGGCAATGAGTCCGGCCACAGCCAGACGGCGGGTTTGGAATCCGTTTTTTTTCATAGTGCTCCTCTCTTTTCCGCAGCAGACTCTGCGGCGCCGCGTATTTTCCGGCCGGCGGCGGGCCGCTGTCACAGACCAGAGTATACCAGATAAAACCCCCATTTGCAACCCGCGGCGGAGAAAATTCCACTCCATTACGCTGCCGCGCCGTCAGAACAAACTGCACTACAGGAATCCCGCCCTTTGGTCAGGATTCCCTGCGTTCCGTTTGTTCTTCCTCTCCCCACCGCAAACGCTGCGCTGGTTTGCGGCGGGGGCCCCAAAAGATAGCATCCATTCCGTTCCATTTTCTCCGCCGCTAGTCAAGAGGGGACTGCGGTCCCCCCTTGAGCATTCCCCCTTCCCTGCGGGGGGAGGGACGGGGGACGATGGACGGGGGCTTCCCTGCGGGGGACGGGAGACGGGGGACGAAAGTTACCCTGCAGGGGACGATGGACGGGGAATGCAGGTTAAGAGCCAGGGCAGCTTGGCTGTCCCGGCTCTTTTGCGGTTGGTTTATCCGCTTAATTACACTTGCTGCTTCTTGGGATGCGCAAGGGTTGCAATGCCTTCAATCGCCAGGATTACCGCCAGCACCACCAGCAGTATACCCAGAATCGCCTGCACATACGGACCCCAGTCCGCGCCGCCCGCAGAAATCTGGTTTACCTGCGCAATCGTATTGATAATCAGAGACGCAATCGTCACAATCAGCATGAAGCCCATGGGAATCAGGAACATCTTGTTATTCTTGCCAATGTTGCCCAGCCACGTTGCCACCGCCAGCAGGCCCAGAGCCGCCAGCAGCTGGTTGGCAGAGCCGAACAGCGCCCAGATCTTCTCATAGCCGTTCAGGCCCAGCAGCACGCCCAGCACCACCGTGATGCCGGTCGCTACGTACATGTTGGAGAAGATCTTTTTATAGCCCGTGACGTTCTCCGGCGTCTCACCCTTGCTGCCGTCCAGCCAGAATTCCTGGAACATGAACCGGGCCAGCCGGGTAGCCGTATCCAGAGAGGTCAGGCAGAAGGCAGAGTAGGTCAGCACCAGCAGGGTATACAAAATGTCATACGTACCAGGGATGGAATTATCAATCATGTGAGCCAGACCACCGCCGAAGATGGCCGTCGCGCCCTTCAGAGCGGAATCGGGGTTCTGCGCGTTCCAGGTGAAGGCGTAGGCCACAGCACACAGGGTCAGAATGGCCAGCACGCACTCCAGCAGCATGCCGCCGTAGGCAATGGGCTTCGCGTCGCTTTCCTTATCCAGCTGCTTGGAGGTGGTGCCGGAGGACACCAGAGAGTGGAAGCCGGAAATCGCGCCGCAGGCAATGGTGGTGAACAGCACGGGGAATATGGGGTTCTTCGTGCCCGTGGCGGTCTCCACAGAGGTCACCACCGCCGGAAGGCTGCTCATGTCCGGCCGGGCCAGCACCACGGCCACCACCGCCAGAGCCAGCATGGCGTACAGCAGGAAGGAGCTCAGATAATCCCGGGGCTGAAGCAGAATCCACACCGGCGTAACCGACGCAATGGCGATATAAATGCCGCAGATCCACATCCAGGAGGAGGCGGAGAGGTAGATGGGGTGGAAGTTCATGCCAATGGCAATAATCGCCACAATGGCAATCACACCCACCACGCTGGCCACGCTCATGGGCGCGTTCCGCCGGTACACCAGGAAGCCGAACACAATGGCAATCAGGATGAACAGCAGGGACACCATAGCTACCCGGGCGTTGGACTCCGACGCCGCCAGGTCCACCGCGCCCGTCTCCGTGAAGGTTGCGCCGAAGGTTCCGGCCACAATGGAGGCAAAGGCCGCCACCACCAGAATCAGCGTCAGGTAGGAGAAGATCAGGAACAGCATCTTCGCCCGCTTGCTCATGTTGGTGGAGATGATCTCGCCAATGGACTTGCCGTCGTGACGGACGGAGGCGAACAGCGCGCCGAAGTCATGGACGCCGCCAAAGAAGATACCGCCCACGAGAATCCACAGCGTGCAGGCCAGCCAGCCGAAGCCAGCGGCATTGATGGGTCCGGTAATAGGGCCCGCACCGGCGATGGACGAGAAATGATGGCCCATCAGAATGGGAGCCTTGGCGGGGACATAGTCAATGCCGTCCTCCAAGGTGTGGGCCGGGGTGGGCTGATCCAGCTCCCCAACACCCCACTGCTTGCACAGCCAGCGGCCATACAGGATATAGCCGGCGGCCAGTACTGCAATGCTGATGATCAGAAGTACTAATCCGTTCATGAAAACTCTCCTTTTCTCATGACTTTCTGGGGGCAAAATTGGCCTCCAGGGTTTTGCGGACCCCTCTCCCGGCTGGATTGGAGAGGAAATCCCCAGTGGAACATTCCATTGCTGCTATGTGAAACTCCATCCAGCCATGGAGCGACAGCCGGAAATTTTTCTGGAAACGGGTCTTTTTCAGCAGCTTCTTGGCCTCCGGGTCTATGGTCCCGGCCACCACCACCAGGGTGACATAGGAGCACATGTGCTCCTTATGAGGCCGGACCTCCTTCCGCCCCGCCCGCAGAGCCAGGTCCATCTGAGCCCGGGCCTCAGACGCATCCAGGTGGTCCGCCACATAAAAATAGGTATAATCATGCTGCTCCGTGGCGTAAAACTGCTTATCCCGGCGGACCAGGTAGTGTTCATCCCGCAGGAAATAATGTGCCGCCGCCGGAAAGGAGCCCCCCTCCACCGTCACGTCCCGGGTGACGTCGTATTGGTGGGAATAGGCGTTCAGCAGCTGTTCCAGGCATTCCCCAGGGCTTTTGTCCATACCGTATCTCCGCTCCGTCAGATGGAACCGCCTCCGGCGGCCTCCAGATTTGCAGGCGCCGGCAGGACCAACGCCTTGTGCCTGCATTATACACCCCTTTCCCGGATTTGTTAAGAGGCTTTTGCAGGTTTGTGTACAATTTGTGAATAGCGCTGGGAAAAGCAGGGGTATTTTTCCGCTTTGTCCCAGAACGGCAGCATTATTGCATAAAATTTTCGCTCAATTTTTAGTAAAATTTACAAAATTTTTGTGTAATTTTTCACGCGGCTCACTCCTGGAGCCGGTTAATCAGGTGCTTCATGTGAATGCTCATGGCATAGCGGGCGCCGGCCTCGTCCCGGCTCAGGAGGAAGTCCAGAATCAGCTGGTTGTCACGGAGGGCAATCTCCTGCATCTGCTGGCGGTTGGTGGCGATTTGCAGAATCTCGTCCACGGCGCTGTTGATGATGGGGTAGAGCCGCCGCATATACTCGTTGTGAGAGGCCTTGATAATAGCCCAGTGGAATTCCTGGTCCGCCTGAGGCCAATTGCCTCCGCTGGCAGCCGCCCGTTCTACCCGCCGGGCCCTTTTGGCAATCTGCTCCAGCTCCGCGTCGCTGGCCCGCTGGCAGGCCAGGGCCACTGTGGCAGGTTCAAAAATCAGCCGCATCTCAAAGAGGTCCCGGGCCCGCCCCCGGGCGCGGACCCCCGCCAGGGCCGTCAGGTCCAGACCGGAGGCAGGGAGATTCTCCGCCACAAAGGTGCCCTTGCCCCGGCGGATCTCCAGCACCCCCTGGGCCACCAGAAACGAGATGGCCTCTCGCAGGGTGGTGCGGCTCACCCCCAGGGCCTCGCTGAGCTCATTCTCATTGGGCAGCTTGCAGCCGGGGAGGTAGAGGCTTTCCTCCACAATCTGTTCATACAGCCGGTCCGCCGTCTGCTCCGACAATTTCACGCGCTTTCCTTCCATCCTGCTTCCTCCTGTTCCGGCGGCCGGTCCGCCGTCTCTTTCTTCGCCGCTCCGGCATCTGAAGGGATTATACCCTCTTTTTCCGGAAAATTCAAGAAGAGGGTTGACATCCTATCTCACGCGGTATACAATGACATCATACAATATAAACAGAAAGCAGACAATTAAGATCGTTCGTCCCGAGAGGAGGAAGCCCCATGGCCATTCCCTTTGTTCACCGCCTCACTCTGCTCACTGGCCACTACGGCACGGGAAAGACGGAGGTCGCTGTCAACCTGGCCCTGTCCCTGGCGGCGGAGGGGCAGCGGGTGATGCTGGCAGACCTGGACATCGTGAACCCCTATTTCCGCAGCCGGGAGCGCCGGGAACTGCTGGAGGCGGCGGGCATCCGGCTCATCGCCACCTCCCAGGCCTGCACCGGCGCGGACGTCCCCGCCCTTCCGGCGGAGCTGCTGGCCCTGCTGGAGGACCGGACCGCCCGGGGCGTGCTGGATATTGGGGGGGACCCCTCCGGGGCCCGGGTGCTGGCCCGCTGGCGGCCTCAGATTCTGCGGGAGGACCATCAGCTGGTGTACCTGGTCAACGCCAACCGGCCGGAAGTCCGGACGCCGGAAACGGCCATTGCGTATCTCCGGGCCATTGAGGCGGTGTGCGGCCTTACCTGCACGGGACTGGTGAACAACACCCACCTCTGCAGGGAAACCGCCCCCGAGGACATCCGCCGGGGCGCGGTCCTGGCGGAGGCCGTTTCCCGGGAGACAGGCATCCCGGTCCTCTGCCACACGGCGGAGAGCCGCTTCGCAGGCCAACTGGAGAACCGGCCCCTGTTTCCAATGGAAATCCGGATGAAAAAACCCTGGGAATGAAACCGCGTGCCAAACCGGTTTCGGAATGAGGAGGCGTATCCATCATGACCGTTAAAATAACCTTCCAGTCCGACCGCTGCAAGGGCTGTGAGCTCTGCGCCGCTGTCTGCCCGAAGCACCTGATCGCCATCGACACCCGCGTTATCAACCGCAAGGGATACCATCCCGCCGCCGTTACTGACCTGCAGGCCTGCATTGCCTGCGCCAGCTGCGCGAAAATCTGCCCCGACTCCATCATCACGGTGGAGCGGTTCGATTAGACACGCTTGTGCAAAGGAGGCGTTACCCTTATGCCAAAGGAACTCTGGAAAGGCAATGAAGCCATTGCCGAAGCCGCCATCCGGGCGGGCTGCGACTGCTTCTTCGGCTATCCCATCACCCCCCAGAGCGAGGTCCCGGAATACATGTCCGTCCACCTCCCGGCGGCAGGCGGCGTGTTCGTTCAGTCCGAGTCGGAAATCGCCGCCATCAACATGGTCTACGGCGCCGCCGGGTCGGGAATGCGGGTCATGACCTCTTCGTCCTCCCCGGGCATCAGCCTGAAGCAGGAGGGAATTACGTACCTTGCCGCTGCGGAGCTGCCCTGCGTCATTGTCAACTGCATGCGGGGCGGACCGGGCCTGGGCACCATCCAGCCCGGCCAGGGGGATTATTATCAGGCCACCCGGGGCGGCGGCAACGGGGATTACCGGACCCTGGTTCTGGCTCCGTCCAACATCCAGGAGACGGCGGATTTCGTCCAGGAGGCCTTCGGCCTTGCGGACCAGTACCGCAATCCCGTCATGATCGTCTGCGACGGACTGATCGGCCAGATGATGGAACCCATCGAATGGCGGGAGATTCCCAGGCGGAAGCTGCCCCCCAAGGACTGGGCCGCCAACGGCCGCCGGGGGCGGGGCCACAATAACATCATCAACTCCCTCTACATGGACCCGGAGGCCTGCGACGCTCTGAACCGCCATCTTTCCGCCAAGTACGCGGAAATGGAGAGGCGGGAGGTCCGCTGGGCGGAGGAGGCCTGTGAGGACGCGGAAATCATTCTCACGGCCTATGGCACCCCCGCCCGTATCGCCCTCACGGCCATCGAGGCTCTGCGGGCCAGGGGGGTGAAGGCGGGTCTCTTCCGGCCCGTGACCCTGTGGCCCTTCCCGGAAGCGGCTCTGCGGGCCCTGGCAGAGCGCGGGACGGTCCGGGGCTTCCTGGATGTGGAGATGAGCTCCTGCGGACAGATGCTGGACGACGTGCGTCTGGCGGTGGAGGGCCGGAAACCCATTCGCTATCTGGGCCACGCCGGGGGCATCATTCCCACGGCGGAGGAGATGGTTCAGGCGGCGGAGGCGCTGTGGAAGGAGGCGGGCTGAATGGCCGTTGTGTATCAGAAGACCCGGGGTCTGACGGACGCGGAGCTGCACTACTGCCCCGGCTGTCACCACGGCATTATCCACAAGCTGGTGGCAGAGGTGCTGACCGAGCTGGACCTGCTGGACGAGGCAATCGGCGTGTGCCCGGTAGGCTGTTCCGTCTTCGCCTATAACTACTTCAACTGTGACATGATGGAGGCCGCCCATGGCCGTGCCCCAGCGGTGGCCACAGGCATCAAGCGCACCCATCCGGACCAGGCCGTGTTCACCTACCAGGGGGACGGAGACCTGGCGTCTATCGGCGCGGGAGAAATTGTCCACGCGGCTATGCGGGGGGAGAAGTTTACCACCATTTTTGTCAACAACGCCATTTACGGCATGACCGGCGGGCAGATGGCTCCCACGACGCTGATTGGCCAGAAAGCCACGACCTGCCAGACGGGCCGGACCGCAGAGCAGGCGGGAATGCCCATTCGGGTGGCGGAGATGCTGTCCACGCTGGACGGCTGTGTTTACGCAGAGCGGGTGTGCGTGGCGGATATCGCAAATCTCAATAAAGCAAAGCGGGCTATCCGCAGGGCCTTTGAGAAGCAGATGAACCGGGAGGGCTTTACCTTTGTGGAGGTGCTGTCTACCTGTCCCACCAACTGGGGCATGACGCCGCTGAAAGCGGTGCAGTGGCTGAAGGAAACCATGATCCCTTATTATCCGCTGGGCGTAATCAAGGACACGCCGCTGCATGTGGAGGTGCATTGAGATGAAGCGGGAAATCATCATTTCCGGATTTGGCGGCCAGGGCGTGATGTCCATTGGCAAGAATCTGGTGGAAGCGGGCATGGCGGAGGGCTTTCATGTGACGTGGGCTCCGTCATACGGGCCGGAGATGCGGGGCGGGACGGCCAACTGTTCGGTTGTGCTGTCCAGCAGGCCGGTTGGCTCTCCGGTGTTTACGCATCCCACGGATTTGATTGCCATGAACGCGCCTTCTATTGCGAAATTCGGCGGGCAGGTTGTCAGCGGAGGTCTTGTGCTGATTAACTGTTCTGTGACGGAGGAGCGTTTGACGCGTCCGGATGTGCGGACGGTGTATGTTCCCTGTGAAAGCATTGCCTATGAGCTGGGGAATCCGAAAGCGGCCAATATGGTTATGCTGGGCGCTTATATTGCGGCGTCGGGCGCGCTGAAGCGGGAGACGGCAGAGGAAATGATACGCGGGATGTTTCGGGGTGAGAAGGCGAAGCTGGTGCCTCTGAATCTGGAAGCTCTGCAGCAAGGAATCTACAGCGTTGAACGTACCATTCCATCCGCAGCCGCGGCGTCGAAAATTCCACTCCATTCCGCTGCCGCGCTGCGGCAGCATCCATTCCGTTCCATTTCCTCCGCCGCTAATCAAGAGGGGACTGCGGTCCCCCCTTGAGCATTCCCCCCACCCTGCGGGGGGAGGGACGAGAGACGAAAGACGGGGGACGAAGGACGAAAGACGAGGGACCAGGAGAAGACGAGGCTTCCACAAGCTCCCTAAAAATGCGTGAGACAGGAGCACGACGCCCTCATCCCACGCCGCAAAGCAGTACAAAACCCCCGTCGCGGGCAGATATATAAACAGGACCGCTCGGTGACTACCGGCGCGCCCCCGTATTGGAATCCCCCGTATGTTCAGCCTTAGGCGCTTTTTCTCTTTTGGACCGTGCACGGCCCGTCG